>JARLJF010000036.1 GCA_031291335.1 Pandoraea sp. | reverse complement strand
CGCTTGCCCGCGCGCGGCTCGCCCACGGTGAGCAACGTCATGTCGCGCCCGTCGACGGTCTGCCCCAGTGAGCGCGAACTCACCCGCGGGGAATTCTGCGCCGTGCCGAGCAGCGCCAGATGACGCTCCTCCGCATACGGCTCGAAATACGCCAGATAAACGCTGTCGTGCGCCGGTGTGAACGATACCGTCATGACCTGGCCGTCGTACGAGGTCGGCACACGGAACCAGGTCACGCGGTCGTACGATGCTACGGCGCGGTAGTTCTCCCAGCCGCGCGGATACGACGTCTGCCCTGCGTTATCGAACACGATGCGGCACGGCACACCGCCCACGCCCTGCACACGAAAATGGAACCACTGCGCGAATTCGGCGGCGCCGTCCTGCGCAACGCGCACGTGAATGTCATCGGCACGCTCGGCGCTCACCACATGGATGGCGCCGCTGTCGAACCTGCTGCTGATATGGACGGTCATGGCTTGTCTCGCTGGCAGAAATGAAAAACCCCGGGACGTTGCCACGGGGCCGGAGGTCGACTGGCGTCAGGCAACGCGACGGCGGAATACCCAGAGCGAATCGTTCGACACGCTGTCGTCGAATGCGTAGCCCTCACTGTCGAAGGTCTTGAGCTGCTGCACATCGGTCACGCCGCGCTCGATGGCATAGCGCGCCATCAGCCCGCGCGCCCGCTTGGCGTAGAAGCTGATGATCTTGTACTTGCCGCTCTTCCAGTCTTCGAACACCGGCGTAATCACTGGCGCGGCCACGAGACGGCGCTTGATGACCTTGAAATACTCTTCCGATGCGAGGTTGACGAGCACACGACGCGTCTCGGCATGTTCGGCGAGCGAGGCGTTGATCGTCTGCGTCACACGCTCACCCCAGAAAGCATACAGATCGCGGCCGCGCTTGTTGACGAAGCGCGTGCCCATCTCCAGACGATAGGGCTGCAACAAATCGAGCGGACGCAGCACGCCGTACAGCCCCGACAGGATGCGCAGATGCTTCTGCGCGAAGTCGAGCTGGGTGGCGTTCAGAGAGCGGGCGGCAAGCCCTTCGTAGACATCGCCATTGAACGCAAGCACGGCCTGCTTGGCGTTGCTCGTGTCGAAACGGGGCGACCAGTCGGCGTAACGGGTGGCGTTCAGGGCTGCGAGTTGATCGGAAATGCTCATGAGCGAGCCGACCTGAGCGGGGCTCAGTGCACGCAGGCCATCGATCAGTTCAGCAGCGTCGTCGACGAACTGCGGCACGGTGTGCGTGCTCACGTGCGGCGGCGTTTCATAGTCGAGCGATTTGGCCGGCGAGAGAACAATTATCATATTGGGTGCAGCGTTCCTGCGAAAACGAGAAACCGCCATTCTATCCAATGCTTCAAAACGCTGTTGCCACGCCCACTGAACGGGCCTTCGCCGAGCACCTCGATACGCTCGCCACACCACCGCGCGTGGTGCTCGACACCAATGTCTGGATCGATCTGCTGGTCTTCGACGATCCGGTGGCGCGCCCTGTGCGCGATGCCCTCGTCGAGCGCCGCCTCACCGCGCTCATGGCCCCGCGCTGTCGCGATGAACTTGCCGTGGTGCTCACGTACCCTCAATTCTCGTCACGCGAGATCGACAATGCCGCCGCCCTGGCCTGGGTCGATGCCCACACGCATCGCATCGTGGTGCCGGAAGACGCCCCGCCGCCTGCCCAGTTGCCGCTATGCCGCGACCGCGACGATCAGAAATTCCTCGAAGCCGCGCGCGACGGTCACGCCCACTGGCTCGTGAGCAAGGACAAAGCCGTGTTGAAGCTGCGCAGCCGCGTGGCACGCCAGTTCGGCTTTCGCATTGTGACGGCGAGCGCCTTCACGTCGTTGCTCGTCCCGAGTGCGTAAATTCCGAAGGACAGATCGGAATCTGCCGGAGAACGGGCTATTTAAGGGTTGCGTAGGGGTTGCGTCAGGATTGCGCAATGTCTGAAATCGAAAGCCGAGCCGCAGGGCATCGCCCGCAAGCCAGACGCAGCGGCGTTAGAATGACGGTCTGATCACAGCCTCGTCCATCGCATAAATGAACGCGCCTCACACTGCTTCCATCGCGCCCGCCGCTCAGGCTTTGGCTGCCCCGCCGCTCGCCTCGCGCCTGCCGAACGTCGGCACCACCATCTTCACCGTGATGTCGGCGCTCGCCGCCGAGAAGCAGGCGGTGAATCTGGGTCAGGGCTTCCCCGATTTCGCCTGCGATCCGAAGATCGTCGACGCCGTCTCGCGCGCCATGCGCGAAGACCACAACCAGTACCCGCCGATGGCCGGGGTACCGGCGCTGCGTCAGGCCATTGCCGACAAGATCGGCAAGCTCTATGGGCAGCAATACGACTGGAACACGGAAATCACGGTGACGGCGGGTGCCACGCAAGCGCTGCTCACCGCGATTCTCGCAAGCGTGCATCCGGGCGACGAAGTGATCGTGTTCGAACCGACGTACGACAGCTATGTCCCGTCGATCGAGCTGGCCGGCGGCAAGCCGGTGTTCATCACGCTCGAAGCGCCCGAGTTCCGTATTCCGTTCGACAAGCTGGCGGCCGCGATCACGCCGCGCACGCGACTCATCCTGTTCAATACGCCGCACAACCCCAGCGGCACCGTGTGGCATGAGCAGGATCTCGCAAAGCTGGCCGAGATCGTGGCGGGCACCGACATTCTGCTGATCTCGGACGAGGTCTACGAGCATATGGTGTACGACGGCAAGCGGCACGAAAGCGTGGCGCGCCATCCGGAACTCGCGCGACGCAGTTTCATCGTGTCGAGCTTCGGCAAGACGTATCACGTGACGGGGTGGAAGGTCGGCTTCGTCGCGGCACCGGCCGCCCTCTCGGCGGAATTCCGCAAGGTGCATCAGTTCAACGTGTTCACGGTGAACACGCCGATGCAAGTCGGGCTGGCAGACTACATGCGTGACCCTGCCCCGTATCTCGAACTCGCGGGCTTCTACCAGAAGAAGCGCGATCTGTTCCGCGAAGGTCTGGCGGGCACCCGATTCAAACTGTTGCCCTGCGAAGGCACTTACTTCCAGTGCGTGGATTACAGCGCGATCAGCGACATGAGCGAAGGCGACTTCGCGCTCTGGCTGACGGGTGAAATTGGTGTGGCAGCGATCCCGGTGTCGGCGTTCTATCACGAGCCGCATGAGTCGGGTGTCGTGCGTTTCTGCTTCGCCAAGAAGGACGACACGCTGCGCGAGGCACTCGCACGACTCGCGAAGATCTGACCGCCAACGACCGTCAGCAGTGAACGAAAAAAGGGCCGCAATCTGAAACATTGCGGCCCTTTCGTTTTGCAGCGGCACCGTCATACGAAGGAATCAAGCGAATAAGTCATGCGGGACATGAGAGATACCCTGCCATCCCGTGTTCCGCCTTCCCCATCTCGGATCTATCTCGGATCTATCTCGGATCCATCGAAGACTTATCGAAGACTTATCGAAGACGTATCGCGGACTTATCCCGCCTTCTTCGCCTGCTGCGCCTGTTGATAGGCCTTTTGCTCGGCACGCATACGCTGGAACGACTCACGTTCGGCAAGCCGCTTGCCATACGCCTTCCAGTCAATGCCTTCGGTCTGCAGAAAGTCTTCGCCATAGACCGCTTGTGTGGCCATGCCGAGGATGGGCAGATGGATGCCGGCGACGATATCCGCCATCGAGAACTGTTCGCCCGCCACGTAAGGTGCGAACTTCGCCAGCCGCTTGAACGCCACGATGTTCCGGCGCAGCAGCTTCTCCGTGCGGTTGCGCGTGCCTTCCGACACCGTGCCGCCGAAGAACGCCTGCGTGTACACCTCGCGCACCACCAGTTCCAGATGCAACTCCGTCATCGTGATCAGTTCGCGTTCCTTGGCCTGCTGCCACGGATCTTGCGAGAAGAGCGCGGGAGACGGATGCGTCGCCTCAAGGAAATCGCAAATCACCTGCGACTCGGCCAGAAAACCTTTCTCGGTCTGCAGATACGGCACCTTGCCAAGCGGCGAGGACTGCAGCATCCACTCTTCCTGACAGGGAATCGATTCCGATTCCTCGAAGGGCAAGCCCTTCTCGAACAGCACCACCTTGACCTTGTTGTAGTAGTTACTGATTGGAAAGCCGTACAGCTTCAACATGATGTCTCCCATGCGCCATGCCCAGCGCCTCTGTTGTCGTTGAGGCGCCATGATCCACGCGCAGTTTCATGATGCGTCCCTGGTGCGCTGCCCCCGATGCGGTGGCGGCGTCTCGTTGGCTGCCTGTCGCGGTTCACAGCTACGGCGATCGCGACTGGCGGCTACCCGAAGTGTAACGGTATCGCACGACCGTTCGTGAGACGCCTGCCCCGAACGACGTCTCGAAATCCGCCAACGGTTCAGATGGCCGATGTGTGCCCCGGTGCGGCCCAGTCCTGACACCCTACCCGGCCCCCCTCCGACCGCTCAGCGGAACAAGCGCTGGCAGCCACAACGAGATCGGCGACAATAGCGGCAACGCATCAGGGGCATCGGTTTGCATCGCTGCGCAACTCGTCAGGAAATTCATTTCCCGACCGACCGGTCGGACGATAGAATGACGAGTCGCACCGCTCAGTGCCGTGCTGCGCCGTGCGCGCCACCAGAACGACACCGATCGACGACAATCGACATCCACTTCGAGACACTCCGAATGACTGCATCCTCCTCCCCGGCCTCTGCGACCTCTCCGGCCAAGGCTATCGATGTGCTGGGCATCGTCGGTGCCGGCGCCATGGGCCGTGGCATCGCTCAGATCGCCGCACAGGCCGGTCTGCGTGTGAAGCTGTACGACACCAACGCCAAGGCAGTACAAGCCGCGCTGGACGCCCTGCGTGACACGCTGGACAAGCTCGCCGCGAAGGGCAAGATCGAGGCGTCGAGCGTCGAGGCGACGATGGGGCGTTTGCAGGCCTGCAACGCGCTCGAGGATCTGGCCGACTGCCAACTCGTCGTCGAAGCCATCATCGAGAAGCTCGACATCAAGCGCGACCTGTTCCGCTCGCTCGAAGGGATCGTCGCCACCGATGCGATCCTCGCATCGAACACGTCGTCGCTGTCGATCACCGCGATTGCCGCGGCATGTGAGCGTCCGGAGCGCGTGGCCGGCTACCACTTCTTCAATCCGGTGCCGCTCATGAAAGTGGTGGAGGTCATCGATGGCCTGCGCACCGCGCCCGACGTCGGCGACGCCCTGCTCGCGCTGGGCCAGCGCATGGGCCACACGGCCGTGCGCTGCAAGGACATGCCGGGCTTCATCGTCAATCACGCCGGACGCGGCATGAACACCGAAGGCCTGCGTGTCGCGAGCGAAGGCGTAGCGAGCTTTGCCGACATCGACCGTATTCTGCGCGAGCAAGCGGGCTTCCGTCTCGGCACGTTCGAACTGCTCGATCTCACCGCGCTCGACGTCTCGCACCCGGTGATGGAGTCCATCTACCACCAGTTCTACGAAGAGGCACGTTTCCGTCCGTCGCCGATCACCGCCGTGCGTTTCGCCGGCGGACTGCTCGGCCGCAAAGTGGGGGAAGGCTTCTATCGCTACGTCGACGGCAAGCAGCAGGTGCCGGCCGAAGCCCCCGCCCCCGACGCGTTGCCGGCAAGTGTGTGGATCAGCCGGGCCGATACACGTGGCTTCGCCGCCGTGGCCGAACTGCTGGGTGCCACGGGGGTGACCATCGAAAGCGACGACAAACCGTCGGAGACAGCGCTGATCGTTGTCACACCGCTGGGACTCGATGCCACGACCTGCGCCGTTGAACAAGGTCTGGACGCCACGCGCACGGTGGCCATCGATACGCTGCTGCCGCTCGCGGGGGCCAAGCGTCATACGCTGATGACCACGCCAGTCACGACACCCGACGCCCGTAACGCCGCGCACGCCCTGTTCGCACACGGCGGCACACCGGTGACGGTAATCCGCGACTCGGCAGGCTTTGTCGCGCAACGCGTGATCGCCACCATCGTCAACATCGGCGCGGACATCGCACAGCAACGCATCGCCTCGCCGGGCGACATCGATCGCGCCGTTACGCTGGGTCTGGGCTACGCCAAGGGCCCGCTGGCGCTGGGCGACGCCGTCGGAGCCCGCCAGTTGCTCACCGTCCTGCGTAATCTGCAAACGTGCTACGGCGACCCGCGTTATCGCCCGTCGCCGTGGCTCTCGCGTCGCGCCCAGTTGGGCGTGTCGCTGCTCACCGAAGAACAGTGATCCGGAGACTCGCCCCATGAGCGCCGAACTGCTTGCCGAACGCATCGACCAAACGCTGGTGCTGACGCTGTCCAACCCCGGAGCGCGCAATGCGCTGCATCCGGATATGTATGCCGCCGGGGTCGAAGCACTGGCCACGGCCGAGCGCGATCCATCCGTGCGGGCTGTGGTGCTCACTGGCGCCGACAACTTCTTCTGCGCGGGCGGCAATTTGAACCGGTTGCTGGAGAATCGCCAGAAAGATCCGTCGGTGCAGGCCGCGAGTATCGACGCACTGGCCGAATGGATCGAAGCGCTGCGCGCGTGCCCGAAGCCGATTATCGCCGCCGTCGAAGGGGCGGCCGCCGGAGCGGGCTTCTCGCTCGCCCTGGCCTGCGACCTGCTCGTCGCGGCGGATAACGCCAAGTTCGTGATGGCCTACGTCAAGGTCGGCCTTACGCCCGATGGCGGCGGTTCGTGGTTTCTCTCGCAAGCCCTGCCCCGCCCGCTCGCCACCGAAATCCTGCTCGAGGGCAAGCCGGTTGCCGCCGCGCGTCTGGCCGCGGCGGGACTCGTCAACCGCGTGGTCGCGCCGGGACAAGCCCGCGCCGAAGCGCTGAACTGGGCGACCGATCTCGCGCAACTCTCGCCGAATGCCGTCGGTCGCATCAAGACGCTCGTCGAAAGCGGCGCCAGCGAGACGCTGACATCGCAGTTGGGGGCGGAGCGCGATAGCTTCGTGGCGTCGCTCCATCACGCAGACGGTTTGGAAGGTATCAGCGCTTTCCTCGAGAAACGTCCGGCAAAATACACCTGAGCGCGTGACAGGCACACGGCGCACGCGAACCTTCGACGTGCGCCGCCTGTCAACGCTTTGCCGCATTCGCTGATCGTCTGCCGGCCCTGTTCAGGAGAATTTCGCATGAGTTCACTCGGCCATCTTGGCCCCGACGCCGGTCCCTTGGCATTCACACCGCCGCAGCGGCGCCGCATCTATCTGATGCGACATGGCGACGTCACCTATTTCGACGACAGCGGCAAGCCCATCGACGCCGATGCCGTCCCGCTCAATGACCTCGGGCGATCGCAAGCCAGTGCCGCCGGACGCGCCTTCGCCGCCGAGAACATCCGCTTCGACCGCGTGATCGTGAGTGGCCTGCCGCGCACCCGTGAGACCGCCGAGCGCGTGCTGGCCGAGACGGGGCAGCAGATCGATATCGAGACGTGGCCGTGCTGGGAGGAGATTCGCGCAGGCAGCCTCTCCGATCTGCCCCCGGCCGAGATCGCGCAGGCGTTTCTCAGTGCCTTCGACGGTCTTGTGCCCGAAGACACCCGGTTCATGAATGGCGAGTCGGTCCGCGAACTGCTCGACCGCGTGGTGCCGCCGCTCGCGGAGCTGCGGGCCGATACGTCGTGGGACACCGTGCTGCTGGTGTTGCACGGCGGCGTGAATCGCGCGATTCTCTCGCATGCCATGCATCCGCTCGGACGCCTCTTCCTCGGTCAACTCGCCCAGACGCCCGCGTGCATCAATGCGCTCGACGTCGGCGACAAGCCCGCAGACTGGGTGATCCGCCTGTTGAACTTCGCGCCTCCACAGCCGCTGCATCGCGACAACCGGCTGACCGTCATGGAGAAGATCTTCGCGTCGTTCCTGCGCTCGCGAAAACGAGGATAAGTCCTCAGCAGAATCAGAATGTCCAGCGGCCGCGCGACACGATGCGGCCGCCCGGCAAGCGCACCACGTCGCCGAAATCTTCAAAATCTTCGAAATCTTCGAATTCGTCGTGATCAACGTAGCACCGGAAATGCAGGAGACAGCATGGCCGAGGAGCTTCCACAGGACTTTTCCGCATTTGCAGGCGAACGCACGCTAGGTGAGCGTGCGCCCTTCGATACGGCCGCGCTCGAGCGCTGGCTCACCGCACACGTCGACGGCTTCGCCGGGCCGCTGACCCTCACGCAATTCAACGGCGGCCAGTCCAATCCCACCTATCGCATCACCACGCCCGGTGCGGCCTACGTGCTGCGTACCAAGCCCGCGCCAGCCGCCAAACTTCTGCTGTCTGCCCACGCCATCGAGCGCGAGTATCGCGTGATGGATGCCCTCGCAGGCACCGACGTCCCCGTCGCTCGCATGCGGGGCTTGTGCGAAGACGAAAGCGTGATCGGGCTGGCGTTCTACGTCATGGACTTCGTGGCGGGACGCGTGTTGTGGGACCCATCGCTGCCCGGCATGAGCGCCGCCGAGCGCCGTGCCATCTATGACGAAATGAACCGCGTCATCTCCGCGCTGCACCGGGTCGACTATCGCGCCATCGGGCTCGAGTCTTACGGCAAACCGGGCGACTATATCGCGCGGCAGATCGCCCGGTGGAGCAAGCAGTACCGCGCTTCGGTAACGGGAACGGAAACCATCGACGCGATGGATCGGCTCATCGAGTGGCTGCCCGCGCATTTGCCCACCGATGTGCCCGAGCGCACGACCATCGTGCACGGCGACTTCCGTCTCGACAATCTCATCTTTCACCCCACCGAGCCGCGTGTACTCGCCGTGCTCGACTGGGAGCTGTCGACGCTGGGCGACCCGCTCGCCGACTTCAGCTATCACTGCATGGCGTGGCACGTCAGCCCGGGGGTGTTTCGCGGCATTGCCGGGCTCGACTGGCCGGCCCTCGGCATTCCGGACGAAAGTGACTACGTCGCCCGATATAGCGAGCGCACAGGCATCGCCCGGCCGGCGCATTGGCATTTCTACCTTGCCTACAACATGTTCCGTATCGCTGCGATTCTGCAAGGGATCATGAAGCGCGTTGCCGACGGCACCGCGGCCAGCCAGCAGGCACTCGATGCGGGCAAGCGCGCGCGTCCGATGGCCGAACTCGCGTGGGAATACGCACAGCGCAGCAACGCCCCCGGTCACACAGACCGTCCCTGAACGGAGACCTCATGGATTTCAGCTACAGCCCGAAAGTCGAAGCTCTGCGGGCACGCCTCACCGCGTTCTTCGACGCGCACATTTTCCCGAACGAGCGCCGCTATCTCGAAGAGATCGAGATCGCCCGCCGTCAGGGTGACGCCTGGCAGCCGTCACAGGTCATCGAACGCCTCAAGCCACTCGCGCAGCAGGCCGGGCTGTGGAACCTCTTCCTGCCCGATTCCGCACGCGGCGCGGGCCTGAGCAACGTCGAGTACGCGCCCCTGTGCGAGATCATGGGGCAAGTGCCGTGGGCCCCCGAGGTCTTCAATTGCAACGCGCCCGACACCGGCAACATGGAAACGCTCGAGCGCTATGCGGCTGACGCGCAAAAAGCACAATGGCTCGAACCGCTGCTACGCGGCGAGATCCGTTCCGCGTTTCTGATGACGGAGCCGGACGTCGCCTCATCCGACGCCACCAACGTGCAATGCCGGATTCGCCGTGACGGAGACGATTACGTCGTCAATGGCCGCAAATGGTGGTCGACGGGCGCAGGCGACCCGCGTTGCGCGCTGTACATCGTGATGGGCAAGACCGATCCGGATGCCCCCAGACATGCGCAGCAGTCGATGATTCTCATTCCGTCTGACGCCCCAGGCATCTCACGCGTGCGCCCGCTCACCGTGTTCGGTTACGACGATGCGCCGCACGGCCACATGGAGATCGTGCTCGACGAGGTTCGCGTGCCCGCGAGCAGCATTCTGCTCGGCGAAGGACGCGGTTTCGAGATCGCGCAAGGGCGTCTCGGCCCGGGCCGCATCCATCACTGCATGCGGCTCATTGGCCTGGCCGAGCGCGCCCTTTCGCTAATGTGCCAGCGCACGCTCTCGCGTGTGGCGTTCGGCAAACCGATCGCCGCGCAGGGCGTGACGCGCGAGCGCATCGCCGAAGCGCGCTGCCAGATCGAACAGGCGCGTCTGCTCACGCTCAAAGCGGCTTACATGATGGATACGGTCGGCAACAAGGCGGCGCAGGCGGAAATCGCGATGATCAAGGTCGTTGCCCCGAATATGGCCTGTCAGGTACTCGACTGGGCGATGCAGGCGCACGGCGCGGCTGGGCTCTCCGGCGACTTTCCACTGGCCTACGCGTATGCCAGCGCGCGCACCCTGCGCTTTGCGGACGGCCCGGACGAAGTGCACCGCAATGCCATCGCCAAGCTGGAACTGGCGCGTTACCTGAACCCGCAGACAAACGACGCTGCCCCTCGCTGACCCCACGCCCGGCAGGGAAAAACGTTCTGTGGTGTAATTTCCGGGCAGTTTTTCCCGGGGGTGCGATGCTCGTGCCTCCGGCCTGTTTCGCCATCCATGTCATCACCGTGCCGAGCGCCTGGCAGGATCGTCGCCGCGCTTGGCGGGGAACGGCGTCGACCGACGCCCCAACGAGGAGTCGCAATTGATTCAGGTCTATTCCTGGGCTACGCCTAACGGCCACAAAGTCCACATCATGCTCGAAGAGTGCGGGTTGCCCTACCATGCACATGCCGTCGATATCGGCGCGGGCGATCAGTTCAAGGACGCTTTTCTCGCCATCTCGCCGAACAACAAGATTCCGGCCATCGTTGACGAAGACGGTCCGGATGGCAAACCGATCTCGCTGTTCGAGTCGGGCGCGATCCTGCTGTACCTCGCGGGCAAAACCGGGCGCTTCCTGCCGGAAGACGTACGCGGCAAGTACGAAACGCTCGAATGGCTGATGTTCCAGATGGGCGGCGTGGGGCCAATGCTCGGTCAGGCGCACCATTTCCGGATCTACGCCCCCGAGAAAATCGATTACGCGATCAAGCGCTACACGAACGAAGCACGGCGTCTGTATGGCGTGCTCGACAAGCGACTGAGCAACCACCCCTATGTCGCGGGCGATATGTATACCATCGCAGACATCGCGATCTGGCCGTGGCTGCGCTCGTGGAAGAACCAGGGCGTGGAGCTGTCGGACTTCCCCAACGTGCAGAAATGGTTCGATGCCATCGAGGCGCGTCCGGCGGTGCAGCGCGGCATCAAGGTGCTGGCCGACGCGCGCAAGCCGATGCAAGACGACAAGGCCCGTGAAATGCTGTTCGGTGCCACGCAATACGCACGCCGCTGATCCGCCGAGTCACGTGCAGGCCGCGGGCCCCCTGGGACCGGCGGCCCCCGCCATCCCCCACCCTGCCCGACCTCGCTCGCGCGCCGCTGTGCCTTGAGCCACGGTTCGGCAGGGCGTGGCGGGAAGTGGTTTACACTTCGAAACAAACTGCGGTATCGCCGCGACGCGGGCGGTGCTAATCTAGGCGCAGTCCGCTTGACGCGTAGGCGTCATCGAGTGCATCACTCAAGAAGTTTTCAAGGTTTCTCCGACGCGGCTGGCAGCCGTCGTCCCTTGCAGTTCGCAGTCCCTCGCCGCTGGCTTTTGGAAGATCCGGGAGATCCACATATGTCAGGCAAGTTCGAACTCAAGCGTAGCCCTAACGGTGAATTCCACTTTCATCTGCTGGCCGACAGCGGGCACATCATCCTTTCCTCCGAGACTTACAAGGCGCGGGCTTCCGCGCAGAACGGCATCGAGTCCGTTCGCAAAAACTCGGTCGAGGATCATCGTTTCGAGCGCAAGACGTCGACCTCAGGCCGTCCCTATTTCGTGCTCAAGGCGCGCAATGGCGAGATCATCGGCCAGAGCCAGATGTTCTCGACCGCCGAGCAGATGGAAGACGGCATCACTCAGGTCAAACGCGACGCCCCTGCGGCGTCGGTGAGTGATTTGTCGCATTGAGTTTCGTTGAGATTGACGCGGCGGGCGGAAACGCCCGCCGGCAAGACAGCGGAATTACACCATCGCGGAACAGCGTTCCCGTCAGGCGACGCGCTTCAGATAGAGCCCCGTTCCCCGGAACCGGCACACTTCTTCGCCGTGCTGGTTCGTGGCTGTCCAGAGCTGGCGCACGATACCGCGATCGGGACGGCTCTTCGAAGCGCGCACTTCCAGCGTGCTGCTCGTCACCGTAATCGTGTCTCCCGGACGCACCGGCTTGAGCCACTCGATCTGCTCGACACCCGGCGACCCCATGCTCGCCGAGCGCGAGAGCAGCTTGTCGACGTTCATCCGCATCATGATGCTGCACGTGTGCCAGCCGCTGGCTACCAGTCCGCCGAAATGGGACTCGCGGCCGGCCAACTCGTCGACGTGAAACGGCTGAGGATCGAATTGCCGGGCAAAGTGCACGATCTCGTCTGCCGTGAACGTGTATTCGCCCAGATCGAAGGTGTCACCTACCGCAAAGTCTTCGAAGTAATACTCGAACGTTGCCATCGCGAACTCCTCCGTGCAGTGCGCCGGATCGGCCGGCGACCGGCTTACTGTAACGTGTCCTTGAAGCCGTCCGGAATGGGCAGCGGCATCACGTCGATGCCCTCCTCGGCCAGCGCCTCGGTCTCTTCCCGAGACACCGTTCCGCGGATATTGCGCTCCGGTGCTTCCTGATAGTGAATCTTGCGGGCTTCCTCGGCAAAGTTGCTACCGACGTCTTCCGTGTTCGCCATGACGTGGCGCACGGCTTTCATCCAGAGCGTCTGCAATTCGCGTTTGGCTTCGATGACGCCGGGCGAAGCGGCAGTACCCTGCTCCCTGCCCTTCGCGGCTACCGGTGCGGCGTCGGCACGTGACGTCGCCCCCGACAGGTTCAGACGTGGTGCAGACGGCATGCGAACGATCTCAGTGTCGCCGCACACGGGGCATGTCACCAATCCCCGGGTCTGCTGCGAAAGGTAATCGTCCTCCGAGCCGAACCAGCCCTCGAAGGTGTGCTCATGGGCACAACGCAAATCAAAAACCTTCATGACGCTCTGGATGTGTCCCGGCCCTGCAGGTCGCAGGGCTCGGGCTCAAAAAATGACGATGGATCAGCGCAGCGGCGAACGCTCGTTCGGCTGCCAGACTCCCGATAATATCTTTTCCAGCCAGAACGCGCCGATGATTGATTTCACGTCCGTGACACGGCCGTCGCGCACCCATTGCAGCAACTCGGTCGCGGGCATCTTGAACACATCGAGAAACTCGCCTTCGTCGAGGCGCTGCTCGCCAAGCGTGAGGTCACGCGCCAGCCAGATGTCGATGAATTCCGTCGAATACGAGATCACCGGATGAATCCGCGTGAGATAGTCCCAGCGCTTGGCGTGGTACCCGGTCTCCTCCAGCAATTCACGCTGACCGCAGGCCAGGCCGCCCTCGGCTTCGTCGAGCTTGCCGGCCGGCAGTTCCGTCATCACACGCGCCAGCGGGTAACGGTACTGACGCTCCATCAGCACCTGACCATCTTCGAAAAGCGGAATCACCATGACCGCCCCGGGATGGGTAGTGTATTCGCGCACGGCCGTCTTGCCATCGGGCAGACGCACGCGATCACGCATGATGGTCAGGAACGCACCCTCATAAACCGTCTCGCTAGTAACGCGGGTTTCAATCAGATGTTGATCGTCGGTTTGACCTTGGGTCATAAGCCCTCCACGGCTGAAAATTGGCGAACCCAAAACAAAACGCCGCCCAAGGGCGGCGTCTTGCGAAGCAGACATCTCAAGCGGCAGCCGCCGGTCGATGACGCCACAAATACCGGTAGACGAAGCCCGGAAACGCGAACACGACAAACAGACTCGCAGTTACGGCGTAAAACTCCCAGCCCTGCGAAAACACGTTGCCAATGCCCGATTCGATCAGGTAACCGAGGGCACCCACCACGAAGTAGGTCACCACCAGTTCGACCAGACGCAGCCACAGCGGCTTGAACGCCCGCTTTAGCGCGACGATCCCGAACAGGCGCTGATTCACGAACGGCAGGTTCGCGCCCAGCACGGCCAGCAGAATCACAAGCGTACCGCCTGCCGACATGCCCATCGTTGTTGCCTCCACCTGTTCGTCTATCGTGAGCCGGGCCGGCCATTCATGTCGGCCCGCCCTGCCCGGCTTTGCATCGATGCCATCGATGCTGTCGATTCCGTGACCGTCGTCGACGTCGTCTTTCCGAACGTCCGGCCGCTTAGCTGGCCAGCGTCAGTTTGATGGTGCGCAAGCACCAGTCCATCAGCGAGCCCGGCATCAGGCCCAGGTACAGCATAGCCAGACCGTTCAGCGACAGCACGAAGCGCATCGTACCGCTGCCTTCCAGCGCGTTGGTGTCATCCGGCTTGTCGAAGTACATCAGCTTGACGACACGCAGGTAGTAGAACGCACCGATCAGCGAGGCGATCACGGCCACGATAGCCAGCCACACCATACCGGCGTTCACCACGGCTTGCAGCACGGCCAGCTTGGCGTAGAAGCCTGCCAGCGGCGGAATGCCGGCCAGCGAGAACATCAGCATCAACATGACGAAGGCAAACCACGGGCTACGCTGGTTCAGGCCCTTCAAATCGGAGAGGTTCTCGGCTTCGAAGCCCTTGCGCGAAAGCAGCAGCACGATACCGAACGTGCCCAACGTCGTCAGCAGGTAAATCACGCTGTAGAACAGCGACGAGCCGTAGGCGTCGGCGATACCGTCGATCTTGCCGCCCACCACGCCCGAGAGCATGCCCAGCAGCACGAAGCCCATGTGCGAGATCGTCGAGTACGCCAGCAGACGCTTGACGTTGGTCTGCACGATGGCCGTCAGATTACCGATCACCAGCGAGAGCACCGCCAGAATAATCAACATCTGTTGCCAGTCGATTGCCAGCGGCAGCATGCCTTCGACCAGCAAACGCAGCAGCAGTGCGAAGGCACCCAGCTTCGGTGCGCCACCGATGAGCAGCGTGACCGGGGTCGGTGCGCCTTGGTAGACGTCGGGCACCCACATGTGGAACGGCGCAGCGCCCAGCTTGAACGCCAGACCGGCAACCACGAACACGACACCGAACACCAGCACGATCTTGTTCACGGCACCCGAAGCGATGACTTCGAAGACCTTGGCCAGTTCCAGCGAACCGGTCGCACCGTACATCATCGACATGCCGTACAGCAGGAAGCCCGAAGCAAGGGCGCCCAGCACGTAGTACTTCATGGCCGACTCGGTCGCGTTCGTCGAATCACGCCACACGGCAGCCAGGGCGTACAGCGACAGGGACATCAGTTCCAGACCCAGATACAGCGTCAGGAAGTTGTTGCCCGAGATCATCACCGACAGGCCCAGCAGCGAGAACAGACTGAGGACATAGAAGTCGCCACGGGCAAGACCGCGCGCTTCCAGATACTTCTGGCCGTAGATGAACGTGACGAACGTTGCCAGACCACTGAAGGCCTTGAGCAGGTTCGACATCGGGTCGGCGATGAACACATTGCCGAACATGTAGTGCGATGCCGGATCGCCGGCATTGCATGCCCACAGCACGGACACGACCGCAGACGTGATGAGTGCCAGAACGTAGTTCAGCTTGCGCGTCTGGCCGAAGAACGCGTCGCACATCATGATCACAAGGATCATGAGCAGCAGGATGGCCTCCGGCAACGCAGGCAGCAGATTAATGTTTTGCATGATCTAGATGTCCTCCCCGATTACGGCAGCTTGGTCTGCGCCACGTGGGCGAGGAGGTTAACCACGGAGGTATGCATCAGGTCCGTGAAAGGCTTCGGATAGATACCCATGAACAGCGTGAGTGCAGCCAGCACGGCCAGCATGAAGAACTCGCGCTTGTTGATATCGATCAGTTCGCGCACATGGTCGTTGGCGATGGCACCGAAGATCACGCGCTTGTACATCCACAGCGAGTAAGCCGCACCGGTGATCAGCGAGGTAGCCGCCAGCAGGCCGACCCAGAAGTTCAGCTTCACGGCGCCCAGAATGACCAGGAACTCACCCACGAAGCCCGACGTCGCCGGCAGGCCGCTGTTGGCCATCGCGAACAGCATGAAGAACGCGGCAAACTTCGGCATCGTGTTCACCACACCGCCGTAATCGGCGATGTTGCGCGAGTGCATGCGGTCATACAGCACACCGATACACAGGAACATGGCGCCCGACACGAAACCGTGCGAGATCATCTGAATCAGCGCGCCCTGCATGCCGATTTCGCTGAACATGAAGAAGCCGAGGATCGCGAAGCCCATGTGAGCAATCGACGAATACGCCACCAGTTTCTTCATGTCGGTCTGCACCAGCGCCACAAGGCCGATGTAGACGACGGCGATCAGCGCGAGCGTGACCATGAAGCCCGACAGGTAATGACTGGCGTCCGGTGCGATCGGCAGCGAGAAGCGCAGGAAACCGTAGGCGCCGAGCTTCAGCATGATCGCGGCCAGCACGACCGAGCCGCCCGTCGGCGCTTCCACGTGGGCGTCCGGCAGCCAGGTATGCACCGGCCACATCGGCACCTTCACCGCGAAGGCCATGAAGAACGCCACGAACAGCAGTATCTGCACGTTCATCGGCAGCTTCGCGGCATACCAGTCGGTCAGCGTGAACGAACCCGTCGCGTTGTACAGATAGATCAGCGCGACCAGCATCAACAGCGAGCCGAGCAGCGTGTACAGGAAGAACTTGAACGCTGCGTACACACGGTTCGGACCACCCCACACACCGATGATCAAGTACATCGGGATCAGCGTGGCTTCGAAGAACACGTAGAACAGCAGGCCGTCTTGCGCCGAGAACACGCCGATCATCAGACCCGAGAGGATCAGGAACGCGGCCATGTACTGCGCGACACGTTCCGTAATCACTTCCCAGCCCGCGATCACCACGATCACCGTGATGAGCGCGGTCAGCACGACCAGCCACAGCGAGATGCCGTCGATGCCCAGGAAGTAGTTGATGTGGAAACGCTCGATCCAGCTCGTCTTTTCGACGTACTGGAACGCCGACGTGTTGGCGTCGAAGTTCGAGATCAGCGGCAGCGTGACCAGAAAGCTCACCAGCGAACCGATGAGCGCCAGCACGCGTGCGCCCGTCGGGTTACGGTCATTTCCCACGGCGAGGACAACGATCCCCGACAAAATGGGCAGCCAAATGGCCAGACTCAGAAGCGGTAGCGATTGCATTGTTATTGGCTCCCCCTTTTACTTGCCGTTCAACGTCACAAACAGCGTCAGGAGCCCGAGCATGCCGATGATCATGGCGAACGCGTAGTGATAGATGTAACCCGATTGCATGAAGCGGATGACGCCGGCGAACCAGCCCACCAGACGCGCGCTGCCATTCACGACCGCGCCGTCGATGAGACCCTGATCGCCTGCCTTCCAAAGACCGCGGCCAATCTTGAGCGCGCCCTTGGCGAAGACCACTTCATTGATCTTGTCCATGTAGTACTTGTTGTCGAGCAACTTGTAGATACCCGAGAACTTGTTCTTCAGCGCTTCCGGAATGTCCGGACGCTTCAGGTAGAAGAAGGCCGCGAGCACGATACCGAGTGCCGACAGTGCGATCGGCAGCGTGCCGAACGAATGCACCGCCATCGCCACCCAGCCGTGGAACTCATGACCCAGTTCTTCCATCGCCGGGTGATTCTCGCCGATGAAGATCACGTCCTTGAACGCCACGCCTTGCTTGAAGAAATTGCCGAAGAGCATCGGAGCAATCGCAATGGCACCGATGATGACCGACGGAATCGCCAGCAGGATCAACGGAATCGTCACGACAGCGGGCGACTCATGCGGCTTCTGACCCGGGGCCAGACCGTGGTGCTCGCCGTGCGCATCGTCTTCCTCTTCCTCGTGATGGGCGTCGTGGTGGTCATGGTGTGCCTGACCGAAACGCTCCTTGCCGTGGAAGACCAGGAAGTACATACGGAACGAATAGAACGCCGTGACGAACACGCTGGCGACCACTGCGAAGTAGGCGAAGCCCGAACCCGGCAGATGCGAGGCGGCCACCGCTTCGATGATCGAGTCTTTCGAGTAGAAGCCCGCGAAGAACGGCGTACCGATCAGCGCCAGCGAACCCAGCAGCGACGTGATCCAGGTGATCGGCATGTACTTCCACAGGCCGCCCATGTTGCGCATGTCCTGATCGTGATGCATGCCGATGATGACCGAGCCCGCACCGAGGAACAGCAGCGCCTTGAAGAACGCGTGCGTCATCAGGTGGAAGATGGCGACCGGGTAGGCCGACACGCCGAGCGCGACCGTCATGTAACCGAGCTGCGAGAGCGTCGAGTAGGCCACGACACGCTTGATGTCGTTCTGGATCATGCCCAGGAAGCCCATGAACAACGCCGTGATCGCACCGATGATCGTGATGAACGACAGCGCGGTGTCCGAGAGTTCGAACAGCGGCGACATGCGGCTCACCATGAAGATACCCGCGGTCACCATCGTGGCCGCGTGAATCAGTGCCGAGATCGGGGTCGGGCCTTCCATCGAGTCCGGCAGCCAGACGTGCAGCGGGAACTGCGCCGACTTGCCCATCGCGCCGATGAACAGGCAGATACAGGCCACGGTGATCAGGCGCCAGTCGGTGCCCGGGAACGACAGGGCCGCGACATCGTTGGCCTTGGCGAACACTTCGCCGTAGTTCAGCGTGCCGGTGAAGGCCAGCAGCAGGCCGATACCGAGCAGGAAGCCGAAGTCGCCGACACGGTTGACCAGGAACGCCTTCATGTTGGCGTAGATCGCAGTCGGACGCGTGTACCAGAAACCGATCAGCAGGTACGAGACCAGACCCACCGCTTCCCAGCCGAAGAACAGTTGCAGGAAGTTGTTGCTCATCACGAGCATCAACATCGAGAACGTGAACAGCGAGATGTACGAGAAGAAGCGCTGGTAGCCAGGATCTTCCGCCATGTAGCCGATGGTGTAGATGTGCACCATCAGCGAGACGGAAGTGACCACGCACATCATCGTAACGGTGAGCGTGTCGACGAGGAAGCCGATCTCGAGCTTGAGTTCGCCGATGCGAGCCCATTCATAAACGGTGGCGTTGAAGCTCGCGCCGTTCATGACGTCGATGAAGGTCATCACCGACAGGACAAACGCGACCAGCACGCCGAGGATTGTGACCGTGTGGGCGCCCGCGCGTCCGACTTGCTTGCCGAACAGACCGGCAATCAGGGAGCCGACGAGCGGCGCCAGCGGGATCGCGAGCAGCAGGTTGGGATTCAATGTGGATGCCATAACAGCGTTCGCTTTTGTTAACCCTTAAGGCGGTCGAGATCTTCGACGTTGACCGTTTCGAGCTTACGGAACAGCGTGACCAGAATGGCCAGACCGATCGCGGCTTCCGCTGCGGCCACCGTAAGAATGAAGAACACGAATACCTGGCCGGCAATGTCGCCCAGGTAATGCGAGAACGCGACGAAGTTCAGATTGACCGCGAGCAACATCAGCTCGATGGCCATCAGCAGCACAATCACATTTCTGCGGTTGAGGAAGATACCGGTAATGCTGATCGCGAAGAGGATCGCGCCCAACACCAGATAATGCGCTAGCGACAACGACATCATGCTGTCTCCTTATTCCGCCGCCGGCGTGTCAGTGCCGGAGGATTGCTGCCGGGCTTCGGCGGGCATCGACACCAGACGCACGCGGTCGCGCGCCTTCACGCGTACCTGCTTGCTCGGGTCGGTCTGTTTGTGGTCCTTACGGCTACGCATCGTGAGCGCTACGGCTGCCACGACGGCCACCAGCAGGATCAGACCTGCCACTTCGAAGGCAAAGATGTAGTCGGTGTACAGCGCGATACCGAGTGCCTTGGTATTCGCCACGTCCGGGCCCGACACGGCCTTGACCGGCGTGCGCGTGGCACCGTAGCCGCGCATGAGCACCAGCGACGCTTCGACGATCATGATCGCGCCGACGGTACTCGCCAGCGGAATGAACTTGCCGAAACCGCGTCGCAGTTCGTCGAGATTGATGTCGATCATCATCACCACGAACAGGAACAGCACCATCACCGCGCCGACGTACACGAGCACCAGCATGATGGCCAGGAACTCGGCCTCGAGCAGCATCCAGATCGCCGCGGCGTTGAAGAAGGCCAGCACCAGGAACAGTGCCGACTGTACGGGGTTGCGCGAGGTCACGACCTTCAGGCCGGAGACCACGAGGATCAGCGCAAACACGTAGAAAAGAAAGGTTGTGAATTCCATAATCACCGGGTGTCGCGAGAATTAGCCAACGTCAATTGCCGTACCGGGCGCGCCATCGATCTGCCGCACCCTGCCCTGCTTAACGGTACGGCGCATCGGCCGCCTTGGCCGCCGCGATTTCGTTTTCGTAACGATCGCCCACCGCGAGCAACATTTCCTTGGTGAAGTACAGATCGCCACGCTTCTCGCCGTGATACTCGAGAATGTGCGTCTCGACGATCGAGTCCACCGGGCAGCTTTCTTCGCAGAAGCCGCAGAAAATGCATTTGGTCAGATCGATGTCGTAACGCGTGGTGCGGCGGGTGCCGTCGTCACGCACATCCGACTCGATCGTGATGGCCATTGCCGGGCACACCGCCTCGCACAACTTGCAGGCGATGCAGCGCTCTTCGCCGTTCGGATAGCGACGCAGCGCATGCAGACCGCGAAAACGCGGCGACAGCGGCGTCTTCTCTTCCGGAAACTGCACCGTCACCTTGCGAGCGAACGTGTAACGCCCCGTCAGCGCCATGCCCTTGAGCAGTTCCAACAACAGGAAACTGCCGAAAAAGTCCTTGATTGCCCTTACCATGGGATTCCTCTACTCCGTTCGCCTCAGCCCCAGATGTTCCAGGGCGACATGATCCAGCCACCCACCACGATCACCCAAACGATCGTCAACGGCAGGAAGACTTTCCAGCCCAGACGCATGATCTGGTCGTAGCGGTAGCGCGGGAACGTCGCACGCACCCAGATGAACACCGACAGCAGCAGGAACACCTTGAACGCCAGCCAGAACACTCCCGGGATGAACGACAGGAAGCCGAACGGCGCACTCCAGCCACCCAGGAACAACACCGCAGCCAGCGCCGAGATGATGATCATGTTGATGTACTCGGCCAGGAAGAAGAGCGCGAAGCCCATGCCCGAGTACTCGATCATGTGACCGGCCACGATTTCCGATTCGCCTTCCACCACGTCGAACGGGTGGCGGTTCGTTTCCGCAATGCCCGAGATGAAGTAGACGACGAACATCGGCAGCAGCGGCAGCCAGTTCCACGACAACAGGTTCAGACCCATGCCGGCGAACATGCCGTGCTCTTGCGAGCGCACGATGTCCGACAGGTTCAGCGAGCCGGCCGTCATCAGCACCGTCACCAGCGCGAAGCCCATCGCGATTTCATACGAAATCATCTGGGCCGACGCGCGCATGGCGCCGAGGAAAGCGTATTTCGAGTTCGATGCCCAGCCGGCGAGAATCACGCCGTACACACCGATCGATGAGATCGCCATGGCGTAAAGCAGACCGGCGTTCACGTCGGCCAGCACCGCGCCCGGCTGGAACGGGATCACCGCCCAGATCGCGAAGGCCGGCAGCACGGCCATCACCGGAGCGATGGCGTAAATGCCCTTGCTGACCTGCGACGGCGTGATGACTTCCTTGAGCAGGAGCTTCAACACGTCGGCGATCGGCTGCAGCAGACCGGCGGGACCCACGCGGTTCGGACCGAGACGCACGTGCATCCAGCCGATGAGCTTGCGCTCCCACAGAATCAGGTACGCAACGCACAGCAGCAGGATCACGGCTACGACGAGAATGCGGACCAGCGCCCACACCGTCGGCCAAGCCACGCCCAGCAGTTGCGTGCCGTATTGATTGATGACTTCGTTCAGGCTCATTTACGCCTTCTCCACCGAAATTTCACCGAACATCGCGCCAAGCGCGGCGGATGCCGGCGTGGCTGCCGGAACGCGCACCACGTTGGCAGGCAGCGTTTCCGAGCGAGCGGCCGGCAGCGTAACCACGGCGTCGCCCTGGCGCACGCGCACGGCGTCGCCGGCAGCGAGGCCCAAGCTGTCGAACAGCGCGGCCGGCAGCGTGGCACGCAGCGCAGCCTTGGCATCGTTCGTCAGTTGCAGCGACGGGGCACGGCGCACCAGTGCGTCGGCAGCGTAGATCGGCACATCGGCCAGACGCTCCAGACCCTGGCCCGCGGCCTTCGGCGCCGCCAGTGCAGCCTTGGCGCGGTTATCGAGCGCAGCCGCCGAGAAACCGGCTAGGGCTTCGTCGCGAACCTGCTCGGCCGTGTCCTGCTCGAAGCCTTGCAGCTTGAGGAGGTTGCCCAGCACGCGCAGCACCTTCCAGCCCGGACGCGTTTCACCCAGCGCGCGCACCACACCGTTGAAGTGTTGCGGCAGGCCTTCGGCGTTGACGAACGTACCGGCAGTTTCCGTGAACGGAGCAATCGGCAGCAGCACGTCGGCGTACTCGAGGCCGTGCTTGAACGGCGAGAGCGAGACAACCATCTTCGCGGCGGTCAATGCCGTGAGTGCTTGCTTCGCATCGGCCGAGTCGTACTCCGGCTCGGTGTTCAGCAGCAGGTAAGCCTGACGCGGTTGGGCGAACAGTGCGGCAGCGCCCTTCGCGTTCGTGGCCTTCACTGCGTAGCCGCCAACCGTGTTGGCGCCTTCGGTCAGGAAGCCCAGCTTGGCACCGGTGATGTCAGCAATCACTTGCGCGATGGCGTGCAGTTGCGCGAATTGCGGGTGCTGCACAACGGCGTTACCCAGCAGGATGGCGCGACGCTCACCATTCACCAGCGATGCGGCGATGGCCTTGGCCGTGTCGCTTGCGCTCACGCCAGCCAGCTCTGCCGGGGCGGCAACACCCTTGGCAGCCGCTGCGGCCACGGCAATACCGGCCAGTTCGCTCACCCACGCACCCGGTGCTGCGATGATCTTGTTGGCGATCTTCACCAGCAGATCGTCGTCCGACCCGTGCAGCAGATTGAGCTGACCACCGGCCTTCACTGCCGAGCGCAGACGCGAGGCGAACAGCGGATGATCCTTGCGCAGGAACGAGCCAACGACCAGCGTGCTTTGCAGCTTGTCGAGTTCAGCGATCGGCAGGCCGAGCCACGGCGCACCTTGGGTACCGCCCGACACATCCGTCTGACGCAGACGGAAGTCGACGTTGTCGCTACCCAGTGCGCGCACGAACTTCTGCAGCAGGTGCAGTTCTTCGATCGTCGCGTGCGGCGAGGCCAGCCCGGCCACGGCATCGGCGCCGAAGTCGCGGATGATGTCCGTCAGACCATGACCGACGTACTCGAGCGCCGTCTGCCAGTCGACTTCGTGCCACTCACCGCCTTGCTTGAGCATCGGCTTGGTGAGGCGCTCGTCGCTGTTCAGACCTTCGTACGAGAAACGGTCCTTGTCCGAGATCCAGCACTCGTTGACCGCTTCGTTCTCGAGCGGCACAACGCGCATGACCTTGTTGTTCTTCACTTGCACCACGAGGTTCGCACCCACGCCGTCGTGAGGGCTCACCGACTTGCGGCGCGACAGTTCCCACGTACGGGCGCTGTAACGGAACGGCTTCGACGTCAGCGCACCGACCGGGCACAGGTCGATCATGTTGCCCGACAGTTCGGAGTCGACCGTCTTGCCAACGAACGACGTGATTTCCGAGTGCTCGCCGCGACCCAGCATGCCGAACTCCATGACGCCGGCCACTTCCTGACCGAAACGCACGCAGCGGGTGCAGTGGATGCAGCGCGACATCTCTTCCATCGAGATGAGCGGGCCCACGTTCTTGTGGAACACCACGCGCTTCTCTTCCTGATAGCGCGAGGCCGACTTGCCGTAGCCCACGGCCAAATCTTGCAGTTGGCACTCCCCGCCCTGATCGCAGATCGGGCAATCGAGCGGGTGGTTGATCAGCAGGAACTCCATCACCGATTGCTGTGCCTTCACAGCCTTCTCGGAGTTGGTTCGCACGATCATGCCGTTGGCCACCGGCGTTGCGCAGGCCGGCACGGCCTTCGGGGCCTTCTCGACCTCGACCAGGCACATGCGGCAGTTCGCAGCGATGGACAACTTCTTGTGGTAACAGAAGTGGGGAATATAGGTGCCGTTCTTCTTGGCAGCCTGGATCACCATGCTGCCTTCGGGCACCTCGACCTTTTGGCCGTCAATTTCGATTTCAACCATAGCGGTTCAATGCCAAGCGTCAAAAGGGATTAGTGAGCGCCGACCAAGCAATGCTTGTGCTCGACGTGGTAGGCGAACTCGTCCCAGAAGTGTTTGAGCATGCCGCGCACCGGCATCGCTGCGGCATCGCCCAGCGCGCAAATGGTACGGCCCATGATGTTCTCGGCCACCGAGTTGAGCAGGTCCAGGTCTTCCTTGCGCCCTTCCCCATGCTCGATACGATTGACCACGCGCCACAGCCAGCCAGTGCCTTCACGGCACGGCGTGCACTGACCGCACGATTCTTCGTAGTAGAAGTACGACAGACGCAGCAGCGAGCGCACCATGCAGCGTGTCTCGTCCATGACGATCACGGCGCCCGACCCCAGCATCGATCCAGCCTTGGCGATGCTGTCGTAGTCCATCGTGGTTTCCATCATCAGCCCGGCCGGTACGACCGGTGCCGACGAACCGCCCGGAATCACGGCCTTGAGCTTCTTGCCACCGCGCATGCCGCCGGCAAGTTCCAGCAGCTCGGGGAACGGCGTGCCCAGCGGCACTTCGTAGTTCCCCGGCAGCTCGACGTCGCCCGACACCGAGAAAATCTTGGTGCCGCCGTTGTTCGGCTTGCCCATTTCCAGATACTGCTGCGGGCCGGTAGCCAGCAGGAACGGAACAGCCGCGAACGTCTCAGTGTTGTTGATGGTCGTGGGCTTGCCGTACAGACCGAAGCTCGCCGGGAAAGGCGGCTTGAAACGCGGCTGGCCCTTCTTGCCTTCGAGCGACTCGAGCAGTGCGGTTTCTTCGCCGCAGATGTACGCACCATAGCCATGGTGACCGTGCAACTGGAACGAAAAGTCCGTGCCCAGAATGTTGTCGCCCAGATAGCCGGCCGCGCGGGCTTCCTCCAGCGCCTCTTCGAAGCGTTCATACACTTCGTAGATTTCGCCGTGGATGTAGTTGTAACCAACGGTGATGCCCATGGCGAAACCGCCAATGGCCATGCCTTCGATCAGCGCGTGCGGGTTGTAGCGCAGAATGTCGCGATCCTTGAACGTACCCGGTTCGCCTTCGTCCGAGTTGCAGACGAGATACTTCTGACCCGGGAACGC
Source organism: Pandoraea sp. (assembly GCA_031291335.1). GTDB lineage: Bacteria > Pseudomonadota > Gammaproteobacteria > Burkholderiales > Burkholderiaceae > Pandoraea. Next base: position 27,493 of record JARLJF010000036.1, on the reverse strand, counting down.
GCGCGGCATGAAGCTCCACTTCAGACCAGTCGGGAAGCCGGCGCCTCCGCGACCGCGCAGGCCCGACGCCTTGACGTCGGCAATGACCTGCTCCGGCGTGAGCCCTTCTTTCAGAATACGTGTGAGCTGCTGGTAACCACCGCGCTTGACGTAATCTTCCAGATGCCAGTTCTCGCCATTGAGGTCGGCGAGGATCAGCGGTTTGATGTGACGGTTGTGCAGCGACGTCATGCTTTCTCTCCCGCAGCGCCCTTGGCCTTGAGCTCGTCAAGGAGCGCATCGACCTTTGCTTCGTTCATGAAGCCGCACATGCGATGGTTATTCACCAGCATGACGGGGGCATCGCCGCAAGCGCCCATGCACTCACCTTCCTTGACCGTAAAGAGACCATCGGGCGTGATGTCGTTGTACTCGACACCCAGCTTCTCCTTCAGGTACTTGGCCATTTCTTCGCCACGCGTGAGCTGGCAAGGCAGGTTCGTGCACACGGTCAACTTGAACTTGCCCACCGGGCTCGTGTTGAACATGGTGTAGAAGGTTGCGACCTCTTGCACCGCGACTGCGGGCATCTCGAGGTAGTCCGCCACGAATTGCATCACTTCGGGCGACAACCAGCCTTTCTCGACCTGCGCTACGGCAAGTGCGTGCATCACCGCCGACTGCTTCTGCTCGGCAGGGTATTTGGCAACGGCACGGTCGATTTTCTTCAGGGCTTCGGGAGAAAGCATTTCCGATCCGACTGTTCTCTAAAACGTTATCCCCGCTCGTGCCAGCGCGGGCGAGTCGATTTTGTCGACTGCCCGCGCACTACCGGCACGGCAACTGGAACGGCAACGGTTTCGACCTACAAAACCCCACCGAAATAAAACCCGCGGGCGCCTTGGGCGCCCGCTGCGCATTTAGCGATCGATCTCGCCGAACACAATGTCCTGGGTACCGATGATCGCCACAGCATCGGCAATCATGTGACCCTTCGCCATCTCGTCGAGCGCAGAAAGGTGGGCAAAGCCCGGCGCGCGAATTTTCAGGCGGTACGGCTTGTTGGCACCGTCCGACACCAGATAGATGCCGAACTCGCCCTTCGGATGCTCGATAGCGGCATACGTCTCGCCAGCGGGCACGTGGAAGCCTTCGGTGAAGAGCTTGAAGTGGTGAATCAGCTCTTCCATGTTTGACTTCATTTCGACGCGCGACGGCGGGGCCACCTTATGGTTGCCGGTAATGACCGGCCCCGGGTTCTCGCGCAGCCACTTCACACATTGGCGGATCAGGCTGGTCGACTGGCGCATTTCTTCCACGCGCACCAGATAACGGTCATAGCAGTCGCCTTCCTTACCCACCGGAATATCGAACTCCAGGCGGTCGTACACTTCGTACGGCTGCTTCTTGCGCAGATCCCAGGCAATGCCCGAACCGCGCAGCATCGCGCCGGAGAAGCCGAGTTGCATGGCACGCTCGGGCGACACCACGCCGATACCCACCAGACGCTGCTTCCAGATACGGTTGTCGGTGAGCAGCGTTTCGTACTCGTCGACACACTTCGGGAAGCGAATGGCAAAATCTTCGATGAAGTCGAGCAGCGAACCTTCGCGTGCTTCGTTCATCTTCTTGATCGCGCGCTCGTTGTGGAACTTCGACGCACGATACTTCGGCATCGTGTCCGGCAGATCGCGGTACACGCCGCCTGGACGGTAGTAAGCCGCGTGCATACGTGCACCCGAAACGGCTTCATACACGTCGAACAGGTCTTCACGCTCACGGAAGGCGTACAGGAACACCGCCATCGCACCCACGTCGAGTGCGTGTGAGCCGATCCACATCAGGTGATTCAGCACGCGCGTGATTTCGTCGAACATCACGCGGATGTATTGTGCGCGAATCGGCACGTCGACGCCGAGCAGCTTTTCGATCGCCATGACGTATGCGTGCTCATTGCACATCATCGACACATAATCGAGACGATCCATGTACGGCACGGATTGCAGGAACGTCTTCGATTCGGCGAGCTTCTCGGTCGCACGGTGCAACAGGCCGATGTGCGGATCGGCACGCTGGATCACTTCGCCGTCCAGCTCGAGCACCAGGCGCAGCACGCCGTGCGCTGCCGGGTGCTGCGGACCGAAGTTCAGGGTGTAGTTCTTGATGTCTGCCACAAGGCCACCTTAATGTTTCAGACCGGCGTAATGCTCTTCGCGGATGATGCGCGGCGTAATTTCGCGCGGCTCGATCGTCACCGGTTGGTAGATCACTCGCTTCTGTTCCGGGTCGTAACGCATCTCGACATAACCGGAGGTCGGGAAGTCCTTGCGGAACGGGTGACCGATGAAGCCGTAGTCCGTCAGAATGCGGCGCAGGTCCGGATGCCCTTCGAACACGATACCGACCATGTCGAATGCTTCGCGCTCGAACCAGTTTGCCGAGCTCCACAGATCGATCAGCGACGCCACGACCGGCAGATCGTCTTCCGGCGCGAACACGCGCACGCGCAGACGCCAGTTGTGGCTAAGCGAGAGCAGATGCGAGACAGCGGCATAGCGCGGGCCGTCGTAGGCACCGTCGCCGTAGGCCGAATAGTCCAGGCCGGCAACGTCCATCAGTTGCTCGAACTTCAGCTCGGGATGATCGCGCAGCGTGCGCGCCACTTCGAGATAGTCGCTCGCCTTGACGGTCAGCGTCAGCTCGTCGAGGGCTTCCACCAACTGCTCGGCACGGGTGCCAAGCACGTTTTGCAGGGTGGTCTTGAGTTGTTGTAGTTTAGACATGGGCGGTAGCGGTTATTTACGCGCGATCGTCGCAGTCCGCTTGATCTTTGACTGCAACTGGATGATGCCGTAGACGAGCGCTTCGGCCGTTGGCGGACAGCCCGGCACGTAGACGTCGACTGGCACGATGCGATCGCAACCGCGCACCACCGAGTAGGAATAGTGATAGTAGCCGCCGCCGTTGGCACACGACCCCATCGAGATCACCCAACGCGGCTCGGCCATTTGGTCGTACACCTTGCGCAGCGCGGGCGCCATCTTGTTGCACAGCGTACCGGCCACGATCATCACGTCCGACTGACGCGGGCTCGGGCGGAACACCACGCCAAACCGGTCAAGATCGTAACGCGCCGCGCCGGCGTGCATCATTTCAACGGCACAGCACGCGAGGCCGAACGTCATCGGCCAAAGCGAACCCGTGCGCGTCCAGTTGATGAGTTTGTCAGCCGTGGTGGTGACGAACCCTTCGCGCAAAACCCCTTCGATGCTCATATGCTTACCCTGAATCCTTCTGCAATGCTGCCGATTACGTTGACGGTCTTATTCCCAGTCAAGCGCACCGCGCTTCCACAGGAACACGAAACCGACGAGCAGTTCAAGCAGGAAACCCATCATGGAGATAAAGCCCACCCAGCCGATATCGCGCAGAGCTACGCCCCACGGAAACAGGAATGCCGTTTCGAGATCGAACAGGATGAAAAGGATGGCGACGAGATAGTAGCGCACATCGAACTTCATGCGCGCGTCTTCGAAAGCCTCGAAGCCGCACTCGTACGGAGAGAGTTTTTCGCTGTCGGGTTTGTTGGGGCCTAGGAATTTACCAACCCCAATCAGTACCGCCCCAAGACCGCCACCTACCAGAAGAAAAAGCAGGACGGGATAATAGGTTCCGAGGTTCAACTCTACCCTCTTTCGGTTAGTTCAAAGAACCGCTCTCGTCGATGGTGTGGGGACCGGAAAGCGGATGAACGGTGAGCACAAAATAAAATGCCAGCCAAAGCATAAACGCAAGGCTGGCATCGTAGAACTGTGGTGCCGACGGCGAGACTCGAACTCGCACAGCTTTCGCCACTACCCCCTCAAGATAGCGTGTCTACCAATTTCACCACGTCGGCATTCATAGTCTGCAATCCGCTGTCACTTACGAATCGCTTCAAGACCGCTATAGTAGCGCTCTTCAGCATTTTGTTCAATGCACAAATCGATTTTTTTTCGATTTTCTTTACAGCTTATTACTTGTCACAAACGGCTTGCCAATTACTTGGGCACGTCCTGCGGATTAGCCACTGAAGCCGGCGCCGGAACGCTTGCCGCACCTGCTGCCGACGCCGTTGCCGGCGAAGTCGCCGCGGGCAAATTACCAAGGACACCGATATTTGCAGCCGGCTTATACGAACCCAGATACGTCAGACCCAGCGTAGTCACGAAGAATACGGCTGCCAGGGCTGCCGTGGTGCGCGACAGGAAGTTTGCCGAGCCCGATGCGCCAAACAGACTGCCCGACGAACCGCTACCAAATGCAGCGCCCATATCCGCGCCCTTGCCATGCTGGAGCAACACCAGACCGATGATGCCCAGCGCCGAAAGCACCTGCACCACGATCAACAACGTTTTCAACAACCCCATCTCATCACCCGTATAGAAGAATCCAATTTGCAGTGCATTTTTGATGCACTGCGTCATGACTATTTCACGCCATTACACAGAATGGCATTGGCATCAGCGCGACAGTCCCGCCTCGCAAATTGCCAGAAAATCGGCTGCCTTCAATGCCGCACCGCCGATCAGACCACCATCGACGTCCGCCATCGAGAACAACTCGGCGGCGTTGTCCGGCTTCACACTGCCGCCGTACAGCACCGCCACATCCGTTACGCCCTCACCCTTCGCACGCAACAACGAGCGCAGATGTGCATGCACTTCCTGCGCCTCGGCCGAGGTTGCCGTCTTGCCCGTGCCGATCGCCCAGACCGGCTCGTAAGCAACGACGATCTGCGTGGCCTGCTCCACCGTCAGCGCGGCGAGCACAGCGTCGAGCTGACGCGTCACCACTGCCTTCGTTTCACCGGCTTCGCGCTCGGCGAGCGTTTCACCCACGCACACGATCGGCGTCATGCCCGCATCGAGCACGCGCACGCTCTTGGCCGCAACGTTCGCATCGGTCTCCGCGTGGTACGTACGACGCTCCGAGTGCCCAACGATCACGAACTGCGCGCCGAACTCGGCGATCATCGACGCGGCGACTTCACCCGTGAAGGCGCCGCCAGCCTGTGCCGAGACGTCCTGCGCGCCAAAGCCCAGCACCTGCCCCGAGAGGCGAGTCTGGCATTGCGCGAGATAGGGGAACGGCACACATACGGCCGCAATCACGCCCGGCGCGCTCAGCACCGGCGATGCCAGCAGGTCGCCCAGAAGCGCCTCGTTGCCGGCCAGGCTGCCATGCAGTTTCCAATTGCCCACGACGAGCTTGCCAGCCTTGCGGCTGATAGTGCGAGCCGAAGCTGCGATACCAGTTGTCACGCCTTATCCCCCGATGCGTATGGACGAAAAACCTCTCATTCTAGTGCGTCCGGGGCATGGGGGTCAATTTCGCCGGTTTTCCGGCGTGCAAATCCGCATGAAATAGGCACTTCACGCGGATTCACATCGCCAACCGCCGCAAGCGCGCTTACCAGGTCAGCACGATCTTGCCGACGTGCGTGCTGGTTTCCATCAAAGCATGGGCTTTGTCCGCTTGTTCGGCCGGGAATGTCTGATAAATCACCGGGCGAATCTTGCCTGCCGCGAACAGCGGCCAGACCTTCTCGTAAAGGTTCCGCGCAATCGCGGCCTTGAACGCCACCGAGCGCGGGCGCAGCGTGGAGCCAGTCACCGTCAGACGACGGCGCAGCAGCGCGCCCATATCCAGCGTTGCCTTGCTTCCGCCGAGCAGCGCAATGATGGCGATGCGGCCATCGAAGGCCAGCGCCTGCACTTCACGCGGCAGGTAGTCGCCGCCCACCATGTCGAGCACGACGTCCACGCCGCGATCCTTGGTCAATTCCTTCGTGACGGCGACGAAGTCTTCCGTCTTGTAATTGATGCCTCGCTCGGCACCGAGCGCTTCGCACGCGCGGGCCTTCTCATCGGAGCCTGCGGTCGCGAACACACGATGGCCAAGTGCCACACCCAACTGGATCGCCGTCACGCCGATACCGCTCGTGCCACCCTGCACCAGCAGCGTTTCCTTCTCGCCCGCATCGGTCTCGCTCAGATGTGCGCGGTCAAACACGTTGCTCCACACCGTGAAGAACGTCTCCGGCAGCGAGGCTGCCTCCACATCCGACAGCCCTTCCGGCACCGGCAGCACCTGCGCGAGCGGCGCCGCGCAGTACTCCGCGTAGCCACCTCCCTGCACCAGCGCGCACACGCGCGAACCGACCTTCAGGCCCCAACGATTGTCCGCGCTGTCGAGCGCGCCCTCGACGATCTCGCCAGCCACTTCAAGGCCGGGCAGATCCGATGCGCCCGGCGGCACCGGATACTGACCGATGCGCTGAAGCACGTCCGGACGATTCACGCCTGACGCCGTCACCTTGATGAGCACTTCGCCCGGCTTGAGTTCGGGGCGCGGCCGCTCGGTGGGCTTGAGCACTTCCGGTGCGCCGTACTGGGTGATCTCGATCGCCTTCATCGTGTCTGTCCTCGGTTCTCGGGGCGATGCCCTCGCGTCTACGCGAGCCGCCCGTCTCATTGGGATCGCGATGGCGATGCCTTCGCCGTACGCGACGATGCGCACGCGCAATGACACGCACCATCCGTGAAAATTGTGTCGAGCCGGTACCTTATCACCGACAGCGCGATCGTGTTGGCTGTCATTGCGGGCCTCGTGCTCGCTTGGGATCAATCAGGATTATTCGGGACGTTTGCAAGGGGTTGCGCAACGTTGGGAAGTTGGCTCGGCGCGCCCCGTCCCCCTGTTGACAGGCGCGTCGCGTGCGATCGAGAAGACCGCGTACGACGCGCCGGATTAGCCCCAAAAGGAGGAAGCCGACGGGTTCGGGGCAAGTCAGCGCCGGCCGCCCCGAAAGGGCAGTCAGGCGACGCCTTCCACCCCCTCGTCGATCAGCCCGTGCCGTACGGCATAGCCGATCAGCGCCGAGCCATCGTCGAGCGCAAGTTTGTGCAGAATCTGTACAACGTGTGATGCCACTGTCCGCTCGCTCAAATGCATCGCGTGAGCGATCTCGTTGACGGCCAGGCCGTCGACCAGCATATGAAACACTTCGTTCTCGCGAACCGACAAGCTCAGATGCCTGGGCGTGTCTTCGCGCTCATCGGCACTCTGCCGCGATCGCGGCCCCCGATGCGATGCCCGCGGTGGCTCACGGCGCGTTCCCACATCGCGCCACCCTGCGTCGGAAGCCGCCCGCGTTGTTGCCCGGCTTCGTCCGCTTTCAAGTTTCATGCCCGCCTCCTGTGTGAAGACTTCCCCACGCCTGAACCGTCGGCCGCAGCAAGCAACCGACGACCGGCGTCGCTCATTGTGCGCCAGACAATTCACGCTCGTAACTTCACGGAAGCTCATGGCAACGGTGCACCCGATTGTCATTGCCTAATGCGCAACACCAAAGGTGAGCGCCGACTTCCCGACAAACGCGGACCACCGCCGTACGACATTCACAAGGCATCCCGCTGCCCCGGTGAGCGCTCGCTTACAGCGTGCGCATCGAGACCCCGTCGCCGAGCACAAAGAGTCCGCGCCCGCCGTGCTTCGCGTCGTACAACGCGCGGTCGGCCGCCTCGAACAACATGTCCGGGGTCTTGTCTTCGGCACACGCGACCATCGCCACGCCCACACAGGCCCCCACGGTCACTTCCCCCACGGACAACGCCATCGGCCGTGACGCCGCATCGAGAATCGACATCGCCGTACGCTCGACATCGAGCACATCCTGCACGTCGCGCATGATGACGGCGAACTCGTCGCCACCGAAACGGGCAATGGCGTCACCCTCACGCACACTCGCGACAAGTCGTTTGGCCAGACGCCGCAATAGCTCGTCGCCCAGCGCATGCCCCCAGGTATCGTTGACCACCTTGAAGCGATCGAGATCGACGAACAGCAGTGCCTGCGCACCGGCCCCTTCGCGCGCGCGGCGCACGGCGCCCGCCAGCGCCTGATCGAAGCCCTTGCGATTGAGCAGTCCCGTCAGATGGTCGGTGTGCGATTCGCGCCGCCAGCGCCGCTCGTTCGAGCGCTCGACCGTGATATCGCGCACGAATACGTGAACGCCCGCGAGCACGTTGTGCGTCGCCCATTCCGGCTGATAGCTCACTTCAAAGCAACGATAGGCGGCGTCTTCGCCGAAATCCCAGACGAAGGTCGCGGCCTCGCCCGCAAATGCCCGAGACAGATAGGGGGCGAATTCACGATAGAGCGACGGGCCGAGCAGCTCGCGCGCCGTCGCGCCAAGAATACGATCGCGCGAGCGACGCAGCCGCATCTCACAGGCGCGGTTCACAAATGCGAAGCGCTCGTCGCCATCGAGAAACGCCACCAGATAGGGCACGCGATCCGCGATCTCCTGCATGCGGCGCACGTTCGCACGCGCGGCTTCGCGCGACATCTCGAGCGCTTCCGTGCGATCGCCCAACTGCTCCATCATGTCGCGAAACGTATTCGCGAGCGCCCCGATCTCGTCGGCGCGCTGCACCGGCAACGATTGCACGGCACGCATATCGCCGGCGCTGCGCTGCACGAGGTCGCGCAGCGTATCGAGCGGACGCAGCATGCGCCGCGCCATCCACCACATCGCAAATGCGGCAATGCCGATGACTGCTATCGCCAACATGACCACGCGGCGCCGCACCCGCGCGAGCGGATCGAACGCCTCGGCGCCAGGCAGCACCGCCACGACCGACCAACCGGTCGTTGTCATGGGCGCACTCGCGACCAGGGGGTGCATATGGACGATGTCATGCGAGCCGGGATCGCGTATCCCGCACAACGTCTGCGCCGGGCCCACTGGCGTGAGTATCTTGGTCACGTCCGCCTGAATCACGTAGCGCGCCGGGGTTTCGTTGGTAATCAGGCAGTAACGCCCTGTCTCGCCGATAGCGTTGCTCGCCAGATCGACGATGAAGTTCTGTCGCAGCAGATTGATCGCCCCGCCGATCACGGCAATCACCTTGCCTTGCGCGTTGATGATGGGTACGGCGAGCACCATGCCGGGCGAACTCGTGATCCTGCCCGCGATCACGCTCGATGCCGCCTGCGGTGCGCCCGCCAGCAACTGCCGGAAGTAGTCGCGATCGGCAATATTGATGGGCGTGGCGGAGAAGGTCGAGTCGTAGAGCATGTGGCCGTCAGGGGCGGCCACAAAAAACGTGTTGAACGTTTCCGGCATCGACACCGACATATTGGCGAAGGTGTCGAACTGCGCGGGCGTCATGGCGTACGGATCGCCGATATGGCGGGACATCCGATGCAAAGCGAGAAACTTCGCCCGCAATTTGTCGTCGAGCTGATCGGCCACGAGCCTGACCTGTGTGTCGAGCTGCGCCTGCATCGAGCTTCGCAATTCTCCATAGACGAAGAACTCGATACCGACGGCCACGCCGACGATCAATATCATCGAGACGAGCGCTGTCGCCAACGCGACTCGTCCCTTCAACGACTTCACCATACTGGCCCGTGCGAGAGTAGCTTATGCTGCTTTTTGGTAATTTTTGCGAGAGCTTACCACCCGAAACGGCATATTTTCGGGAAACTTGAGAAAAATTCGCCGCCTTCGTGTGACATGCTCATCGACGCCCAAAGAGGACATCGAAGCACATCACATGACGGCGCACGCCGAACCCGTCGTAAAATTGCGCATCCAACGCGCCACGATGGTGCGAACCGGCATGCTGCATGCCGGCTCACCGCGAGATCCTCCCGGCAGGCGCAACCCGCCGGGGGCATCGTGACCCGACTCGCCCGACCCGAATTCATTCATGACGAGCACCCAAGCTATTCCTGCCCCCGCCTCCACCGCACCGATGACGCCGATGATGCAGCAATACACGCGCATCAAGGCCGAGCATCCGAACATGCTCGTCTTCTATCGCATGGGCGACTTCTACGAACTGTTCCATGACGATGCGGCCAAGGCGGCACGTCTGCTCGACCTGACGCTCACCGCACGCGGTCAGTCCGGCGGCCAGCCGATCCGCATGGCCGGTGTGCCACATCACGCCGTAGAGCAATATCTCGGCAAGCTGGTCAAGCTCGGCGAATCGGTCGCCATTTGCGAGCAGATCGGCGATCCGGCGACATCCAAAGGCCCGGTCGAGCGCAAGGTCGTGCGCATCGTCACCCCCGGCACGCTCACCGACGCCGCCCTGCTCAGCGACAAGGTCGATCAGTATCTGCTCGCCGTGCAGATGCCCCCGGCGCGGCGCGCCAGCGAGCGCATAGCCGGCCTTGCGTGGCTGTCGCTCGCCAGCGGCGAACTGCGCCTCATGGAAGTGGCCGCCGACAAGCTGCCGCGCGAGTTGGAGCGCATTCGCCCGGCCGAAACGCTGGTGCCCGATAGCGCCCTCGTAGCCTTCGAGGGCTTTTCGCTCGGCACCACCACGCGCGTGCCCGACTGGCATTTCGACACAGCCGCCGGCACGCAGCGTCTGCGCGACCAACTGGGCGTTGCCAGCCTGACGGCCTTCGGCTGCGACGGCTTGAGCCCCGCGCTGGGCGCGGCCGGTGCGCTGCTGCAGTACGCAGCCGCCACGCAGGGCCAGTCGCTGCGCCATGTGCAAAGTCTGAACGTGGAGCGGGAAGCGGCCTATATTGGCCTGGACGCCGCCACGCGACGCAATCTGGAACTGACCGAGACGTTGCGCGGCACCGAATCGCCGACGCTACTCTCGCTGCTCGACACTTGCGGCACCACGATGGGCAGCCGTCTGATGCGCCATTGGCTCCATCACCCGATGCGCGATCAACAGGTGCCGCAATCGCGGCAGTTGGCCATCGCAACGCTGCTCGAAGGTCCGGGCACGTGGCGCGCGCTGAACAGCGAATTGCGCCACGTGGCCGACGTCGAGCGGATTACGGCACGTCTGGCATTGCTCACGGCGCGTCCGCGCGATTTGTCGAGCCTGCGCGACGCCCTGCGTCGTCTGCCCGAACTGCACACCACGCTGCGCGCCGTGGAAGCGAATTCGCCGCTGCTGGCCATCCTGCACGAAGACCTCGCCATTCCCGACGCCGCCCTGGCCCTGCTCACCAGCGCGGTGGCGGAAGAACCGGCCGCCATGGTGCGTGACGGCGGCGTTATCGCACGCGGTTACGACGCCGACCTCGACGAGTTACGCGACATCTCGGAGAACTGCGGGCAGTTCCTCATCGACCTCGAAACGCGCGAGCGCGCGCGCACCGGCATCAACAACCTGCGCGTCGAGTTCAACAAGGTGCATGGCTTCTACATTGAAGTCACGCGCGGCCAGACCGACAAGGTGCCCGATGACTATCGTCGCCGCCAAACGCTCAAGAATGCCGAGCGCTACATCACACCGGAACTGAAGACGTTCGAAGATAAGGCGCTGTCCGCGCAAGAGCGTTCGCTCGCGCGAGAAAAGGTGTTGTATGAAGCGCTGCTGCAAACCCTGCTGCCGCATATCACCGAGTTCAAACGCATTGCGCAGGCGCTCGCGCAGTTGGACGTGCTCGCCGCACTGGCCGAACGCGCCGAGACGCTGGGCTGGGTGAAGCCCGAACTGGTGGAAGATCGCGTGGTCGACATTCGCCAGGGTCGTCACCCGGTTGTCGAGCAACAGGTGGAGCGCTTCATCGCCAACGATTGCTCGCTGGGCGACGCCCGCCGCCTGCTGCTGATCACCGGCCCGAACATGGGCGGTAAATCGACGTTCATGCGTCAGACCGCGCTGATCGCCCTGCTCGCTTACGTGGGCTGCTACGTGCCCGCCGAAGCTGTGCGCCTCGGGCCGCTCGACGCCATCTTCACACGCATCGGCGCTTCGGATGACCTCGCGGGGGGGCGCTCGACATTCATGGTCGAGATGACCGAGTCGGCGGCGATTCTGCACACGGCAACCGATCAGAGCCTCGTGCTGATGGACGAAATCGGACGCGGCACGTCAACGTTCGACGGCCTTGCGCTCGCATGGGCGATTGCCCGGCATCTGCTGGGACACAATCGCTGCTATACGCTCTTTGCCACGCACTATTTCGAACTGACGCAACTTCCCGACGAGTTCCCGCAATGCGCGAACGTGCATCTGTCGGCCGTGGAGCATGGCGACGGCATCGTGTTCCTGCATGCGGTTCAGGACGGTCCCGCGAGCCAGAGCTACGGCTTGCAGGTGGCACAGCTCGCCGGCGTTCCGATGCCGGTCATTCGCGCAGCGCGCAAGCACCTCGCGCTACTCGAACAGCAGGCGCTCGATCCGGCCGCACCGCAGCTCGATCTGTTTGCGGCGCGGGCGCCCGTGGAGGACGATTTTGATGACGCGTCGAGCAGCGCAGCGGCGCTTCCGACAACGCAGGGTGCCGCCGCGCTCGATCCAGCCGACGAGGCCACCCTCGCGCGTCTGGCGCAAATCGATCCGGACGACCTTCGCCCCCGCGAAGCGCTGGACCTGCTCTACGAACTGCGAGGCCTGATGAACGGCCGCGCGACTCCCTGACCTCCCATGTCGAACTCGTGTCGCCTGCGCGCCCCTCGTCACACCGGCACCGGCCTGCTCGCCGTGTGCCTCGTAGCACTCGTGCTCGCGACCGGGTCGACATTGACGACGGCAGCACCGGGCAACGCGAAGTCGGCGGCAAAGACGGTGGCCAAGAGTCCGTCGAGACCGCCGCCATTCGAATTTGCCGTACTGGGCAATACGCCGTTCAGCAATACCGAGGTGCCGGTGGTGCGCAGCGTGCTGGCCAACATTGGTGACACGCAAGCCGCGTTCGTCGTGCACGCCGGCAATCTCAAGGACGCCACGGAATCATGTCGTGACGACCTCATCACGCAACGCCTGAGTCTCTTCGCCAGTTCGCCCAAACCGCTCATCTACGTGCCCGGCGCGAACGACTGGGCCGATTGCCAGCGTGGCAGCGACGGCGGCTACAACCCCGTGGAGCGTCTGGACTTTCTCCGCGAGCATGGCTTCGACGACGATGCGGTGCTTGGGCCGGGCCCTGCGGGCTACGCGCAGTTCGATCTCACGCGGCAAAGCGAGATGTCGCGCTTTCGTCAGTATCACGAGAACGTGAGGTGGTTTTATCGTGGCGTGGTGTTCGTCGGCCTGAATCTGCCCGGCAATAACAATAACTATCGCTCGGCCGGCGGACGTAACGGCGAGTATGAGGACCGGGTGGTTGCGACGCGCGTCTGGTTGCAGCATGCCGCCGTCTATGCGCAGCAGAAGGAGGCTATCGGCATGGTCATCATCGCGCAGGCCGACCCCGAGTTCGAACCGGCTCGCAGCAGCGGACTGGGCAGCATCTTCTCGGATAGATCGGGACGGCGCGGCGTTGACGGCTACAAGGATTTCCGCACCCAGTTGCAACGGCTTGCCACCCGCTTCAAGGGTCCGATTCTGCTGATCGACAGCGGCAAGACCATGCGTCACTCGCAACCCCTGCGCGACGCTCATGGCGCACCGGTGAAGTCGTTCACGCAACTGAGCAGCTTCGGCTCCCCGACCACGAATCGATGGGTGCGTGTGAGCGTCGATCCGCGGACCTCACAACTGTTCCGTTTCGAGAGCGTGCTGCTGCCGGCCAATAGCGCAGCGCCCCCAACAGGTCAGCGTGGCAGCAGTACGGCACCCGCCGCGACCACTTCGCCGAATTCTGAGTCAGGGCGGGCATCTGCCGGCACCGCACCCGCTTCCGGTACACCGTATTCCGCCCTCTATCCGTCATCCGGCTTGGCAACCGGCGCCAGTTCGGTCAGCTCGGACCCCAATCAGGGTGTCATGCCCATCGGGCCCGCGCTCCTGCCGAACGCCACCGCACACCCCACCGCGCGCAGTCACTGAGACCGGCCTTAAAAAGCCCGATCTCAAAATGCAAACGCCGGGCCCGACGCATCGCGTTATGCAATGCGCCGGCCCGGCGAATGTCTTGCTACGGCTCACGCCTCGCGCGTCACCTGCGTTGCCCTGAGGCGGCAGTGCGAGGCCAAAGACTTAGTGCAGCGTGGGCGCGTCGTCTTCGTCTTCGTCGACGACTTCGAGACCCGATGCGCCATGCGCATGCTGGTGCTCGATTTCTTCTTCGGTCGCCTGACGCACGTCGGTCACCTTCAAGTTGAAGCGCAACGCCATGCCTGCGAGCGGATGATTGCCGTCGAGCACGACCTTGTCGTCGGCAACGTCCGTCACCGTGTAGATGAGGGTGTCGGACTCGTCGTCACCGTCTTCCGGCGTGCCTTCGAACTGCATGCCGACTTCGAGCGGGTCCGGGAAACGGCCACGCTCTTCGATCTTGACCAGTTCAGAGTCGTAGTCGCCGAACGCGTCGGCCGGCTCCAGTTGCAGTTGGGTCTCATAGCCAACGTCCTGACCATCGAGCGCTTCCTCGATCTTGGGGAACGTGCCATCATAGCCGCCGTGCAGATAAACCATCGGTTCGGCGCCGCTTTCTTCGATCAGGTTGCCCTGAGCGTCCGACAACTTATAAGTCACCGAGACGACGGTATTCTTTTCGATCTTCATCAAACTCTCCGGAAAACAGCCCGCATTATACGCGCAGCCGTATGACAGCGAACCGGCGCCGGCCCTAAGTCACTTCAAGGCCCGGAAACGAGTGCACCGCGCGTTAGCGTCGCGCGCATGACAGCACCTCGCGCCCGCCCGCATCAGGCTGCCACCGGGTGAGAGGAGACACTGCCGTCACGCGCGGCCGTCACTCCGTCACATCTAACGCATCGAACTACGCATGACGACATCCCGATCCACTTCGACCTTGCTCGGCGGCCTCGCACCCGACGCCTTCATGAAGCGCTACTGGCACAAGCGCCCGTTGCTCATCCGGCAAGCGATCCCCGGCTTCAGTGCGCCGCTCTCGCGCGACGCGCTGTTCGCCCTCGCGGCGAAAGACGACGTCGAGTCGCGACTCATCAGCCACGCACGTAAACGCTGGCAGCTCGAGCACGGCCCGTTCGATGCGGACGATCTACCGCCGCTGACGCGCAAGCAGTGGACGCTTCTCGTGCAGGGCGTCAATCTTCACGCACCGGCCGTCGACGCACTGATGCAACAGTTTCGCTTCATTCCCGACGCCCGTCTCGATGACGTGATGATCAGCTACGCCACCGATGGCGGCGGTGTCGGCCCGCATCTCGACTCTTACGATGTCTTTCTGCTGCAAGCGCATGGCAAGCGGCGCTGGCGCATCGGAGCGCAACGCGACACCACCTGGGTCGACGGCGTGCCGCTGCGCATCCTGAAGCACTTCGAGGCCGAAGAGGAATGGGTGCTCGAACCGGGCGACATGTTGTACCTGCCACCGGGCTACGCGCACGACGGGGTCGCCGAAGGCGAGTGCATGACGTACTCGATCGGTTTTCGCGCACCACTCGAGCAGGAGATGCTTCAGAACTTCCTGTACTACCTGGCGGAGAACGCCCCGGAATTGCCGTTCGCGCGTCATTTCGCTGGCCGATACGCAGATCCGTCGCAATCTGCCGTCAAACATCCTGCCGCGCTGCCTGATGCAATGATCGACACGCTCGTCTCGCAACTCGAGAAGGTGCGCTGGGGACAGAAAGAGGTGGAAGACTTCCTTGGGCGCTGGTTGAGCGAACCGAAGTCACATGTGTTTTTCGACTCACCGGAAACCCCGCTTTCGGAGGCACGTTTCGTCCGCGAAGCGTCATCGCGTGGCATTTCGCTCTCGGCCAGGACGCAATTGTTGTATCGACGCAACCGGTACTACGTGAACGGTGAGCCGCTCGAAGTCCCCGTCAGCGCACGATCGACCTTACGGCGCCTTGCCGATCATCGTCAGCTGAATGCGGAGGAATGTGCGAATTTCGAGCAAAAAGACCATGAAATCGTCGAAATTCTGTACGATTGGTATGCTTCTGGATGGCTGGAACTTGAACCGGACTCGAAGCCCGTGCGAAAGTTGCGCGCTGTAAGGAAAAAAGCGGGGTAAATGCGCGAGATTGACGTGACGCGTTGGGGAAAACCCAATATAATTTCTCGCCAAGCAGCTTGCATGACCAAGGGTAATCCTCAATTGCCAAAGTCTCGCAATCGGCTTTGCGCTGGCAAGAGCGTATTACCGTAACTAATTATTCATTCGCTTGTCTTCTACCATAAAAGGACGTGATCATGAAGAAGTCTCTCCTCGTCGCTTCGTTGTTGGCTATCGCCCTGACCGCCTGCGGCAAGAAGGAAGAAGCCGCCGCTCCGGCTGCTGACGCTGCCGCTTCGGCTGCTGCGGCTGCTTCGGACGCTGCTTCGGCTGCTGGCGCTGCTGCTGACTCGGCTGCTTCGGCTGCTGGTGCTGCTGCTGACACGACCGCTTCGGCTGCTGGTGCTGCTGCTGACGCCGTTGCTTCGGCTGCTGACGCTGCTGCCAGCAAGTAAGCTCTCGCTGCCGCAAGGCAGTTGAGCAAAAAAAAGCCGGTCTTTCGACCGGCTTTTTTGTTGCCCCTACTTTTGTTGCCCCGACACTTCGCATCACTCTCATCCGCTTGAGCCAGTCCCGCCAGCCCCTTCAGACGTCACCCGCGCGACACCTGCGCCGCTAGCACGTCAACCAATCAAAACCCCCAGCCTGCGTCGCCACGAGAATCTCGGTTGCCTCGGTACCGATGACAGCCGACATCGCCGCCATCGCCAGCTCGGGCGTGTTGTTCTGCTCGCTCAGGTGCGCACAAATCACGCGTTGAAGCTTCGCCCTATCGATCGCCCCCAGAATCTCCGCAGCCGCCTCGTTTGCCAGATGGCCATAGGTGCCACCGATCCGGGCTTTGAGTGACGGCGGATACTTGCTGTTGGCCAGCATCTCGCGATCGTGATTGCATTCGAGCACCAGGGCATCACAGCCGCCCAGTGTGGCGATCAAATGGGCCGTCGGACACCCGGCATCCGTGAGCACCCCCAAGCGGCGTACGCCGTCGGAGAACACGAATTGCAGCGGTTCACGCGCATCATGAGGCACCGTGTAGGGATGAAGCTCAATACCGCCGACCGCCAGACGCTCATCCGAACGGCACCAGCGCACGAGCGTGTCGTCATCGCCGGTCTTGAGGGTCGCGTGGACTTTGACAGCCTGCCCCGTTCCCCAACTCATGATGAGAGGAATCCGGTACTTGCGCGTGAGGGAAAGGGCACTGCCGATGTGATCGGCGTGCTCATGCGTGATGACGATGGCGTCGAGTGACGCCACGTCGATCGAGCGTGCCGTCAGGCGCCGCTCGACCTCCCGCATCGAGAAACCGCAATCGAGGAGAATGCGTGTCGTGGAGGCGCCTTCCGACGCCTCCACCAGCAGGGCATTACCTTCACTGCCGCTGCCTAAACTGGCGAACCGCACGCCCCGCCTTAACGGAGCTGGTTGCCGATCACACCAATGATCGTCTGCGCGATCTGCGAGTTGTCGACGTTACCCTTGTCGTCGAGCACCTGCACGCGAGTCTGGCTGTCGCCGCGACCCTGCACGTTCACGCTGTACTTCTTGGCCTTCTTCGAGTCCTGCACTTCCTTCGCATGGAACAGGCTGTAGAAGAAGCCATTGTCCTTGGCGAGCGAGGCCGGATCGACGTAGCTCACGAAGTACAGACCCTTGGCGCGATCGCGATCGTCCACTGTGAAGTTACCGCGGTCGAGCGCCACACCCACACGACGCCATGCGCGATCGAACGGCTCGTTGATATCGAGATAGGCAGCATCAGCCGTCTTCACGACCTGGCTCGTCGGAACGCCAGCCTTGGCCCCATCAACCTGCGCCTGAGCCTGCTCGGTCTGCGCGCCAAAGCGTTGCATCAGCTTCGTCAGGAAGATCGCCTCGAGACCCGGATCGTTCGGCGCCGGCTCCCACTTGGTCGTGTCCTTCTGCGAGTTCGTGAACACTTCCACCATGCGGCGGTGCGTGATGTAGATGTCAGTGCCGCCGTTCGGATCACGCTCCACGCGGGTGCGGAAGCGGTCGCGCTCACCGGTCGAATACAGACCGTCAAGCACCTTGCCCAGCAAATCACGGATGATGTCCTGATTCAGCTTGGCGCGGTTTTCCGCCCAATCGGTTTCCATCACACCCGTGTCCGGCGAATCGATCGTCAGCACGAAGCCGTTCTCTTGCCAGAATTCACGCAGTGTCGGCCACAGATCGCCTGGCGCCTTTTGAATCACCAGCCAACGCTCGTTGCCATCGCGCACGACCTTCATGCCCGGCACGGCCGGCAGAACGGTATCCGTCGGATTGGTTGCAACGACCTTCTGCTGCGTCTCGTAGGTCGACAGCGTGGCGGTACCGGCCGGCGACACGTACTTGCGATCGGCGGCCTGAACGTTCGTCAGATCCGGCGGAACGTCGAGCGAGGGGCCGGTCTTCGAGCTTTTGTAGTCCACCTTATCGGAGGACAGCGCGCTCGAGAGGGAGCTACATCCGGCGATGAGGGCCAACGAGGCAATAGCGGCCCATGCCAGCACGGGACGAGCTACGGAATTACTGACGATTCGTTTCATGAGTCGCAAAAAAAGGGTGGGCAATCGAACCCGGGTGCTTGAACGACAGCTTAGACAACGGCGATGTTTGCCGACTTGAGGGCACCAAGCACCGTGTCCTGATACGCCTGCGCGAGCGGCGTGAGCGGCAGGCGGATGCCCGACGCGATCATGCCCATCTGTTGCAGCGCCCACTTCACGGGGATCGGATTGGCTTCGACGAACATGGCACGGTGCAGTTCGAACAACTGGAATTGCAGTTCCCGCGCCTTGGCCACATTGCCGGCCAGCGCAGCGACGCACAGCTCGTGCATCGCACGCGGTGCCACGTTGGCGGTGACCGAGATATTACCCTGACCGCCCATGAGCATGAGCGCAACAGCCGTCAGGTCGTCGCCGCTGTACACGGCGAAGCTCTTCGGGGCACGCCGGATCAGGTCGATGCCACGATCCAGATTGCCCGTGGCGTCTTTCACGCCAACGATGCCAGGCACTTGCGCCAGACGCAGCAGCGTATCGTTGCTGGCGTCTGCCACGGTACGGCCGGGCACATTATAGAGGATGACCGGCAGCTCAACGGCTTCGGCAATGGCGCGGAAGTGTTGGTACTGGCCTTCCTGCGTAGGCTTGTTGTAGTACGGCACGACCTGCAGCGACGCATCGGCGCCGACTTCCTTCGCGTGCTTCGTGAGTTCGATGGCTTCGGCCGTCGAGTTCCCCCCCGTGCCGGCAATCACCGGCACCTTGCGGCCACGCGACTTGCCGGCTTCGGCGGTTTGCTGCACGGCGATCTCGATGAGTTCGCAGTGCTCTTCGACGTTGACGGTCGGCGATTCCCCCGACGTACCGACGATCACGATACCGTCCGTGCCTTCGTCGACATGCCAGTTGATCAGGTTACGCAGTGCTTCACGGTCAAGGCTGCCGTCCTCTGCCATCGGCGTGACAATCGCGACGATACTGCCTTGAATCGGAGTTTGGGTAGTCATGGTTGATCGAACAATTCAGCGATAAGGGTGGATTGTAGCGGATTACGCTGCCGCCTCGTACAGCGCGGCAGTGCCGGGGTTTTCCCCGGGTGCGGCACGCGTGGCGCACAAACGCTGCACACACGCCGCGCGCGGTGCCGGCAACGTGACATCCTCGAAGCCCGCTACGCGCAGATCCGCCGTGCGCGCCGCGTCGAGCAATTCACCGGGAGCCAGCAGAAACAGCGGATTGGACGGCTTTCCGTATCTTTCGTTTCCCTGCGCAAAGGTTTCGTAAATCAGCACGCCGCCCGGGGCAACACTGGCAGCGATGCGCGACAGCAGCGGCCGGTGCAGATAATTCGTGACGATCACGGCGTCGAACGTCGCGCCTTCGGCCAGTGGCCACGCCGCGCCTTCAAGATCGGCCGCCAGTGTCGTGACATTCGTCAGCGTTGACATGGTGGCAAGTGCCGCCTCGTCACGATCGATGGCGGTGACGTGCGCCCCCCGCGCCGCGAGCCAGCGCGCGTGACGCCCCTGACCACACGCCAGATCGAGCACACACGCGCCAGAAGGAATCAGATGCGCCCAGCGCACCAGCCACGGCGACGGTGCACCCACGCCATGCGGCATACCGGGAGCGGCGGCGTCCGTCATGAATACTGCAGCCCCATGGCCTCACGCACCTCGCGCATGATCTCTTGCGCAGACTTTCGAGCTTTCTCACAACCGTCGGCCGCGATCGCGCGCAACAGCGACGGATCGTCCATGTACTTTTGCGCGCGCTCGAGCATCGGCTGCTGCTCGCGCAGAATGCCTTCGATGACCGGCTGCTTGCAATCGAGACAGCCAATACCGGCGCTACGGCAGCCCTTCTGCACCCAGTCGCGCGTATCGTCGTCGCTGTACACCTGATGAAGTTGCCACACCGGGCATTTCTCGGGATCGCCCGGATCGGTACGACGCACGCGTGCCGGGTCGGTCGGCATCGTGCGCACCTTCTTCGTAATCGATTCCGCGTCTTCGCGCAGGCCGATCGTGTTGTTATACGACTTCGACATTTTTTGACCGTCGAGACCCGGCATGCGCGACGCCGGGGTGAGCAATGCCTGCGGCTCGACCAGAATCAGTTTGCGCGCGCCTTCGAGATAGCCGAAGAGTCGCTCGCGGTCGCCCAGCGACAGCGACTGCGATTCGGAAAGCATCGCGCGTGCCTGTTCGAGGGCCTCGTCATCACCCTGCTCCTGGTAGGCCGTACGCAGTTCCAGATACAGCTTCGAGCGCTTGCCACCAAGTTTGCGTGCGGCAGCCAGGGCCTTCTCTTCGAAACCGGCTTCGCGACCGTAAAGATAGTTAAAGCGGCGCGCGATCTCGCGCGTCATTTCAACGTGCGGCACCTGATCTTCACCCACCGGCACATGCAGTGCGCGGTAAAGCAGAATATCGGCGGCCATCAGTACCGGATACCCCAGGAAGCCGTACGTCGACAGATCTTTTTCCTTGAGCTTCTCGATCTGCTCCTTGTACGTCGGCACGCGTTCGAGCCAGCCCAGCGGCGTGCTCATGCCGATGAGCAATGCCAGTTCGGCATGCTCGGGCACCTTGCTCTGGATGAACAGCGTGGCCTGATTCGGGTCGATCCCTGCAGCCAGCCAGTCGATCAGCACGTCCCATACGTTCTGCTCGATGACTTCCGGCGTTTCGTAGTGCGTGGTCAGCGCATGCCAGTCGACCACACAGAAGTAGCACGGGTACTCGGACTGGAGCTGAATCCAGTTCTTGAGCACGCCGTGATAGTGGCCGAGGTGCAGACGACCGGTCGGTCGCATGCCGGAGAAAACGCGTTCGGGGTACATGGTCTTGTTATGTTCTGCAAAAACTTCAGGAAACCAGCGACAGCAGCGGCGTGAGCATCCAGACAATAAGGTCGCGCCCCCACTGGATCAGCGGCCACAGCCAGACACGGCCAAGCACACCACTCACCACCAGGGCCATCACGATGAAAAAGCCGTAGGGCTCGAGCCGCGAAAGTGTGTAGGCCGCACGCGCCGGCAGCAGCGACACGAGCACGCGTCCGCCATCGAGCGGTGGCACCGGAAACAGGTTGAACATGCACATCACCAGGTTCACCAGCAGACCGGCCTGCGCCATCATCATGAAAAACGGCTCGTGTACGCCGGCCACTTGCAGGCCCAGGCCGAACACCGCCCAAAGAATCGCCTGAATGAAGTTGCACACCGGACCGGCCAGCGCCACCCAGATCGTATCGACGCGGGGATTGCGCAGACTGCCGAACGCCACGGGCACCGGCTTGGCGTAGCCGAACAGGAACGCCCCGCTCGTCATGAAGTAGAGCGCGAGCGGTACGAGCACCGTACCGATCGGGTCGATGTGCTTGAGAGGATTGAGCGTCACACGCCCCATCAGATAGGCCGTGGGGTCGCCGAAATATTTGGCGACGTAGCCGTGCGCGGCCTCGTGCAACGTAATCGCAAAGAGGACGGGGAGCGCGTAGACCGCAATGGTCTGGATCAGGTCTGCATTCATAGCCGGCTATTGTAACAAGCTGACCCGCCCGCCAGTATTACCGCGCATTGCAAAGATGCCGGGACGTACTGCGTCACGACAATCCGAACGGCGCAAGCGAGCCGCGCCCGCGGCGCAGCACTTCAGGCGGCGTCACGCTCAGGTCGACCACCGTCGACGGCTCTTTCGGACAAGCGCCGCCGTCGATCACCAGATCCAGTTGCTTTTCCAGCCGCTCGCGAATCTCTTCAGGATCGTTCAGCGGCTCGGTTTCGCCCGGCAGAATCAGCGTGGTAGCGAGCAACGGCTGGCCCAGTTCCTCGAGCAATGCGAGCGTGATGGCGTGTTCCGGCACGCGCAGGCCAATGGTCTTTCGCGACGGATGCGAGAGACGGCGCGGCACCTCCTTCGTCGCCTCGAGAATGAACACGTACGGGCCCGGCGTGGTCGCCTTGATCAGCCGGTACTGCCGATTGTCGACGATGGCAAACTCCGCCAACTCCGACAGATCGCGCACCAGCAACGACAGCAGTTGCTTCTCGTCAAGGCCACGAATGCGCCGCAGGCGATCAACGGCCAGCTTGTCGTCGATGTGACAGGCAATCGCGTAGCTCGAATCGGTCGGCAACGCCACGATACCGCCCTTGTCGATGATCTGGGCGGCTTGTTTGATGAGTCGGGATTGAGGATTTTCCGGATGAATCTGGAAGAATTGCGACATAGCGTCGGAAGGTTACTGCCAGCGGCTCCAGACCGGGGTGAGATCGTCGGGCAGCGCAGGCAGCTTGCCGAGAAGCGCTCGGCTCTCGGACGGTCCATGGAAATCCGACCCACGCGACGCCAGAAAATCGTACTGACGCGCGACATCGGCATACTCGCGGTATTGCTCCGGCGTGTGGCTGCCGGTAATCACTTCGATCGCTTCGCCACCAAGTTCACGGAACTGATCGAACAGTACGCCGAACTCAAGCGGCGAGAATTTGTAGCGCCCCGGGTGCGCAACAACGGCAATGCCGCCCGCACCACGGATCCATTTCACGGATTCCTCAAGCGTCGCCCATCGGTGCGGCACGTAGCCAGGGCGGCCTTCCGCCAGATACTTCGCAAACACATCCGAGACCGAGGCGCATTTGCCGATCTCTACCAGATACCGTGCGAAGTGCGTACGGGAAATCAGGTCGGGATTGCCGACGTAGCGTAGCGCACCTTCGTAGGCGTCAGGTATGCCCGCCGCCGCCAATTGCTCACTCATCTGCTCTGCCCGCCCTGCCCGGCCGCCACGCGTTGCCGCGAGGCCGTCAATCAGCGTGGGGTTGTCGGGGTCGATGTTCAGCCCGACGATATGCACCGTGCGATTGGCCCACGTAATGGAAATCTCCACGCCACTCACGTAACGCATGCCCAGCGCTTCGGCCGCCGCCCGCGCTTCGCGCTGGCCGCCGATCTCATCGTGGTCGGTCAGCGCCCACAGTTCGACACCCGCGTCGAATGCGACCTGCGCGACTTCAGACGGCGTAAGCGTACCGTCCGATACCTTGGAATGACAATGAAGATCCGCGTTGAGCATGTTGAGCCGCCGGGCGATGACACGTCTGACCCGCCAGATACCGGCGTACGACGTTGTAATGACGGCTTCATTCTACCGCTCAAGTGCACGCGACGCGAGTTGCCTTCGCACTGACGCCTATACCGGCTCCCGCCCTGCTCCCGTAGCGCCTCCCCTGCCGAGGCTCACTGACTCCCGGCAAAAGTCCTCGATCAGCCGGGCAACCTCGTCCGGTTGATCGTGATGCAGCATGTGGCCCGCGTCGGCCACAAAAGCTTCTGTC
Source organism: Pandoraea sp. (assembly GCA_031291335.1). Lineage (GTDB taxonomy): Bacteria > Pseudomonadota > Gammaproteobacteria > Burkholderiales > Burkholderiaceae > Pandoraea. Next base: position 3,745 of record JARLJF010000036.1, on the reverse strand, counting down.
AAATTCGGAAAGACCTTGAAACGTTCGCGGAACAGCGCCGTACCCTGCGCCCCGACGAAGTGTTGCAGCACCTCCGAATCCGTCGCCTCGACGTGCAGCACCGGTGCGCTCACGTTGCCCCATACCGCCATGGCTTCGTCGAGTCGGTAAGGATACGGATTGGCGATCTTGTGGGCCGCATCGGCAAGCAAATGCCATTGCCCGTCGCGCGCCTGACGCGCCCAGCGCTCAGCTAGCCACGCCGCCCGCGCTGGCGCGAGGCGCGGATTCGTCTTGCGCAACCGCCCTGCCACGTCGTCGAGTGTGGCGTACGGACGCAGCGTCGGCATGCTTTGCAGATCGTCGAGCCACCGGCCGAGTTGTCGGATCGCCGCGATCGGCTGCGACGGCGGCAGACCGAAGCCCTCCAGATTCACGAGACGTCGAACCCGCGCCGGCCGCACCCCGGCATACAGGCAGGCGACGTTGCCGCCCATGCTGTGGCCGATCAGGTTGATGGCTTCGCCAGGCTCCGTGTAGACGTCAAGCAGGGCGTCGAGGTCGGCGAGATAGTCGGGAAACCAGTAGCTGCCGCAGCGGCCGTCGGCGACCGGCCAGTCCGAGAGGCCGAAACCACGCCAGTCGGGGGCGAGCAGATGCCAGCGCTGCGCCAGCGTTTGCGCCACGAACTGGAACGACGCCGACACGTCCATCCAGCAGTGCAACAAGAACAATTTCGGCGCACCGGGCGTGCCCCATTGCCGGACATGATGGCGCAGGCCACGCACAGTCAGAAACTCGGATCGCGAATCGGTCATGGCGCTGGCAGATGGTGAAGATCGAAACGATTGAGGAACGCCGAGTATATCGGCTTCAAAATTGACGCATCGGCCGTGCCTCGTGCGCTACTCGTGCGTGAGGTTACGCACCCGCCTGGAGCGCCGCGAGTTCGTCATCATCGAAGCCCGCCGCCCGGCGCGCCTCCAGATTGAATGGTCCACGCAGGCGCGGCGCGCTGTATTGCACCGCCAGCCGCGCATACGTCTCGATGGGATCGCATCCCGCGCGCTCGCAGCCCCAGCGATACCACCGGTTGCCGATGGCGACATGCCCGATCTCGTCACGCAGGATGATGTCGAGAATGGCGGCACCTTCAGCGTCGCCCGCGCTGGCCAGCTTGGCCCGGATCGGCGGACTGGCGTCCAGCCCGCGCGCCTCGAGCGTGCGCGGCACCAGCGCGAGGCGGGCCAGCCAGTCGCCGGACGTTCTGCGCGCCATCTCCCACAGGCCATCGTGCGCCGGGAAACATCCGTAGTAATAGCCGTCGCCGAGGGTTTTCAGATGCGTCGACAGCAGTGAGAAGTGGTAAGCCTCCTCCGCCGCGACCTGCAGCCAATCGTCGTAATACTCGGCCGGCAAGCCGTCGAAGCGCCAGAGAGCGTCGAGCGCCAGATTGATTGCGTTGAATTCGATATGGGCGAGTGCGTGCAAGAGCGCGGCGCGCCCCTCGACCGACGTCACCGCGCGGTGCTTCAACTCGCGCGGCGAAACCAACCGGGGCGCCACAGGGCGTCCCGGAATGCCCACGTCGCGCTCATCCCCACCGCCGGCAAGATCGGTCGAATCCGCTACCTCAGCGACATCGAGGCGCCGCGCGGGATACCAGTGCTCGACGCCATTGCGCACCGCATCGCGCAGCGCCGTCACGCCGCTCGCCTTCGCGTACGGATCGCACAGGCGCAGAAGCGCCAGCGCGTGCGCGCGGGCGCAGCCGGGCAGGACCGAAACATCGCTGGACCGGGAAGGTTCGGGAAAATTGCCGGAAACGGCGTTGTGCGCGGCATCGCCGCCGGGCACGGGAGTGAAATCGGCCATGACGTTACAATAGCTATTTCGTCGATTTTAACCGCGAACCGAAGCCGCCATGCCGATCTATAAACTTGGAGACAAGACCCCGCAGATCCACGAGAGTGCTTTCGTGGCCGACACCGCCACCATCATCGGAGAGGTGATCCTCGCCGAGAACAGTAGCGTGTGGCCAGGGGTTGCCATTCGCGGCGACAACGAACCGATCAAGGTCGGCGTGGGCACCAATGTGCAGGAAGGCGCCGTCCTGCATGCCGACCCGGGATATCCGCTTACGCTGGCCAACGGCGTGAGCGTCGGTCATCAGGCGATGCTGCACGGCTGTACGGTCGGCGAAAACTCGCTGGTCGGCATTCAGGCGGTGCTGCTCAATGGCGCGGTCATCGGCCGCGACAGCCTCGTCGGCGCAGGTGCGCTGGTCACCGAACGCAAGACGTTCCCCGACCGCTCGCTGATTCTGGGCGTGCCCGCCAAGGTCGTACGTGAGCTGACCGACGAGGAAGTGGCCAACCTCAAGCGCAATGCGGACGTCTACGCGACGCGCCGTCAGGTTTTCAAGGAACAACTGGTGCGCATCGGCTGAGCGAGCCACCGACGGCAGCGCGAGCTGCGCTACCGGTGTGTTGAAAATGCGGCGCGCGCCCCCAGATATCGCAACATTGACGCGCCAATCACCGGCTTTTGTGCGAAATCGGGCCCGTTCGTGCGGTTTCTTCCCCACGCACCGCCGCCCGCCACACTGACCGCCGTTGCCGCATTTTTCAGGAATTCGACCGTGTCCGACCAACTTCAGAAATTCATGTTCGACGCCGCCCCGGTGCGCGGCGAGTACGTCAGCCTCGACGCCACCTGGCGCGCGGTGCTTGAACGTCACGACTACCCGCTGCCGGTGCGCCATCTGCTCGGCGAAATGATGGCCGCAGCGGCGCTGCTCACGGCGAACGTCAAATTCGACGGCGCCCTGATTCTGCAACTGCACGGCGACGGCCCCGTTGCCATGATCGTGGTCGAATGCAACGCCGATCTGACAATGCGTGCGACCGCGAAGTACAGCGGCGAGATTCCCGAAGACGCGACGCTCAAGTCGCTCGTCAACGTCAACGGCCGCGCGAACTTCGCCATCACGCTCGACCCTCGCGTCAAGCAACCGGGCCAGCAGCCGTACCAGGGTATCGTGCCGCTGTCCGACGAACACGGCCCCCTGCCGGATATTGCATCGGTGCTTGAGCACTACATGCACCATTCGGAGCAGCTCGACACGCGTCTGTGGCTGGCCTCGGACGAGAACCATGCCGTCGGCGTTCTGCTGCAGAAACTGCCGGGTCATGGCGGCACGGCAGGCGCTGGCGCCGAGAAGGCCCCCGAACTGGATGAAGACACGTGGAATCGCGTCTGCCAACTGGGCAACACACTCAAGCGCGACGAAATGCTGGGCACCGACCGGGAAACGATGCTGCATCGCCTGTTCTGGGAAGAGACGGTGCGCGTGTTCGAGCCGCAGGTCACCGCGTTTCGCTGCTCGTGCTCGCGCGAGCGCGTCGCCAATATGTTGCGCACGCTCGGTGAGGCGGAAGTCATGAGCGTGTTCGACGAACGCCCGAACGTTGAAGTGGCGTGCGAGTTCTGCCGCCAGACCTATCACTTCGACAAGGTGGATGCGGCACAGCTCTTTACCGAGCAGGCCCACACCGCGCCGTCCGGGCAGCATTGAGAGACGCCGGGATCACTACGGGCACGCGGAACGACCGGCGCGCCCGTGAATCTCACGTCAGACATGGCACGAGGCCTTCAGCCCTGCTGCCATGCCGCCAATCCTCGGGGAATCCGTCATGCCGCGCCTCACTCCCAACGCACCCGCCAGCGGTTCGCTGCGTGCTCCGCGAATTCAGCCGGTCACCGG
>JARLJF010000198.1 GCA_031291335.1 Pandoraea sp. | reverse complement strand
GCTGACGCCTCGGCTCAAGCGGCTCGAAAGTTACTTCGCGCCGCCGAGGACCAGCGGCAGCGGCACAGCGTCAGCCATCGCGGCATAGCCGGCATCGCTCGGGTGGGTGCCGTCGCCGCTATCCAGACGCGGCAGCATGCGTGTGGGCTGCCCCGGATCGCGCAAAGCGGCGTCGAAATCGATCACACCGTCGAAGGCCCCGCTCGTGCGCACCCACTGGTTGACGGCTTCGCGTACCGCCTCGCGCTCGGGCGGCAGCTTGCCCGGCGGAATGGTCGTGCCGAGAATACGGACATTGCGCGAACGCGCTGCCGCGATGAGCGACTGATACCCCGCGATCATCTCGGGTGCCGTTACGATCACGTGCGGCACGTCACAGTCGAGCCCGCCATGGGGCGGCACGTAGCCGAAATTGATGTCGTTGATACCGATCTGTACGACGACGGTTCGCACGCCCGGCTGCTCCAGTGCGTCGCGCCGGAAGCGCGCAACGAGGCGCTCGCCGTAGCAAGCCGAATCGTGCAGCAGGCGGTTGCCACTGATGCCGAGATTGAGCACCGCGATGTCGCGCCGTCCCGCACTCTCCAGGCGCCGCGCCAGCACATCCGGCCAGCGCCGGTTCGCGTTCAGCGTACTGCGCATGCCGTCCGTAATCGAATCGCCGATGGTGACGATGGCATGCGAAGGCGCGTCCGGCACCACACTGAGCCCAGCCAGCCAGAGCGTGTTCGTGAAGCGCGTGGGATACGCCGACGCCTGAGCCGTTTCCACGAAATCTCCGGCACCACTCAGAAACGCGGTTTGCTGCGCGATCTTGTGCCACGTGGTCGGCGGCTTCGCTTCTCGCGTGAAGAGACTGACGGCCAACGGCGTGCCGGCGCGAACCGCAAAGGGCAACGGGTCGCTCTCGAGCGAGGCACCGGGCGCGACGCGTGCCATCGGCTGGCCACCGAACGTCAACGCGCGCAGGCTCGCGGCGTCCACCGCTGCACCGCGCAGCGACACGGCCACGCTCGCGCGCTCGATCACCAACGGCTGCGTGCCGTAGGCGTTGGAAAAACGCACACGAACGTCGCTGCCGGAAAGGGTAGGAAAGACAATCTGACGGACGGTGCGCCCGCTCACGGCTGGCGCACGGTTGAACGACGGTGCGCCCGGATGCTGCGCCACGGCTTGCGGCGCCGTCGCCCAAGCACCCACGCGTGCGTTCTGCGCGAAGGCTGACGACGGTACGCCCATCATCGCGACGGCACACAGCGCCCCGCTCAACGCAACACGCAGCGCGCCCAATGCACGCTGTGCACGCCGCGCACGAGGCGTTCGGCGCAAACCGTCTGCGGAAGAAGACCGGTGGATCAGAAACGTCGGGAGCATCGGAACAACGTAGGCTATTCGGCCGGAATCGTCCGGCGACAGCCGCCATTGTGCCTGATTGTGGCCAATGGCAAAGGCTGACGTCGCCGCCCGCGATGCCGATGCAACACGCGGTTTGATGTGATGAAACCCGGCGTCTGACGACTTAGCGCGTCGAAATGACGATGGCCACGCGCCGGTTCTGCGCACGGCCAGCGGGCGTGCTGTTATCCGCCACCGGATTGCGCTTGCCGGCACCGACCGTCTGAATCCCGGCGCGTTGCATGCCTTCGTCGACCAGCACGCCGGCCACCGCATCGGCGCGACGAGCCGAGAGCTGCTCGTTGTAGGTATCGCTGCCCACCGAATCGGTGTAGCCGTAGACGCGAACCTCGCTCAGGCCGATCTTCACGAGCGTGCTGCCGATGCGCGCGACCGTCTGCCGCGCGGCATCGCGCACGACAAATTTGTCGGTATCGAACAGCACCGTATCCGACAGGCCGAACTCCCAGCCCTCGTCGGTCTGCTTGAAGCCCTCCGCCTTCAGGGCCGCAATCTGCTCGGCCGTAAGACCGTGAACCGGTGTGGTCTGGCAGCCTGCCAGCGCCCCGAAACCCAACAGGCAAAAAATGGCCATCAACGTCCGTGCAGACGTCTTCCATCGCAGGATGGCGCGAATGAGTGAGGCCGCGAGAATACGGTTCAGCGGGCGTGAGGGTGAGTCGTGTGTGTCAACAGCGAAGTCCAAAGCAAATCCCCATTGCGTTGTGTAATCCGGTCGTCATTTATGGTTATGGTGTCTTTCAGCTTAGGTGCTGCGCGCCGCCTTATCTCTTGGGGCTTTCCGCAACATGCCAGGTGCCGACCCCGGCACGCTTGGCCTGATACATCGCCGCGTCCGCCGCGCGCAATAGCGCGGGGGCGTCCTCGGCATGCGTCGGGTACAACGCCACGCCAATGCTCATCGACGTGACGATTTCACCGCCGTCGGGCAGCACGATCGGTTTTTCCATCGCCACGAGCAGGCTCTGTGCGAGCCGCACGGCATTCGACGTCTGACGCACGCCCGGCAGCATGACAGCGAACTCGTCGCCGCCCAGACGCGCCACCAGATCGCCCTCGCGCAACGGCTGGCGCAAACGCTCGGCAACGGCCACGAGCACGGCATCCCCGGCATCATGTCCCAACTGGTCGTTGATTTCCTTGAAGCGGTCGCTGTCGAGATACAGCAGCGCGACGTGCGTGCCGACTTCTTGCGCGTCAACGAGCGCTTGTGCAAGCCGCGACTCGAAGTACGACCGGTTCGGCAGCCCCGTCAACTGATCGTGATTGGCCTGATGCGCGAGCGTGGCGTTCTGCGCGCGCAGATGATTCTGCCACCCCTCGAATTCATCGAGCAGCGCGTTGAAGTCGTCGCCAAGTTCCTTCAGTTCGGCCAGCGGTGTGGCTGCCACACGCTGATGGAATGCCCGCTCCCGGCGCACCGCGTGCGCCACTTCGGCAAGCGCGCGCAGGGGTTTGACGATATCGCGATGCATACGCTTGGCGAGCACGTTCGACACCGCAAACGTCACGAGCAGACAGGCGAGTATGCCGCTCACACCACTCAGCAGGAAGACGAAGAATTGATGCCCTTCGCCTTGCACTTCGATGTAGCCGACGACCTTTGCGTCGTGACGAATCGGCAGCGTGACGGCGCCGGGCAGCGCAACTTCGGCAACCATGCGCTCGACGCGGGCGAGCGCACCGCCGTCGCTTCGGCGCCACAACGCGAATTGCGCGTTGCGCGCGTCGAGTACGCGCACCTGAAAGACATCTTCGTCGTTCGCGATCAGTGCGATGGCTTCCTGGGCGGCCACGCGGTCGCCGAACACGACGGCGGCCTCCGTCGTATAGGCGAGCGAGCGACCGATGAGCATCAGATTGTTCTCGGCATACGCGCGCAAGGCAAGCCATGCGACGAGAGAGAGCGCAACAGCGGCAAGCACGACTGCGGAGACCGCCAAGCGCAAGTGGGTACGGCGCAACACTCGCTGCAATGACGGCCGGCGACGGCGAGCCGGCGCCTGCAGGGTGGCGGGACGGGCAGCGAGCGGCGGCTCATGATCGCCACCGGACGGCGGGTCGGGGGGAGTATGCGGCGGCAGCAGCCCCGCAACAGGGGCGGGGGCAGGGGCGCCTGAACCAGGAGGCATAGGGGGGACTTGGGGGCGTTGGCTCGTCATGGTGTCCCCGGCTTTCGCGCCAGCTTCAGCACGTTGGGGTGCACACGTACGCCGCTGCGCGCGACGGTGTCGAGGTTAATGTCGAAAGTCACCCGGTCGGGATCGACGTTCAGGCAAAACATTGTCCCGAGCGTGCACGAGTCGTTTCGCTCGCTGATCGTCAATATGGGGTGACCGGCGATGTTCGCCAGTAACTGCCGGCGTTCGGCGTCGCTCACGGCGCCAAGATACAACGCGTCGCACAACGAACCAATGGCGGGTTCAGCGACGGACAGACGTTGCGCCTCGACCGGCAATCCGCTGCTCGGCAAGGGGCCCGAGAGCAGGTCGCGCGCGTAGTCGGTGTTGCCGCTCACGCACAGGCGCACTTTGGCCGGCGATGTCGGCCAGCGGGTGAAGCTGATGATGCCGAGCACCACCTGTCGCACATTGGCGTCACGTGCGCTGGTTGGGGTGGCGGCTTCAGGTGTTTGCGCGACGGCGTTGCCGAGCGCAGCCCAATACAGGAGCAGCAGGCAGACGAGCGGCAAGCGCGCCGAACGCGCCAAACGCGCGTGCAGACGACGAGGCGATCGGCGCTCTCGCCAGATGCCCCTTGTCATGCCGCTCGTCGATGTCCAGACGCAATGCAACGCTGTCTTCCCCTGCCGAAAAAAGTCGATCGTGGCGGGCATGCAACGCAATCTCCGACTAGCGTTTCGCATGGCCCCTCGCTTGAATCAGGCCGCATGATACCGAAGGGCTTGGCCCCAGGCCATATGAACGAGACCACCGAAGCCCGTGCCCACCCGCAAATTGCCCCACCCTGCCGTCACCGATCAACACATTTTTTCGGCAGGCGGCCATGCACAGCATGCGCGTGCCGGACCATTTCCGAAACCCCTTCATCCCTCCGCGTTTTCCCTTGCCCACGCGTGCTCTCGACGTGGCAGAATGTCGCTCATAAGCATTTGATATTCAACGGGAATCACGCGATCCGATCGCTCGATTTTCGAGATAAAAATCGCGACGCCAGGGAGGTGTTGCATGACGTTCCTGAACTCCGGCCGGACCGGCTTTCGGGAGGCACCGGCATGAACGATCCTGTGCCTCGCCGGGTGCCCGATGTCCAAGCCGAGTTGAGCCGTGCGGCGCTCGACAGCGCGCCCTATGCAATGTTCGTTTGCAATGACGACGGCCTGCTCGAACGCATGAACGCCGCGTTCACCCGCCTGACGGACTACCAGCCCGACGACCTGCTGGGCAGGCGCAGCTTTCTTTCCTTACTCGATCCTTCAGAACTGGCGCGCCGCCGCCTGCCCGCCCTGGCCAGCCTCTCGGCCAACGAAGCGGTGCCATATGACGACGAATGGCATCTGCTCACCCACATGCGCAGTTGGCTGCCGGTGCGGCTGGCGCTCTCGTGCGTCGAACATGCGCCCGGGGAGCGGCGCTGGGTCGGCATCGTACTCGACCTTTCGCAACAGGTTCAGGTGGCGTCCCGGCTCTGGTACGTCACGCACCACGACCCGGTCACAAGTCTGCCCAACCAGACCTTGCTGGGCGAACGGCTTGAACTGGCGATCCATCGGTGTGCGCATCAACAGGTCGGGCTGACGGTCCTCGTCGTCGAACTCGATCACCTGCGCAAACTGCGCAGCACGTTCGGCCCGCCGGCCGCCGAGTTGGCGCTGCGTATCGCCGCCGAACGGCTTCGCGAAGCCAGCGGCCCCGAAGACGCGCTCGCTTGCCTTGGCGGCAGTCAGTTCGTCATCGTTACCAATGAAACGGGCGACGGTGCGCGTCTGCTGGCCGCGCGAATTCAGGCGCGGCTCGCGCAATGGGTGGATGTCGATCAGAATGCCCTCGCGCTCGATGCGAGTATCGGTGCCGTCAGCTATCCCGACCACGGCAATACCCCCGAGACCCTGTTGCGCCGCGCCCACGTTGCCCTCGGCATTGCCAGCGCCGCCGGCGGCGGACTGCGCTTCTTCAGCAGCGAGATGGACGCGCAAGCGCGCCGGCGCAACGAACTCGAAAGCCTGTTGCGCGTAGCGGTCCACGAGCAGGCGCACTCGCAACTGCATCTCGTCTACCAGCCGCAGGTCAGCCTGTCGGATGGCGAGATCCGCAACGCGGAAACGCTGCTGCGCTGGCGGCATCCGTCGCTGGGCCCGGTCGGTCCGGCGGAATTCATACCGATTGCGGAAACCTCCGGGCTGATCCTGCCACTGGGCGAATGGGTGATGCAAACCGCCTGCCGCGAGGCCAGCCGCCTGCTGCGGCGATGCGGACGACTGCCGCGCATCTCCATCAACGTCTCGGCACAACAGTTCGCCCGGCAGGACGTCGTCAGCCTGGTCGAACGTGCGTTGAATGCCCATGCGCTGGAGCCTCGTCATCTGGAGATCGAAATCACGGAAACCGTGTTGCTCGGCGACTCGAGCGCCGCCGTCGGGTGTCTGCGCTCGTTGCACGACATGGGCGTGGAGATCGCCGTCGACGACTTCGGCACTGGCTACGCCAGCCTTGCCTATCTCACCCGCTTCCCCGTCCATCGCCTGAAGATCGACCAGACCTTCGTACGCGATATGCTCACGCACGCCCCGAGCCACGCTATCGTGAGCGCGGTCATCGCCATGGCCCACTCACTCGGCCTGCGCGTGACGGCCGAGGGCGTGGAGACGCAAGCGCAGGCGCAACGGCTCACCGAACTGGGCTGCGACGAAGCGCAGGGTTTCTGGTTCGCCCGGCCCGTCGACATGCACGGCTTCTATCACATCGTGGCACCGCTGGGCAGCGACGCCCGCCGCTGACGCGCGAGATCGCATCGCGTGCAATGGCGTGGTTGATTGCGGCCCGCTCACGATCTACGAGCCGACGGCAAAACCCTCGTAATCGCAAGACCGGCAATTGTTGGGCCCGGCCCCTCTTTTTCCGCTGACATGGCGTGTCAAGACTCGCGCGCGACTTTAGAACGCGGTATGGTACGTCGCGAAGGGACTCCCCCGAACGACATTGCAACGAGGAATATCGCCATGAAAACCAAAGCCGCCATTGCCTGGGAAGCGGGCAAACCCCTGACCATCGAGGAAGTCGATCTGGAAGGGCCGCGCGCCGGCGAGGTGCTGATCGAGGTCAAGGCCACCGGCATCTGCCATACGGATTACTACACACTCTCCGGCGCCGACCCGGAAGGCATCTTCCCCGCCATCCTCGGTCATGAGGGCGCGGGTGTCATCGTCGACGTCGGCCCGGGCGTCACCACGCTGAAGAAAGACGATCACGTCATTCCGCTGTACACGCCCGAATGCCGTCAGTGCAAATTCTGCCTGTCGCGCAAGACGAACCTGTGTCAGGCGATCCGCAGCACGCAAGGCCGCGGCCTGATGCCGGACGCCACCTCGCGCTTCTCGCTCGACGGCAAGCCCATCTTCCACTACATGGGCACGTCCACGTTCTCGAACTACATCGTCGTGCCGGAAATCGCCGTCGCGAAGGTGCGCTCCGACGCCCCCTTCGACAAGGTCTGCTACATCGGCTGCGGCGTGACGACCGGCGTGGGCGCCGTCGTCTACTCGGCGAAGGTTGAAGCGGGGGCGAACGTCGTGGTGTTCGGCCTGGGCGGCATTGGCCTGAACGTGATTCAGGGCGCGAAGATGGTCGGTGCCGACAAGATCATCGGCGTCGACATCAACCCGGGTCGCGTGGAACTCGCCAAGAAGTTCGGCATGACGCACTTCATCAACCCGAACGAAGTCGAGAACGTTGTCGACACCATCGTGCAACTGACCGACGGCGGCGCCGATTACTCGTTCGAGTGCATCGGCAACGTGACGACCATGCGTCAGGCGCTCGAGTGCTGCCATAAGGGCTGGGGCCAGTCGTTCATCATCGGCGTGGCTGCGGCGGGTCAGGAGATCAGCACGCGTCCGTTCCAACTGGTGACGGGCCGCGAGTGGAAGGGGTCGGCGTTCGGCGGTGCCCGCGGTCGTACCGATGTGCCGAAGATCGTCGACTGGTACATGGAAGGCAAGATCAACATCGACGACCTCATCACACACACGCTGCGTCTCGATCAGATCAACGAAGGCTTCGATCTGATGAAACGCGGCGAGTCGATTCGCTCGGTCGTGCTGTACTGATCATTTGTAAGCCGCGTAATGCAAACAAATATTGCCGCCCTGTTTCGTTACGCGTTACACAAAACCAACTGTCCATACGACCGGTCGAACTGACATGTATGTAGCGATGGATGCGCTGCTCGGCCCGCGCGGAAGGTTCACCGGGCCGTCGCATCGTCATGCATCGTCATGACAGGGAGACGAAGATGAACAAATGGACATTGCCGCTCGTGCTCGCGGGCGCAACAACGCTGGTGGCGCTGCCGGAAGTGGCGTCGGCACAGGCGGGGCAGGCCGTGATCAATGCCTCTGCCAACGTGCGGGCGGGGCCGGCGACCGACTACCCGGTGGTGGCCCAAGCCGGGGCAGGCATGCCCGTGACCGTCTACGGTTGCCTGTCCGGCTACTCCTGGTGCGACGTCGGACTGCCCGGCACGCGCGGCTGGGTCTATGGGGCGCTGCTCAGCTATCCGTATCAGGGCAACCCGGTGCCGGTACTCAACTACGGCACGATGATCGGGCTGCCGATCATCACCTTCTCCATCGGCGCTTATTGGGGCAACTATTACCGCAATCGCCCGTGGTATCACGATCAGCGCTATTGGAACCGCCCGCCGCCCGGCCCTCGTCCGCCGTCCTGGGGTGGTCCGGGGCGCCCGCCCGGACACTATCCGGGGCCGGGACCTCGGCCCCCCGGAGGCCACTATCCCGGCCCGGGCCCACGCCCGCCGGGGCACGGAGCAGGCCCGGGTCCCCGTCCCCCCGGACACGGCGCGGGTCATGGACCGGGGCCGCGTCCTCCGGGGCATGGCGCCGGCCCGCGCCCGCCCGGCGGTGGGCATGGGGGAGGACACGGGGGCGGTCACGGGGGACGTCCGCCTGGCGGAGGTTCGGGCGGAGGCGGCCACGGCGGGCCGAACCGCTGATGCGGTTTGCCGCCCGCGTCGCGTCGTTCGTGGCGCGACGCGGCGGCTGCCTCATCGTCCGGCTCTGTCCCTTGCCTCTGTTCCTCGCCTCTCTCCCGTGTCCGCGTCCCGTTTCTCCGTCGTTCCCCATCGATGTGACCCCAAATTCAGCAACCGCTGCACGAGCGTTGGGAAAAACGCTTAAAATGTGAGCAATTCCGGCCAGGCGGAGGTGCCGATCAGGCGCCGATGGCCGGACCGCAGGACAGCGAGCCCTTGCCCGACCGACGCCCCCGCGTCGCCGTGGCCCTCACATTGCAGACCCACTTTCTCCGGTGTGCCGTTGCGAAAACCGCGACGGTCACGACAGTCCGGCAGGATCCTCCGTAAGTCTCGATCGTGTTCGTCCCGCCCCGGCGTGCCCTTCGCACGTCGCGGTCAGCCTATCGCCATGCCGCATCCGGCAAGCGCTATCCGCGCACGCCAATGACGGTCGAACGCCCGTGCCTCGTGCACCGGCAGCGGCAGCGGTAGCGCAATGACGTGGTTCGTGAAGCCCTGTGGCCATCTGCCACGCATGGGAACGAGCGGCCACAAGCCCAGGGTGCCCTTTGCAGCCAGGTCGCGGGACATGTCTCCCGCGGATTCCCCCAATGGCGCGCACAACGCGAACGCCAGGGGTACACGTTGCAGGAACCTTTTGCAGGTCATGAGTCTTTTTCGAACCAAAAACATCGAGAACATGCTGGTCGCGAGCCGCACCGGCAGTCTCAAGAAGGTGCTGGGCCCGGTCGATCTCGTCCTGATGGGCATCGGCGCCATCATCGGCACCGGCATTTTCGTCCTCACCGGCACCGGCGCCCTCACTGCCGGCCCCGCGCTCACCGTCTCGTTCATGATCGCGGCCATGGCGTGCGGCTTCGCCGCGCTGTGCTACGCGGAATTCGCGTCGACGATTCCCGTCTCCGGCTCCATCTACACGTACAGCTACGCCACGCTCGGCGAAATCGTCGCGTGGATCATCGGCTGGGATCTGATGCTCGAGTACGGTCTGGCGTCGTCCGCCGTCTCGGTCGGCTGGTCGGGCTACTTCCAGTCGCTCGCGGCCGGCTTCGGCCTGCATCTGCCGGCCGCCATCACGGCGGCTCCGGGCAGCGTGCCGGGTGTCACAACATTCCTCAACCTGCCGGCCGTTGTCATCATGCTGCTCATCACATGGGTGCTGTCCTACGGCGTGCGTGAGTCCGCCCGCATCAACAACGTGATGGTGGCGATCAAGATCGGTGTGGTGGTGCTGTTCATCGCCGTGGGTGTCTGGCATGTGAAGCCCGCCAACTGGACGCCGTTCATGCCGTTCGGCACCAGTGGCATGTTCAACGCCGCCGCTCTCGTGTTCTTCGCGTTCATTGGCTTCGACGCCGTGACGTCGGCCGCAGAAGAAGTCCGTAATCCGGGCCGCGATCTGCCGATCGGCATCATTGGCTCGCTGATCGTCTGCACGCTGCTGTACGTGACGGTCGCCGCGATCATGACCGGAATCGTGCCCTTCGCGCAGTTCGCGGGCGTCGATCACCCGGTGTCGCTGGCACTGCAATACGCCGGTCAGAACTGGATTGCGGGCTTCGTCGATCTGGGCGCCATTCTCGGTATGACGACCGTGATTCTCGTGATGACGTACGGTCAGACGCGCATCACCTACGCGATGTCGCGCGACGGCCTGCTGCCGCCGATGCTCTCGAGCATCCACCCGAAGCACAAGACGCCGTTCGCCGGCACGTGGATCATCGGTGTGGTGTTCGCCGTCATCGCGGGCTTCGTGCCGCTGGGCGTGCTCGCCGAGCTGATCAATATCGGCACGCTGTCGGCGTTCGCACTGGTGTCGGTCGCCGTGCTGGTGTTGCGTCGCACACGACCGGACCTGCCGCGCGCGTTCCGCGTGCCCGGTGCCCCGATCGTGCCGCTCATCTCCGCCGGCCTGTGCCTGTTCCTGATGGCGCACCTGCAGGCGACCACGTGGATCGCCTTCGTCGTGTGGCTCCTCATCGGCATGGTGATCTACTTCACGTATGCGCGTCGCAACGCCCTGCTGCACAAGGCAGGTGACGCCCAACAGCACTCGCCTTCCTGATTCCCGCTGCATCGCCTCGCGCCCCGGCCCGAGAGCGCGTATAGTCCTTCACAGGGTTCGCCGCACGCATCGACGTGCCGCGAGCCCTGCCCGCCTTGACGGCGGGTTCTGCCTTCCCGTATCACGCAAGTCGTTCGTCCGTGGCTCCCCTTGCTGTCGTTTCTTCACGTCTTCGCAAAGGAAAAAAAGAACATGCGTCGCTATGTCCTGCTTGCCGCTGTACCCGCCGCGTTCGCCGCGGGTTTTCTCTCATCTCACTTGATGCCCGGCGCGATGGCGCAGGCGACTGCCCTGACGGCACAGATCATCGACGTCGGCGCCATGACCGATGAACAGATCGGCAAGCTCGTGCCCAATGTCGGCACGCTGCGCTCGCGCACGCTGGTCGCCACGCCCAACGGCACGATCGCGGTGCAAAGCGGCAACGTGCCGCGTCACACCCATCAGGATGCCGATGAAATTCAGTACGTGATTTCTGGCAGTGGCACCTTCTGGCTGGGCGACCAGCAGCGCGAGGTGCATCCTGGCGATCTGATCGTCATTCCGCGTGGCACCGTGCACGCGGGGTCGCAGAACACCAACGGCGAGTTCAAGGTGCTGGCGGTGAAGCTCCCGCCACAAGCGCCGAACGATATCCAGTTCGTCAAATAACGACCTGACAGGGGGAGCGGACGGGGCGCGATGCCGCGTCCGTGCGTCAGTGCTTCAGTGCGCCAGCGAGTCAGGTGCGCTCGGCACTTTCAGCACATTCAGCCGAAATTGCGATTGAGCCACACCGCGCCGTAGCCGATCGCGAACATCGTGAGCAGCAGCGGCACCGAAATTCGCAATACCTGAATGATGAGCGGACGCGGCGGCAAGTCGTCGTCCTGCGGCATGCGTGCCGCCTCTTGCAACGCGCCGGTGCACAGCGCCGCCGCGACAGCACTCGCGAACACCCAGAACGTCTGGTTATAGAGCAACGCGACGAGCAACAGCGTGAGCGCGACGTTGCGGCCGTGGTAGATCAGATTGACGGTAGTGCGAAAGGCTTGCGGCGACATGTCGGTATGGCGCAGACGCGTGCGGTTGGGGCCGCGCCGGCGCGAAGATTTTTGTTATCTGTCCTTTTGACCGCGGCACGCCCGGCGGCGCGTCACAGCCCTCGAAAGCTGACCAAAGCTTATCCACACTTAACGGCTTTCGCCACCGATGTCTTTAGCCTCCGACGTCCTCGATAGGCGATGGTGTGCGCGCGCTCAACGCGGCGATGCCGGGCATCATATGAATGCGGTATCCTCCCCCGCATGACTGCCCCCGCATCCTCCCGTCTCTCGACTGCATCCTGGCACGCCGATGCCGCCCCCCGCGACGGCGTGCCGGAACGAGCCGCCTACGTCATCGTGGCGCATCCGCGATGGCGCGACTCGCGCGTCAATCGCCGCCTGCTCGAGGCCGCTCGCAGCATCGCAGGTGTCGACGTCAACGATCTGTATTCGACGTATCCCGACTTCAGCATCGACGTCGCCGCCGAGCAACGCCGCGTCACCCGCGCCGACCTGATCGTGCTGGTGCATCCGATCTACTGGTACAGCATGCCGCCGCTGCAGAAACTCTGGCTCGACGAAGTGCTTTCGTGGGGTTGGGCCTATGGCCACGATGGCCACGCGCTCGCCAACAAGGATCTGTGGCTCGTGGCCAGCACCGGCGGCCCCGTATCGAGCTATCGCCCCGAGGGCTATAACCAGCATGACTTCTCCGCGTTCCTGCCCGCCTACGAACAGACAGCACGACTGTGCGGCATGCGCTTCCTCCCGCCGCACGTGTTTTATGGTGCCCGGCGCAGCGACGATGCAACCCTCGACGCTCACGTGAGCGAGTTCGCCGGCCGATTAGCGACGTATCCGCAATGGCCGGAGCTGATCTCGATGGCAGACGCCCCCGAATGCAGCGACATTCCCGAGACCGATCGCCCGCGGGGCGCAGCGGACATCGCCGGCACCGTCGACGACACCCCCGCGAACGCCAGTGCCGGGAGGGCCGCCTGATGGAACACGTACCGTCCTGGTTGCTTGCCAGCCTGATCTACCTTGCGGCAGCCGTCATCGTCGTGCCGCTGTCTCGTGCGCTGGGGCTCGGCGCGATCATCGGTTATCTCGCTGCCGGGATCGCCATCGGCCCGTGGGGGCTCGGTCTCGTCTCGCGCGTGGAAGACGTGCTGCACTTCGCCGAATTCGGCGTGGTGCTGATGCTGTTCCTCGTAGGCCTCGAACTGGAGCCGCGACGCCTGTGGAATCTGCGACGGCCGATCTTCGGATGGGGCTCCGCACAAGTCTTCGGCTGCGCGGTGTTGCTCTTCGTGGCCGGCTTCGCGCTCGGCGCACCGTGGCGCATCGCCCTCGTTGCGGCGCTTGGCCTCGCGCTGTCGTCTACCGCCATCGCCCTGCAGGTGATGGCAGAGCGCAATCTGCTCGGCACGCCAAGCGGTCAGGCTGGCTTCTCGATCCTGCTGTTTCAGGACGTTGCCGCGATTCCGATCCTCGCCCTGCTGCCACTGCTCGCCAATTCGATCGATAGCCATGCGATGACAGGCACGGCGCGCGCGCTCGAAGCACTGAAGATCGTTGGCGTGATCGCCGCGATCATCCTCGGTGGCCGCCTTGCATTGCGCCCCCTGCTGCGCTGGATTGCCAACAGCCGCACGCCGGAGATTTTCACGGCGGCGTCGCTGTTGCTCGTCGTCTCGATCGCGGCGTTAATGCAATGGGTAGGGCTGTCGATGGCGCTCGGCGCTTTCCTCGCTGGCGTGCTGCTCGCCGAGAGCGAATACCGTCGCGAGCTGGAAACCGACATCGAACCGTTCAAGGGACTGCTGCTCGGGCTGTTCTTCATCGCGGTCGGCATGAGCATCGACTTCGGTGTGCTGCTCGCGCAACCGCTGCGCATGATCGCCGTGGTCGTCGGCTTCATGGTCCTGAAAGGGCTGGCCATCTACGGTGTGTCGCGGCTGATGAAACTGCCTTATCAGGAACGGCCGATCTTCACGCTGCTGCTCGCGCAGGGCGGTGAATTTGCCTTCGTGGTGTTTCAGTCGGCCGGACCGCAGGTGTTGCCGCCCGCCGTGTCGTCGTTCCTGATCGGCGCGGTCGCGCTGTCGATGCTGATCTCGCCGCTACTGCTCGTGGCGATCGACAAATGGCTGCTGCCGCGCTACATCCTGAAGGGATCGCCGCGCATGAAGGAGATTAACGAGCCGCAGTCGGCCAGCGTGGTGATTTGCGGCTTTGGACGCTACGGCCAAATCGTCGGACGCGCACTGGTGCCGCAGGGGGTGTCGATCACCGTGCTCGATCACGATCCCGATACCATCGAGAGCCTTCGCCAGATCGGCTTTCGCGTGTTCTACGGCGATGCCACGCGTCTGGATCTGCTGCGTATCGCGGGGGTCGCGCAAGCGCGTGCGGTCGTCGTGGCCGTAGATGACGTCGATCAATCACTCGAAATCGCCGAGCTGATGCGCGAGCACTTCCCTAATGTCCCTGTCATTGCGCGAGCGCGCAACGTCGGCCATTTGTTCCAGCTTCGCGATCGCGGCGTGAAGCACATTGAGCGGGAAGTCTTCGAGTCGTCGCTGCACAGTGCGCGCTCGGTGCTTGAAACGCTGGGCTGGCCCGCCGCCGAAGCGCGTGAAGCGACGATGGCCTTTCGTCGTGCCAACCGGCAACTGACCGACGAGATGTACCCGGCCTATCAGGATCGCAACAAGATGATCGCGACGGCAAAGGAAGGCCGCCGTCAGTTCGAAGAACAAATGGCACGAGAGCGCGAACAACGTCGCGCGCAGCGGCAGGTCACGTTCGGTTGGGATGGTGAGACGGCGCCCGACACAACGCCTGACACGAAACGCACGTCGTCCGCAGCGCAAACCTCACAACCCTCAAAAACCTCAATCTCCGGCAGCGAACACACCCCGGACGACAGCCGCGCCTGAACCTCAGGCCGGCGTCACCCTCCGGGGCGATTCGCCTGCCCGGTCACATGGCGCGGGCGAATCCGTCGAACGGACGGAAATGACCTTCGGCCGGTGCGGTCGCGTCGGCGCGCAGACGCGCTTCAGCCTCGCTCCCCGCCAGGCCGCGATAGTACAGATGCACGGCGATGGCCGCCGAGTAGCGGCGAATTTCCACAAGCGTGAGATGCGCGTGCTCGGGTGACGTGAACATCAGATACGGCGACTCTTCTTCGATCAGCCCCGCGACCTGATGCAGCCCGTGACGGTGCAGCACTTCCGCGAGTTCGTCCCGGCTGCGGTGCGTGTTGGCATCGGTGGCCGGGTACATCATGCGCAGCAGAATGAGGGGATGCGCGGCGCAGGCCAGCGACAGCGCCTTCACGACAGCGTGACTGTCGAGAGCCGTAGCCACGGCTTCACCTTCGGGACGATGCTGCGGGAAAAGTTGCTCAAGGGTCAACGTCATGATGAGTCCAGTGCAAAAAAGCTGCGGGATAGCTGCGGGATAGCTGCGGGATAGCAGCGAGACAGCCACAGCGGAACCCATAGTCTAAGCACCTGCGTGTCGCCGATAAACGTCTTTCGGCGAATACCTGCGTTGCGTGCACTGCAACAATTACCAAATATTTCACACCCCCTCATGACCGCCCACCGCCGCCGCTCGCGCGCTTTGCGGAGCGCCGTCACGCGCGCATGCCACACGGTCGAGCGCTTTGGCCGCTTGGCATTACGTAGTTTTACGTCATGTCCTCGCCAGACGAGCGTGGCAGAATCCACAAATTAATATGTTAACAATAAGGAAGAGGCAACCGTGGTCAAGCGTATTTCCCGATTCTTCACGCAGGTCGTGCACCGCTTTTTGCCCGACCCGCTCATCTTCGCAATCTTCCTCACCATCATTACCTTCGCGCTGGCATTGGGTTTCACGCCCAAGACGCCCGGCGATCTCGTATTGCTGTGGGGGTCGGGCTTCTGGAATCTGCTCGCGTTCTCGATGCAGATGGCGATGATCCTGGTAACTGGTCATGCCCTCGCCAGCTCCGCGCCGATGAAGCGCGCCATGGCTGCACTGGCGGGGTCGGCACGCTCGCCGGCACAGGCCACGATGATGGTCGCGCTGCTCGCCGGCGTGGCCTGCGCGATCAACTGGGGCTTCGGCCTCGTGCTCGGCGCCATGTTTGCGCGCGAAGTTGCGCGTCAGGTGAAGGGCACCGACTATCGTCTGCTCGTCGCCTGCGCCTACATGGGCTTCCTGACGTGGCATGGCGGGTTGTCCGGCTCGGTGCCGCTCGTGGCCGCCACGCATGGCAATCCGATGGAAAAGGTCGTCGGCCTGATTCCCGTCTCACAAACGCTTTTCACCGGCTACAACGCCTTCATCACGATCGGTCTGATCGTCATGCTGCCGTTGCTGGCTCGCGCGATGATGCCGCGTCCGAACGAAGTGGTGTCGGTCGACCCGAAGCTGCTCATCGACGAGCCGACGCACGAACGCGTGCTCGGCCCCGACGCCACGTTCGCCGAGAAGCTTGAGGAAAGCCGTCTGCTCTCGCTGCTGGTCTTCGTGCTGATCGCCGGCTACCTCGTGCTGCGCGCCGTCACCAAAGGTTTCTCGCTCGATATCGATACCGTGAACATTGCGTTCCTCGGCATCGGCATTCTGCTGCACCGCACCCCGATGGCCTATGCGCGTGCCGTGGCGAATGCGGCACGCGGCGCGTCCGGCATCATGATCCAGTTCCCCTTCTACGCGGGCATTCAGGCCACGATGGACCATTCGGGTCTCGCGGGCGTGATCACGAACTGGTTCATCGAAATCGCCAACGCACACACGTTCCCGCTGCTCGCCTTCCTCAGCTCGGCGGTCATCAATTTCGCCGTGCCCTCGGGCGGCGGTCACTGGGTAGTGCAGGGTCCGTTCGTGATGCCGGCGGCGCAAGCGCTCGGCGCCGACATGGGCAAGGCCGCCATGGCGATCGCCTACGGCGAAGCGTGGACGAATATGGCGCAGCCGTTCTGGGCGTTGCCCGCACTCGCCATTGCCGGGTTGGGGGTGCGCGACATCATGGGCTATTGCGTAACAGCGCTGCTGTTCTCGGGCGTGATTTTCATCGCCGGGATGTATCTGTTCTAACGCGTCGCAAACGCGTTCCGGGGGCGCTGTGCAGAGGGTTCTGTACGGCGCCTCGTCGTCTCTTGAGGTATGATTTTTGCCGACGCAGACAAGACTCATACTCCATGCGATATCCCGACCAGACATCCGACACGCGAGCGGTGGCCGTCGCGGAAGCCGACCATGTCATGCGCCATTGGCAATACGATGTCGATGGCGCCGTATCCATTGGTTCGGACTCCCACAAACGCATGTTCTGCCGCATGCTGCTCGAGTCGCACAACCCTTACAAGCCGGCGGTCATCGATTGGCCGACGCTGCCGCCCGACGCCCTCAAGCGTCTGACGGCCTTGCCCATCTGGGACATCGCCGTGCAGACCGAAGGCCGGGCGTCGATTCGTGTGGCGACGTACGCGGCAACCGTCCAGGATCCGCTGCTGCGCGAAGCGCTCGTCATGGACGGCAACGAAGAAGCACGCCACAAAGTCGTGCTCTCGAAGCTGGTCGAAGCGTATGGCATCGAACTCGCCCCCGAGCCCCCCTATCCACCGCCCAGGGACGCCGAATGGGCGTGGATGAAAACCGGCTTCAGCGAATGCATCGACAGCTTCGTCGCCTTCGGCCTGTTCCGTTCGGCCCAGCGCTCCGGCTATTTCCCTGAAGCCTTGGTCGAGACATTCGAGCCCGTCATTCAGGAAGAAGCCCGGCACATTCTGTTCTTCGCGAACTGGGTGGCCTGGTACCGGCGCAATCTGCCGCTCTGGAAGCGACCGTGGTTCTATGCCCGCGTCGCGGCCGTCTGGGTCACGTTGATCTGGGATCGCATGGCGATTGCCCGTGGCATTGATACCGACGGTGTGGCCCGCGACGCCAACTTCCCGGCGACCGGCACGGCCGACATCGGCGAGTCGCTCACGCCACGCGACCTGATCGCCCTGTGTCTGGAGGAAGATGCGCGACGCATGGATGGCTACGACAAGCGCTTGCTACGCCCGACTTTCGTGCCGAAGCTTGCCCGCCTGGCGCTGCGTTTCATGAAAGCCTGAGCGTCACGCTTCGGTGTACTGACGTAAAAAAGCCGTCCCGAGTTTCTCATTCGGGACGGCTTTTCATTTGACTGCGACAGCCAGCAAACGATTAGCTGCCTTGGCTGACGTCCAGCTCACCGGCGGCGCGGGCGCGGGCCAGTTCTTGCTTCACGTCGGCGCGCGACACGCTCGGGCCTTGCGAGGCAACGATCGGGTAGTCGACGTCATTTTGTGCCATGAGGCCTTCCGCACGGGCTTGCGCCAGTTCGGCCTTCACTTCGGTGCGGCTCTTGGCCGGGCCCGAAGCGACATACACCGGATAGTCGGCGTCGCCGTGCGGGATCACGCCTTGAGCGCGGGCTTGTGCCAGATCGGCCAGCACGTCGGCACGCGTGAGCGGCTGACCTTGCGAGGCGACTTCAGGATAGTTGTTGCCATTTTCTGCGGCGTTGCTGGCAACGGCACCGAGCGAAGCCACGGCGGCGATAAGGGCGATAGCGATGTTCTTGCGGTTCATTTTCTTAACTCCTGTCTAGTTGCGACGACTTTGTTTTGAATTGCGCCGTCGATGGAAGCAAGTCTAGAACTCGCCGTCGCAATGAAAAACGCGATATTTGTCGAGGGACTATTGCGGCTTTCGATGAGAATGCATGCACCATATCGGTGCGAGAAAGCCAGGACAAACGCCGCTTTTCCCTCGGAGCACTGAGGGAAAAGCGGCGTCGCAGGAGAAAGAAAATGTCGGCGAAAAGGCTCAGTCCACGAGCGATGCGCCGAGGGCATCGAGCAGGAACTGGGTGCCACGCTCGCGCGAACCCGCGTCGTCGTAGCCGTCCAGAAACGCCCCTTGCTCAGTCATGACGAGAAGCGTGCCACCGTCGTGCGAACGAAGGTCGATCGTCGCGAGCGACACCGAGATCTTGCGGGTATCCAGATGCATTTCGTAGGAATAGACCAGCCGGGTATCGGGCACAACGTCGAAATACACCGCGTCGAACGTCGACACCATGCCGCTTGTCCAGCGCCCGCTCACACGCTCGCGTCCGCCGGGCCGCGCGTCCATCGAACGCTCCAGCACCGTGAGGCCCTCACTGCTGGCGAACCAGCGATCCTTCGCTTCGCGCTCGGTCAGCGCACGAAAGACGCGTGCGGGAGAGGCCGGGTACTGACGCTCGATGCGGAAAGTCGCGTGCACCACACTGCGTTGCGTCGGGTCCCCGGCTTCGCGCATGACTTCGCGACCGAGCTTGTCCAGCGTCTGCGTCCAACCGGCGCTCGCGCCTTCGGGCATCCAGGCATACGCAGAATCGTGAACGGTATAGCGTTGCTCAACGTCCAGACGCGTGCCCTGCGCCACATCGGTGAACGATGCCGTCGTAAGTGCACCGAACAGCGCGAGCCCTTTGGCGTCGGTCACTTCCATGTCGATCACGAGGCGTCGCGGGGCATCGATCTCCACGAAACGTCCTCGAATCCAGTGTGCTTCGCCTTCCGGCGATTCCATTTTCAGGTCGAAAGCGCCGCCCACGCGGGCCTCGATCTTCGCTTCCGGGACGGTGTAGCCCGTCGGACAAAACCAGCGCTTCACCGCCTCGGTCGTTGTCCAGGCACGAAATACCGTTTCCCGTGAGGTGGCGTAAGTCCGGCCGACCGTTAGCGGCTGCGGCTGCGCCGCAGACTGGGTTTCACTTGCTGTCCTCATGAAACGCTCCTTCGGGGGGCAGGCTGGCCAGATACTCGCCCAAACGGTCGAGATGACCTTCCCACTCGTGACGGCGCTGGTTGATCCATCGTTCGGCAAGGCTCAGCGCCTGAGGCTCGATCCGGCACGTGCGCACACGGCCGGCCTTCTCCGTTCGCACCAGCCCCGCGCTCTCGAGCACGGCCAGGTGCTGCATGACTGCCTGCAACGACATCGCCAACGGCTGAGCAAGCGCACTGACCGACGCCGGCCCTTGCGCGAGCCGCGCGAGCATTGCGCGGCGCGACACGTCGGCCAGTGCCTGAAAGGTCAGATCGAGGGCGTTGTCATGGTCAAGCATGTGCTTGAGTATAGGCGCTCAAAAAACTAAAGCAAGGACTTTAGTATCGATGACTCAAGTGATGATGTGGTGATCTCGGGCGCGCACGCGGGCCGTGTGTTGGCGGTGCAGGATTTCGCGCAGCGATTGCTCGATGGTCTCGGACATGGCGTCGAGTGCGAGGTCGTTCGGTTCTAGCCCGAAAGGCTCCTCGATTTCGGCGCTGACCGCTTCGAGCGCAAAGAAGGTGTACGAGATGAATGCCACGATCACCGGGGTCATCGGGCCGATGGAGTCGACCAGACCGAACGGTAGCAGCAGGCTGTAGAGATACGTCACGCGGTGCAGGATCACGCCGTACGTGAACGGAATTGGCGTGGTGGCGATCCGCTCGCAGCCACCGATGGCTTCGCCGAGACGATCCAGATGCATCTCCATGACTTGCGCAAGCGGCGCGTCGATCTGCCCCCGCATCCGGCGCTCGCGCAGCCATTCGCCGGCCATGAGCAGGATGGTGATCGGCTTGAATTGCTTGCGACCAAGGCACGCCACGTCTTCCTCGCCAAGCAACCGTTCAAAATCGGCGCGGGGATCGGTTCCGCGCAATTGATGGCGCATTCCATGCACGAAGGCAATGAGATAGGCGACGAAGCGCGGCGAATCCGAGGTGTCGGACACCAGCGTCATCGACTGGCGGGCCAGTGCACGAGTCTCGTTGAGCACGCTGCCCCAGAGCATGCGGGCTTCCCAGTAGCGAGCGTAGCTGGTGGTGTTCCGGAAGCCGAGAAAGATCGCCAGCGTAATGCCGATCAGCGAGAACGGAATGAACGTGAGCGGAATCTTCCATTCGAAGACGCGCCCATGAGCGATCGTGACAACTATCGAAATGATCGTGGTGAAAATGAGCTGCGGGGCAATCTTGGGCAAGATCGAGCCGCGCACGACGAAAAGCATGCGCAGCCAATGCAGATTGGGTCGGACGATCATGGCAACAAAGGCGCTCGCGAGCGCAGAAAGACAGGCTGTGGGGGAAGCCGTTGCGGCGGGATGATACGCCCATATTGGCGGGTTTGAAATGGTTGCAACCGATTGAAACATCGCTGTTCGCCGTGCGACCCGTTCACGAGAATGCCAATACGCCGTCTTGGCGTATATAAGGGCCAATAACGATCATGAACGTCCCACACCACACGTCTCGCACCCAACCCGCCGGCACGCCCGGCAAAGCTCGCGGACTGGCCGCCATTGCGCTGCTGGCCGGACTCGCGGGTGTTGTCGGCAGTCTGTCAGGCTGCGTGGTCGAGCCGCCGCGCCCGGCCCCCGCTGCCCGTGTCGTCGTGGAGCCGGACCCGCACACCGTCGCCGTGCAACGCCGTGAACAGATCGACCGTCGTATCGGCAATGAATCGCGCGACATCGACAATCACGTGAATCAGGGCTATTACCCGCCGCCGCGTGGCTATGATCTGCACCGCCGACTCGACGCCATCGCGCAGGAAGCCCGCGACATGGCAGCGCAACACGGCGGCGGCCTGTCGGCCGACGAGCAACGCGCGCTCAATCAGGAACTCGACCAGTTGCATCACATGATCGCCGGATGAGGTTGATGCAAGCCGCTTGAGACCGACTGGCGCTGACTGGCGCCGGTTGGCACACAGCGAGTCTCCTCGACAAAAGACAACGCCCGTCGGCCGCAAAGCCGACGGGCGTTTGTCTATCCTGCTGCACGGCAATGCCTTCCCGATTACTTCACGTCCAGCGCCTGCGCCAGCGTGACCGGGTCCTGGAAGATGCTCGAGAAGTCGAGCGCGCCGTGACCGTTGGCTCGATGCACCTCGAAGATGCGCCGCGCCAGATCGCCCAACGGCGTGGCCACATCGCTGGCCTCGGCCGCTCCGTGAGCCAGGCGCAAGTCCTTCGCCATCAGATCGGTGGCAAAGCCGCCTGTGTAACCGCGTGACGACGCCGCATTCTCCATCACGCCCGGGCACGGGTTGTAGACCTCCAGCGTCCAGTTGCGCCCCGAGCTTTGCTGCATGACCGCCGAGAGCACCTTCGGATCGAGCCCGTTGGCGATGCCCAGACGCAGCGCCTCGCTCGTGCCCGCCATCAGAATGCCCAGCAGCATGTTGTTGCACAGCTTGAGCGTCTGCCCGGCCCCCAGCGGGCCGCCGTGGTGGATCGCCCGTCCCATGTTGGCGAGCAGCGGTCGCATACGCTCGACCAGCGCCGCGTCGCCGCCCACCATGAAGGTGAGCGTGCCAGCCGCAGCGCCTGCCGTGCCGCCCGAAACCGGTGCGTCGAGCAACAGCGTGCCCTGACGCGCGAGCGCCGCCAATTGACGCGGAATCTCCGGTGGCACCGTGCTGCTGTCGATCAGCACGGCATCGGCAGCCGCGTTCGCGAGCACGCCCTGCGGGCCATCGTACGCCGCGAGCACGTGCTCACCGGCCGGCAGCATCGTGATGACGACCTGTGCATCGCGCACGGCGTCGGCAATCGACGTCGCCGCGCTGCCGCCGGCGGCCGCCAGTCGATTCACCGCGTCGCCGGACAAATCGAAGCCGCGCACCGCATGCCCCGCTTTGACCAGATTGGCCGCCATCGGCCCGCCCATGTTGCCGAGTCCGATGAACGCGACACGCAACGTCCCTTGTTGAGTTTCCGTAGCCATCGTCTGTCTCCGAAATCCGTAGGTAGGCGCGCGTTACTTGAGCGTGATGGTGGTGTTCACGCCCGACGGGCCGGTGCCGCGGGCCTGCCAGCGCGCCGTCACGGTCTTCGTCTGCGTCCAGAACAGAATGGCCTGCTTGCCGTTCGGCCCCAGATCGCCGAGCTTTGAACCGCGCGAGCCGGTGAAGCTGAACCACGCGACCGGCACCGGAATCGGCAGGTTGATCCCGACCTGACCGACGTCGATCTCGTTCTGGAACTGACGCGCCGCCCCGCCGTCCTGCGTGAACAGCGCCACACCGTTGCCGTTCGGGTTGGCGTTGACGAAGGCAATCGCTTCATCGAGCGTATCGACACCCGCCATGCACAGCACCGGTCCGAAAATCTCGTCGCGGTAGATCGACATGTCCGCCGTCACGCCATCGAAAATGGTCGGGCCGACGAAGTTGCCTTCGGGGGCCTCCTTGACCGCGTGACCGCGTCCGTCGAGCAGCAGTTTCGCGCCCTCTTCCACCCCGGCGCCGATGAGTTTCTCGATGCGCGCACGCGCCTGCTTCGACACCACCGGGCCGAGATCCGCCTTGCGATCGGTGCCCGGGCCGACCTTGAGGGCGCGCGCGCGTTCCACCAGTTCGGGCACCCACTCGCGCGCTTCGCCCACGAGCACTGCCACCGATGTCGCCATGCAACGCTGCCCCGCCGCGCCGAACGCCGCGCCCAGCAGATGGTTGATGGCCTGCTCGCGGTCCGCATCCGGCAGGATCACGCAGTGGTTCTTCGCGCCCATCATCGCCTGGCAACGCTTGCCCGCGTCCGAGGCACGACGGTAGATATGCGTGCCGACGTGCGTCGAGCCGATGAACGACACGGCTTTGATATCCGGGTGATCGCAAATGGCGTTGGCGATATCCGGGCCGCCATGCACGACATTGAGCACGCCCGGTGGCAGGCCGGCTTCCAGCGCGAGTTCGGCCAGACGCAGCGACGCACTCGGGTCTTGCTCCGACGGCTTGAGCACGAACGTGTTGCCCGTCGCCACGGCCAACGGGAACATGAAACACGGCAGCATCACGGGGAAGTTGAACGCGGTGATACCCGCGCACACGCCCAGCGGTTCGATCAGCGTGTAGACATCCACGCCACCGGCGGCATTCTGTGCGTACTCGCCCAATTGCAGCGACGCAATCGAGCAGGCATGTTCGACGACTTCGAGGCCGCGTCCGACTTCGCCCTCGGCGTCGGGCAGCGTCTTGCCGTGCTCACGCGTAATCAGTGCTGCGAGTTCGCCCGTGTGATCGCGCAGCAGTTGCTGGAAGCGCAGCATCACGCGCATGCGGTTCGCTTGCGACGTGTTGCGCCAGCTCTTGTAAGCCGCCTTGGCCGACGCCACGGCGGCTTCGAGTTCCTCGGTCGTTGCGAACGGTACGCGCGCGATGACTTCCTGTGTGGCCGGGTTCACAACGTCGCGCCACTGCGAGGTCTTCGACTCGACACGCTTGCCGTCGATAAGCAGCGGAATGGTAGGTAGGGACATGACAGGCTCTCCAGATCGAAACGAATGCAAGAATGAATGCAAGGATTCGGGGGCTTGCGCCACCTCAGGGTTCGGTGGATGGCGGGCTGCGGCTCAAAGCGAGAGGCACGCAGCGCCGCCGGCAATTACAAGATAGGCAATCGAGGCGACGCCTGCGCCATGGCGATCAGGCGACCGCTCACTTCGCGGCCGTGCTCGTCTTCACGAGCGAGCAGGTCGATTTCGACAACGGCTGGAAGGCTTCCGTCGCGGGCACCGTGGCGACCTTGGTGTAGTAGTCCCACGGGCCTTTCGACTCGGCGGGCGACTTCACGCGGAACAGATACATGTCGTGAATCACGCGGCCGTCCGGACGAATCGAGGCGTTGTGCATGATCGGATCGCGAATCGGCATTTCCCGCATTTTCTGCGCAACCACCTTCGCATCCACGCTCTTCGAAGCCGCGACCGCACGCAGGTAATGCAGCACACTCGAATACACGCCCGCCTGCACCATCGTCGGCTTCAGATCCTTGTACTTTTTCTGGAAGCGGGCCGACCAGGCGCGCGACGCGTCGTCGTAGTCCCAATAGAAACCGTCGGTAAACATCAGGCCTTGCGCCGTGTTCAGACCGAGCGCATGAACATCCGACAGAAACACCAGCAACGCCGCCAGCTTCTGGCCGCGTTGCACGATGCCGAATTCCCGCGCTTGTTTGAGGGCGTTGACGGTGTCCTGTCCGCCGTTGGCGAGTGCCACGACTTGCGCCTTCGAGCTTTGCGCCTGCAACAGGAACGACGCGTAATCCGACGCGTTGAGCGGATGCCGCGACTGGCCCACTACCGTGCCGCCTTGCGCCTTCACGATATCGGCGGCGTCCTTCTCCAGCGAATGCCCGAACGCATAGTCGACGGTGATGAAGTACCACGACTTGCCGCCGTCACCGACCACCGCACGCGCAGTCGCCGCGGACTGCGAATAGGTGTCGAACATCCAGTGAAAGCCCGTGGGCGAGCAGTCTTCGTTCGTCAGACGCGTGGTCGCCGGGCCCGAGAACAGCACAACGCGCTGCTTGTCCATCGCGAGCTTCTGTACAGCGAGTGCGGCGGCAGAGTTCGTCAGATCGGCAATCGCGTCGACGTTGTCACGGTCGAACCATTCACGCGCCTTGTTGGCGGCAACGTCAGCTTTGTTCTGATTGTCGGCCGAGACCAGATCGATCTTCATGCCCTTGCATTCGGCCGCCAGACAATCGTCGATGGCCATTTGCGCCGCCACCACCGACCCGGCGCCGCCCATCGCGGAATAGGTGCCCGACATGTCGGTGAGCACGCCCACCTTCACCGGACGGTTCGGCAATTCGGCCATGCCGGATACCGACGTCAACCCCAAGCCCGCGCCGAGTCCCAGCGCGAGCAGCCACGGCTTCATCTTCATCGCTTTGTCTCCTTCAGGTCCTTTCAGGTCTCTTATGCTTTCGTCGCCATCGTCTATGCGCGGCGCTCATAAATTGTATTTGTGCGAATTTGCTTTACATAGCGAATATCTGCATCTACTTTGTGCATAAATGCACATAGGAGATCGGGCGATGGTTCGCACCGCAGCAATACGCTCGTCAGGCATCGCCGGCGTTTCGGGCACAGAGCCGCGCCCCGACTGGGACGATCTTCGGTACTTTCTGGAGGTCGCGCGCACGCAGCGCGTGAGTGCGGCGGCGCAGCGGCTGGGGGTCGATCACACAACGGTTTCGCGACGCGTGCGAGCCCTGGAGCAGTCGCTCGGTACGTTGCTGTTCGACAAGTCGCGCAACGCGGGCTTCGCCCTGACGCCCGAAGGTCAGCAACTCCTCGTTCACGCCGAGCAAATGGAGACTGCGCTGCAATCGGCCTGCGAGCAGGTCGCAGGGCTGGGACAGACGCTCTCGGGCCACGTACGTATCGGCTCGACCGAGGCGTTCGGCACGTATTTCGTCACGCCCGTGCTCTCACGCTTTCAACGCGAATATCCCGCCATCGACTTCGACGTCTTGCCGGTGCCGCGTTTCGTGAGCCTCTCGAAGCGCGAGGCCGATCTGGCGATCACCATCGAGCGCCCGCAACGCGGGCCGTACGTGTGCAGCAAGCTGTGCGACTACCGTTTGCAGTTGTATGCGACACCCGGCTATCTCGCGCAATACGGCGACGTCGCCACATTCGCGGATCTGAGCGGACGCCGCTTCATCAGCTATGTCGACGAACTCAGCTTCAGCAATGAGCTGCGCTATCTGGAAGACATCGTGCCGGGGTGCGACGTCGTGCTGCGCAGCACGAGCGTCATCGCGCAATATCAGGCGGCGTTACAGGGTGAGGCGCTGGCGATCCTGCCATGCTTCATGGCGGCGCAGGATGCCCGGCTGGTGCCGTTGCTCGTCGATGACGTGGTCGTCACGCGCAGCTTCTGGATCTACTGCCACGAGGAATTGCGCACGCTCAAGCGCATTACGGTGCTGTGGGACTATCTGCGCGACGCCGCGCAACGCAACGACGCCCTGCTGCAAGGCACCGCCGGGCAACTTCAGTTGATCTGATCAGCGAATCTTGCGCTGTTCCGCGGCGATCACTGGGGGAATGGCGCAGCGCATCGCTTCGATGAAACGGCGCAGACGTGCCGGGTAGTACTTCGCGTACGGATAGATGATGTACATCGGCAACGGCGTCGGGCGCCATTGCGGCACCAGTTGGGTCAGGCGCCCCTGTGCCACGTCCTCGGCCATCACCCATGCGGAACAGACGCCCACACCGAGTCCACGTATTGCGGCACTGCGCAATGCATAGAGATTGTCCGTACTCATGCGTGGGTCGAATGCCAGGCGGACGGTTTCACGGGTCGTCTCGTGCGTGAGCGTGATGTCGTTGCGATAAAACGTCGAGTGCGACAGCCACGGTAACGCTGCCAGATCAGCCGGATGCACGGGCGACGGAAGTCCTTCCCGCAACCGTGGCGACGCCACAACAATTCGCGGCACATCGATCAACGAGATCGCCACGTTCGAAGGATCTCGCAGTTCCCCCACATGAATCGCACAGTCGAGACCTTCGGCGATGAAATCCGGCTCGCGGTCCTGCAAGAACCACTGCACCTTCATTCCCGGATAGCGCTCGAGAAAATCCGCCAGCGGTCCGACCATCATTTCCTGTCCGAACGCGTGAGGCACGAGCACGCGCAAGGTGCCCTCCGGGTCGTCGCCCGTGCCGCGCAGATCGGCCTCGAACGCCTCCCAGTTCGTCACCAGCTCCTTCGCTCGCGCGAAGCAACGCTCGCCGTCTTCCGTGAGCTTCATGCGGTGGGTCGAGCGCTGAAGCAACCGAAGCCCCAACGAACGCTCGAGCATCTGCAAACGTCGGCTGACGGTCGGCTGCGTGGTGCCGAGCAGAACCGCCGCCGCCGAGAGACTGCCGGCCTCGACGATGCGAACGAACGTCTGCATCAGCTCGACGCGGTCGGCGCCGCCGCTGCGGCCTGCGGAAGTGTCAGTCACAGAGGGCGGGGGTTGGAAGGGTTCTGTCATACGCGTCACGTATAAAGGTTGTACGGATTATAGGTCTACCGCTGCACCGCACCAAGCGCGACACTACGCGCCATACTTTTCGCTACTGGAGTTCCCTCATGAGTTCCGCTCAAACGTGCGATGCGGCCAACGCGAACAACCCGACGCAGGCCGCGCCGCGGCCCCAGCCCGAGTTATCCGCCAGGCTGATTCTGCTGCTCGCGACGGGCACCGGCCTGACCGTCGCCTCGCTGTACTACGCCCAACCGATGCTCGGCATCATGACCGACGACATCCACGCGGCCAATACGACCGTCGGCTGGGTGCCTACGCTCACCCAGCTCGGGTATGCGCTGGGCATTCTGCTTCTGGTGCCGCTGGGCGACATCATCGACCGCCGTCGCATCGTTCTCATCAAGGGAGCGATTCTCACGCTCGCGCTCCTGCTGGCCGCCTTCGCGCCGGGCATCGGCACCCTGCTCGCCGCGAGCCTGGCCATCGGCCTGACGGCGACCATGGCGCAGGACATCGTGCCTGCTGCCGCCACCCTCGCCCCGGAGTCGATCCGTGGGCGGGTCGTCGGCACGGTGATGACCGGCTTGTTGCTGGGCATTCTGCTCTCTCGGGTCGTCTCGGGTTTCGTCGCGCAGAACTTCGGCTGGCGGACGATGTATGTCGTTGCCGCCATCAGCGTGGCCGGTTTCGGCGTGGTGGCATGGCGCAGCCTGCCGTCGTTCCATCCGACAACGCAGATGACCTATCGCCAGTTGATCGGATCGGTGGCTGACCTGTGGCGCCGTCACCCGGCATTGCGTCGCGCGGCCGTGGCGCAAGGTTTGCTGTCGGTCGGCTTCAGCGCCTTCTGGTCGACGCTGGCCGTCATGCTTCACGAAGCGCCGTTCCATCTGGGCGCCGCAGCGGCAGGGGCCTTCGGTCTGGCAGGCGCTGCCGGTGCCCTTGGCGCACCGCTGGCCGGCCGGATTGCGGATCGCAAGGGGCCTCAGATTGTGACGCGTCTCGGCGCGGCGCTGGTCGCCGTCTCGTTTGCGGCGATGCTGTTCGCCCCCATGCTCGGCGCGCACGCTCAGTTATGGTTGATCGGTCTGGGCGCCATCGGCTTCGATCTGGGGGTACAGGTGGCGCTGGTATCGCACCAGACCATCGTGTACAGCATCGAGCCTCCCGCGCGCAGCCGTCTGAACGCGGTGCTCTTCGTCGGCGTGTTCATCGGCATGTCGATTGGCGCGGCCCTTGGGGCGCAGGCTTTGGCGCATTGGGGCTGGACGGGCGTCGCAACGCTCGCCACGCTTGCCGCACTCGGTGCCCTCACGGTGCGGATGTGGCCCGGCACGACCTCGGCACACTAACGCGCCCCCGGTTCGCACTCAGTCGTAGTGCTGCCCAACGACAAAGGCCGCTTCCCTTGGGAGGCGGCCTTTTCGTTTGCGACGCCGCAGGCAGCGCTCAGCCAGCCGCCTTGGCAGCGCAGGCTTTCGCGCGATCGAACAGCGCGTCGGTATCAATGCCGTCCAGCGTCAGACCAAAACGCTCCCGCAGAATCTGCGCGAGTTGTGCCCCCGACACGATTTCCGTCTCCGCCACGAGTTCGCCCTGTGGAGAGCGTTCCGTCAGCTTCGTATTGAGCAGCGCAATGCGTCCCTGCGGCAGCACCCGGCATGCGATCAGTTGATTCAGGAAAATGGAGTCCGGCGCACTCGACGTGTACCAATTGCCCAGTTTGTAGTCGATCCATTCGGCAGGTTTTGGCGTAAAGCGATACACCGGCAACCACCGCTGCGCAGAGCGCACGCTCAACCGGTATTCACTCGGCACCCCGTCATCGCTCGCGCCGACCGTCTCCAATTGAAACGTTTCAAGCAACGTCGATTGCGGTTGTGTCGATTGCAGACGCAGCGGCGCCGTGAGTGTGACGGAGCCAAAGCCGACGTCGGCCAGCCACGCCTCGCCGTCCAGATCGACGCGCAACAGCATGTGCGTAAGCGGCGCTTCCACATCGAACGAACGCCCCCACGCAACGCGTCCGATCAGCGGAGTGACGGTGAAACCGAGATGTGTCAGTGCGTCGGCGAACAGGGCGTTCTGCTCGAAGCAATAGCCGCCGCGCCCGCCGTCGAGCAATTTGGCGACGACCGACGGCAGATCGACTTCGACCGGACGGCCGCGAATCGGATCGAGATTTTCGAACGGGATGGCGAGCGGATGCAGTGAGTGCACGGCACGCAGGACGTCGAGCGTCGCTTCGCGCGGGCCGGTGTAGCCGATGCGCCGGAAATAGCGCTCTGGATCGAAGGGATGAGACATGCCTGACTTCCTCTATCGGGATGCGGACATACGCAGAGCACATACGTTAGCGCATTCGTCTCGTCCGTGCGCAATATCCCGGTGACGACGGGG
>JARLJF010000197.1 GCA_031291335.1 Pandoraea sp. | reverse complement strand
CCCCAAATATCGTCCAGCGCTTGCCGGTGAAGGCGCGAGCGCATTTGCGTGAAATGTCCAGAGCCACCCGATATCGCGTCGTGGCCCGTCGCCCGGACTTTTGGCGCATCTTTCCCCAATTACCCGTTATGCGTTACCGTTCGATAGTCGACGGAACTTTTACGCACGTCAGTCATACGGCAGCGGAGACGTCGCCCCGGAACAGCGCCGGTCCCAGGCACTGTGCGAGGGCGAGCTGCCGGGCGTGCCCCCGTCGCCGGCGCCGTTGAAGTTCCATTTATCTCGCTCAGACAAGAACCACAGAAAGACGATGAAAAACCCAACCTTCACTAAAGCGCTTCTGGCCACAGCTCTGAGCTGTGCGCTGTTCAACGTCCACGCAGCCTCGCAGGCACCGGTGGGTGCCGAGAATGGCATGGTCGTCACGGCCCAGCACATTGCGTCGAAAGTCGGCGTCGACGTGCTCAAGGCCGGTGGCAATGCCATCGACGCAGCCGTTGCCGTGGGTTATGCCCTCGCCGTGGTGTATCCGGCAGCCGGCAACATCGGCGGCGGCGGCTTCATGACGATCCAGCTCGCCGATGGCCGCAAGACCTTCCTCGACTTCCGCGAGAAGGCCCCGCTGGCTGCCACGGCGAACATGTATCTCGACAAGGACGGCAACGTCATCAAGGGTGCCTCGACCACCGGCTATCTGGCCGTGGGCGTGCCGGGCACCGTGTCGGGCATGGAGTACGCCCGCGAGAAGTACGGCACGAAGACGCGTCAGCAACTGCTCGCGCCGGCCGTCACGCTGGCGGACAAGGGCTTCGTGCTCGACCAGGGCGACGTCGACATGCTGTGGACATCGACCAAGGACTTCGAGAAGGACCGGGCCAACTCGGGCGCCATCTTCCTGAACAAGGGACAGCCGTTCCAGCCGGGCGAGCGTCTCGTACAAAAGGATCTGGCGCGCACGCTCAAGCTGATCAGCGCCAAGGGCACCGACGGTTTCTACAAGGGTGAAGTCGCCGACAAGCTCGTGGCGTCGATGAAGGCCGGTGGCGGCATCATCACGCAAGCCGATCTCGATCAGTACAAGACTCGCGAACTGGCCCCGGTCGAGTGCGACTATCGCGGCTATCACGTGGTGTCGGCCCCGCCCCCCAGCTCGGGCGGCGTGGTGATCTGCGAGATCATGAACATTCTCGAAGGCTACCCGATGAAGGAACTGGGTTACCACTCGGCACAAAGCGTGCAATACACCATCGAGGCAATGCGTCACGCGTATGTCGACCGCAACAGCTATCTGGGGGATCCGGACTTCGTGAAGAACCCGATCGCGCAGTTGCTCGACAAGAACTACGCCGCCAAGATTCGCGCCGCGATCAACCCGCAGAAGGCCGGTATCTCGCAAGAGATCAAGCCGGGCGTGCCGCCGCATGAAGGCAGCAACACCACGCACTACTCGATCATCGACAAGGATGGCAACGCCGTGTCGGTCACCTACACGCTCAACGACTGGTTTGGCGCGAAGGTCATGGCCAACGGCACGGGCGTGCTGCTCAACGATGAAATGGACGACTTCACCGCCAAGGTGGGTGTGCCGAACCTGTACGGTCTGATCCAGGGTGAAGCGAACGCCATCGGCCCGGGCCGCCGTCCGCTGTCGTCGATGAGCCCGACCATCGTCACGAAGGATGGCAAGCCGGTCATGGTCGTGGGTACCCCGGGCGGTAGCCGCATCATCACCGCAACGCTGCTGACGATGCTCAACGTCATCGATTACGGCATGAGCTTGCAGGAGGCCGTCGATGCACCGCGCTTCCACCAGCAGTGGATGCCGGAAGCCACCAACATCGAACCGTTCGCGCTGAGCCCCGACACGCAGAAGATCCTCGAGAGCTGGGGCCAGAAGTTTGCCGGCCCGCAACCGGCGAACCACATCGCCGCCATTCTCGTCGGTGCACCGTCGCTCGGCGGCAAGCCGATCGGCAAGAACCGCTACTACGGTTCGAACGATCCGCGCCGCAACACGGGTCTGGCACTCGGGTATTGATGGAATGATCTGATCGCGTAATCCGCACCGCGATCGTGCGGAGCAGATCAGTCAAAGGGGTCGCGAAAGCGGCCCCTTTTGTTTTGCGACGTCAGCGACGGTGATCGACGCGACGAGCCAACCGTTCTCCGGCGAACTGCAAGAGCGTGACCAGGGCAACGAGGATCACGATCACGTTGAACATGACGCTCGTCTCATAGCGCTCGTAGCCGTAGCGCACGGCCAGATCGCCCAGCCCGCCCGCCCCGACGGCACCGGCCATCGCCGACGCGCCGACCATCGCAATCACCGTCACCGTCGCCCCCCCGAGAATCGCGGGCAGCGCTTCGGGCAGCAATACGTGCCGCACGATATGCCAGCGACGGCAGCCCATCGCACGCGCCGCTTCAATCAGGCCCGGTTCGATCTCGCGCAAGCCGACCTGCGTCACGCGTGCGAAGAAGGGAATCAGATGCACGGCCAGCGGCACCACGGCGGCCCAGGTCCCCATCGTCGTGCCGACGATCCAGCGTGTGACGGGCAGCAGTGCGACCAAAAGAATGATGAACGGCACGGCGCGAAACAGGTTCACGACGACCGACAGCGCCCGGTTCAGACGCGGTCGCGGCGCCAGGCCCCCCGGCGCGGTGACAACCAGCACCACGGCCAGCAACATCCCAACGGCGAAGACGATGGCACAAGCGCTCGTCACCATCAGCAGGGTTTCGCCAAGCGCACGCAGATATTTATCGAACATGAAGTTTTTCGGGAAGTTCAGAGGGCGTGAACCTGCGCCTGAGCACGCGCCGCCGACGCCGCAAGACGCCCTTGCCACGCGTGCTGAAGCGGACGCAGCAACGCACGCGTCGCTTCTGCCTGCGGATTCGCGAAGACGTCTTCGACAGGGCCCAGCTCGGCGATGCGCCCCTGATCGAGCACCAGCACGCGCTCGCAAGCCTGATGGATCACGCCCATGTCGTGCGTGATGAGCACAACCGTCAGTCCGAACTCGCGCTGCACGTCGCCGAGCAATGTGAGGATGGCGTCGGTCGTCTCCGGGTCGA
The DNA here is from genome assembly GCA_031291335.1 of Pandoraea sp. Taxonomy (GTDB): domain Bacteria; phylum Pseudomonadota; class Gammaproteobacteria; order Burkholderiales; family Burkholderiaceae; genus Pandoraea. The sequence goes on along the minus strand of JARLJF010000197.1, from coordinate 10,736 downwards.
GCGCCGAGGTCGCCTCGTCGCACAGCAGAACCTCGGGGCGATGCACGAGCGCTCGCGCAATGCCGACGCGTTGCTTCTGCCCCCCCGAGAGCATCGCGGGATAAGCATCGGCTTTCCCCGCCAGTCCCACGAGCGAGAGCAACTCGTTCACGCGCGGGGCGATCTGTGCTTTGGGTACCCCGGCCACCCGCAGCGGCAGCGCCACGTTCTCGAAGACCGTTTTCGCCGAGAGCAAATTGAAGTGCTGGAAGATCATGCCGATACGGCAGCGCAGACCGACAAGGGCATCCTCGTCGAGTGTCGCGACATCGATGCCGTCGACCTTCACGTGGCCGCTGCTGGGCAGCTCCAGCGCATTGATCGTGCGCAGCAGCGTGGATTTCCCCGCACCGCTGCGCCCGATGATGCCGAAGCTCTCACCGCGTTGCACCGCGAACGAGATGTCCTGCAGCGCGGCGCTCGATGCGCCCGCGTAAATCTTGCCGAGCCCATCGAACGTGATGTGCGCGACCTCGCGGACTGCCGCCGTGGGCAGCCGGGTGACGGGTGCCGTCGAAGTGTGTCGGGTAGTCATCGCCTGTTCCTCGCTGGTGACGTCGAGCATTCGGCAGGCGACGCACGCGGCGTCGCTGGCTTCGCTCACGTCACTTAAGTCACTTGAGTCGCTTCCCGCCTCAGAAGGCCGGGACAACCGAGCCCTGGTACTTCGTCTCGATGAACTTGCGCACCTCTTCAGACTGATAGGCCTTGAGCAGCGGTGCGACCCAGGGCGCGTTCTTATCCTTCTCGCGCACGGCAATGATGTTCACGTACGGATTGTTCTCTCGCTTCTCCACGGCGATGCCGTCGCGCGTGGCGATCAGGCCAGCCTGATAGGCGAAGCTGTTGACGATCGCGGAGGCATCGACGTCGGGCAACGAGCGGGCCAGCACGACCGAGGCGCTCTCGATGAACTCGAGCTTGCGCGGATTGGCCGTGACGTCGGCGAGCGTGGCCGTGCCGGTGTACGGATCGAAGCCGTCGCGCAGCTTGATGAGGCCGTGATCGCGCAGAATGACGAGCGCACGGGTCTGATTGCTCGGGTCGTTCGGCAGGCCGATCTTGGCACCCGTGGGCAACGCTTCCAGCGACTTGTACTTCTTCGAGTAGAAGGCGATGGGCGAAATCAACGTGTCGCCCACCGACACGATCTTGTAGCCGCGCTGCTTGACCTGATCGCGCAGGAACGGAATGTGCTGGAACGAGTTGGCGTCGAGGTCGCCGTTATTGAGCGCTTCGTTCGGGCTCGCGGTGCCGGTCACCACCACCGTCTCGACGTTCAGGCCACGCGATTTCGCGACCTTCGTGACAACTTCCCAGATCTCCTCGTCGACACCGCCACGCACGCCGACCTTGAGCGGCTTGTCGGCAGCATGCGCGCCCATCGTCCCCAGCGAGCCGATGGCCAATGCGAGCGAGAGACTGCCGAGCAGGCGAAACAGTTGGCGACGTTGCATGGATGATTCCTTATGACTTGGGTGAGTGGTTGCCGATTCAGGCGAACGACCAGTCTAGGAAAACGCCCTCCTTAACGTCCAATAACCAAACGAGCAAAGCAAATACCGCGTACTACGCAGAGCATTCATACACCGAAGGTTCGATACATGTAACTTTTTGTAATACGTCACTCGGAAATTCAGGAACTCCTCGCCGACGCACCGTCCAACAGGTTTCCCCGTGTATTGCGTCTGTGTCCTGCGTGGCGGTCGCCGCCGTGTGAGGCTGTTCTTTTGCATGCACGCGTCGACCGTCACCCTCTCACTACGGAATCGCGCGAAGATGTCTGCCCTGTGGTATCCGCTGCTCAGCCCCTCCCTGCCCCGTCTCTATCGCCTGTCGCCGCGCGCCATCGCACTGGCGCGCCTGGTGCTCTTCGGCGTGATACTGCTCATCGCGGGGCTGCCTGTGAGCGACGCGCTCGCCGCGACGGCCCACCAATCGAGCACCGGCAAGCGGCGTGACGCCACCGTCAAAAAGAAGAAAGCGGTCGCCAGGAAGTCGTCGAAGACCGCGCATGGGAAGGCGGCGGCCGCGAGTACGTCGCGCAAGCGAGCGGCGAGCCCTCGGGCAAAAGCGCCCTCGGGACGCAAAGCCGGGAAACCGCCGCGTCAGGCGAAAGCGGCGGCGAAACGTCCGCCGGTGGCGGCAAAGCGCAGTGTGACGCCGAAGCGATCGACAGCCGCTGCGGCTGCCGTGGGTGCGGGTGCTGCTGCGACGTCGGCCAAGATAGCCAATGCATCTCCCACGCAAGTCAGCACCGATGCAAAGCCGAAACTACTCGCCCGTTGCGGCTTCACGCCGGCCTCTCGCAAGCATCTGTTTTCGCGGGCCGTCTATATTGTTGACGAGAAAACGAATACGCCGCTGTTCGCGCGCAATGCCGATCAGGTGCGCCCGATTGCGTCACTCTCGAAGCTGATGACGGCCGTGGTCTGGCTCGATAACGGTCCGCCGATGCGCGCGCCACTTACCGTCACGAACGCCGATCTCGATACGCTCAAGTACACGCACTCACGTCTCGCAGTAGGCTCGACGCTTTCGCGCGCCGACATGCTGCACATCTCGCTGATGGCGTCGGAAAACCGCGCGGCGGCGGCATTGAGCCGCGACTACCCGGGCGGACGTCCCGCCTTCATTTCCGCCATGAACGCCAAGGCTCGTGCCTTGAACATGCCGAACACACGCTTCGAAAATTCGACAGGACTGTCGCCGCGCAATGTGTCGACGGCACGCGAACTGGCGCGTCTGGTGCGCGCGTCGAACAGTTATCCGCTCATCCGCCGTTATTCGATCGATCATCAGCAACTGGTGCCCACGGGCAAGGGGCAGTTGCAGTACGTCAATACGAATCGTCTGGTGCGCTATGGGAAAGTGAATGCGAGCGTGCAGAAGACCGGCTTCATCAACGAATCGGGGCACAACATGGTGATGCGCGTGATGGTGCACAAGCGACGCCCCGTCATCGTGACGATGCTGGGCAGCGACACGCCGGAAGGCTCGCGCCTCGACGGGGTGCGCATCGCGCATTGGCTGTCGTGTTCGTTGCAGTAAGCGTGGCGCGTTAGCGCCCGTTCGCCTGTTCGCCCATCAGCCGATCCGCTCGAACAGCGGCGACGAATGGCTTGCGGCGGCCAGTTCGGACGCGGCCGCAAGCAACGCAGGACCGAGCCGTGTCATGCGCGCTTCGTCGAGCCGCATCAACGGCCCGGCAATACTGATGACGCCCAGCGCCGGATAGCCGCGACGCAAAATCGGGGCCGCCATCGCGGTCATGCCCGGCGCGAACACCTCGTTGATGGTGGCGTAGCCACGCTGCCGGGCGGCTTCAAGAAACGTGAGCAATCCTTGCACGGTCGTCGGCGCGTTCGGGCCGTAGTCCTTCGGCTGCCCGAATCCCTGACGGCTCACCAACGCCATCGCGCGCTCGTCGCTCATCGTCATCATCCATGCGTGGCCGGTCGCCGAGCACGACAGCACGGTGTCCATCCCCATATCGGGGTCGTACTTGAGCCCCTTCATTGCGCCCTGCGCTTTCGCGACCCACGTGATGCGATCCCCATCGACGATGGCCAGCCGCACCAGTTCGCCCGACGTTTGCGCCAATCGATCGAGAATCGTTTGTGCCATGTCGACAATGCCCGACGTACTCAGAAAGCTCAGGCCCAGTCCCACCAGCTTCGTCGTGAGCACGTAGTCACCATGCTCACGCACCTGGCGCACGTAGCCAAACGCCTTCAGGTCGGTGAGCAATCGATGGCAAGCGCTGCGGGGGATATCGAGTTCGTCGGCGATGAAGGCCAGCGGCGTGCCGCCCACTTGCTGGGCCAGCAGTTCCAGTATCGCGAGGGTGCGCTCCATCACGCCGTTCATAACGTCTCCATGTCTTGATTTTTCCGCATTGTGACATGTGATTCCAGTGTGGAATAGTGTTCCAACAACCTCACTAAGATCGCACTTGCCAGCCCGGGACACGCCCAGGCGGCCCCCGTTCTCGTACACGCTTCTGGCAGATGCCGATTTTCTCGGCGCCTTGCGACTGCGACGATGGGGCATGACGACAGATCAAACGGTTAGGAGACAGGCATGACACACGTAGCGACCTCTGCGTCGGACGCGTCGATGCAGACGCGGGCGGTCACCGCCGCCACCATCGGCACTGCGCTCGAATGGTTCGACTTCACTTTGTACGGCGCGCTGGCGGCGACCTTGCTGCCGAAGCTGTTCTTCCCGGCGATGGAGCCGACATCGGCGCTGCTCGCGTCGCTCGCGACATTCGGTGTCGGGTTGGCGGCACGTCCGCTGGGCGCCGTCATCTGCGGCTCACTCGGTGACAAGTTCGGGCGACGCAATCTGATGCTCGCCACCGTATCCGTCATGGGGGTGGCCTCGGTGCTCATGGGCTTGCTGCCCACTTACGCGCAAATCGGCGTGTGGGCACCGATTCTGCTGGTGGTGCTGCGCATCGTGCAGGGCTTCGCGCTGGGCGGCGAGTCGACGGGCGGACAGCTCATGGCCATCGAACACGCGAGCCCGGACCGGCGAGGCAGGTACTCCGGCTTGTTGGGCATCTGCTCGCCCGTCAGTCAGATTCTCGCCAACGCGGCGCTATTCGGGCTATCGGCCTCGTTGTCGGCGGAAGCGTTTGAGTCGTGGGGATGGCGCGTGCCCTTCGTGCTGAGCTTTCTGCTGGTCGTCGTCGGCGTCTACATTCGACTCAAGGTGCACGAAACACCGGCGTTCGCTGCGATGAAGCAGGCAAAGCAGGTCGTGAAGGTGAGCAATCCGCTGCGCGATGCCGTGCGTCTGCATTACAAACCGCTCATTCGCTGGACGCTCTTCTTTTGCGGCCCTGCGGCGATCTTCTATCTCATCGTGGTGTTCTCGCTGAGCTACATCACCAAGACGCTTGGCGTGCCGAAGCAGACGGCGTTCATGCTGCTCATGGGCGCGAACATCTTCGCGATTTTCGGTGCGCTTATCGGGGGAACGCTCAGCGACCGGATCGGGCGCAAGAAGGCATTGGCGATCGGCTCTTGCGCCACGCTGCTGATCTCGCTCGTGTACTTCTCCGTGCTCGATACCCGCAGCTTCGTACCGATGCTGCTGATCATGGGACTGTTTCTCGGCTTCACGCAGTACCAGAGTGGTATTCAGCCGGTGGCGTTCGCAGAGGCGTTTCCGACCAACGTCCGCTACTCGGGCTCCGCGCTCGCCTACACCGGCGCCAATCTGCTGACCGGCGGGCCAATGCCGATGGTCTCCGTCTGGTTGCTCTCCATCAGTAACGGATCGCCGTGGGCTGTGGTGGCGTTATGTGCCGTGCTCAATGTGATTTCGCTGGCCGCCATTCTGATCGGACCAGAGACGCGCGGCATCGATATGCAGCGTACCGACTCGACGCAGGCGATCACCGGCGACGCTGTGGATACGGCGACGCACACCAGTACCGGTAGCACTGCCAATGTCTCGGGCGTTGCGCCAGTCGACCGCGCTCACGGCATGCGCAACAGCCACTGATTATTTGTCTTTCACGGGAACCGCAATCACCACCATGTCCGATCTTGTCTACATCCTCAACGGACCGAACCTCAACATGCTCGGCAAGCGCGAGCCGCACCTCTACGGGCATACAACGCTCGCCGAGATCGAAACGACCGTGCGCTCGGTGGCGGCACAGTTGGAACTGCGTTGCGAGTTTCGGCAGACGAACAGCGAAGCCACGATGATCGACTGGTTGCAGGAAGCGTTTGAAGCCGGCGCGGGCGTCATTCTCAACCCGGCCGGTTTCTCGTTTCGGTCAATTCCGGTACTCGACGCAACGAAGCTTATCGAGCGCCCGTTGATCGAGGTGCACATCACCAACATCCACAAGCGCGACGAGATTTACCGGCACTCGTTGATCTCGAGCGTCGCGACCGGCGTGATCTGCGGGCTCGGCGTGCAATGCTACCCACTGGCACTGCATGCGATGGCCGGCATGCTCAAGACGGAACGTTAAGCGTTGCGTGCTGACGTTACGTTGGCATTGGCGTTGACGTTGCGTTGACGTTGCGTTGGCGTTGGCGTTGGCGTTGGCGTTGGCGTTGGCGTTGACGTTGGCGTTGACGTTGGCGTTGACGTTGGCGTTGACGTTGGCGTTGACGTTGGCGTTGACGTTGACGTTGGCGTTGACGCTGCGTTGACGTTGCGTCGGCGTCGGCGTCGGCGTCGGCGTCGGCGTCGGCGTCGCGTTAGTGTCGATTAACGTGAGCGGGCATGCCAGCGCCCCCACGCGGCGGTCGCAATCAGCAGGATGGTGGCCGCCGCGATCACGGCATTGAAGCCCTGATCGAAGGCGGTATTCGCCAGACGCGTGAGCGAATCGGCGAGTGCCGCGGGCAACTGTTCAGCGACGATCTGTGCTTCATCGAGACTGTCTCGCACGACGCTGGGTAGCGAGTCGGTCTGCGGCACCTGCATGCCACGAGCGTAGACGAACGACAGCAGGCTGCCCATGAACGTCACGCCCAGCGCGCCGCCGAGTTCATACGAGACTTCCTCAACGGACGCCGCCATCCCCGCACGCTCCGGCGGTGCGCTTTGCATGATGGTGCTCGAGGCGGCGGTCATCGTCGCCCCCACGCCGAAGCCGAGAATCGCCAGCGTGACGATCGACGGCATCAGTCCCATGTCACGCACGAACAGATAACCTGCCATCCCGATGCCCGAGATCAGCAACGCGATCGGCAGCATTCGGGCGCCACCCAGACGCGGCAGCAGTCGGCCGGCAATCGGCCCGGCCACGAAGGCGGCGAGCGGCAACGGCACGATGGCCCAACCGGCTTCGAGCGGCGAGTAGCCGAGGACCAGTTGCAGGCGTTGGCTGAACACCAGTTCCATCCCGATCAGCGACGCCGAGGCGACCAGCGCTGCGACAACGGCGCTTGCGAATGCCGGATTGCGGAACAGTTTGAAGTCGAGCAACGGGTGAGCGCTGCGCTGTTGACGGCGCGTAAATGCCGTCAGGAAGACCACACCCACGATGAGGGCTACGCCTACCGTCAGCCAGTCAGGCGACGGCTTCCCCGCCGACTTGATGGCATAGGTCAGACCGACCAGCCCGACCATGAAGAGCACCGAGCCGAACCAGTCCCACGGCTGCGTCGACGTCGCCCCGCCCTTCGGAATCAGCCAGAGGGCGAGCGGCAGCGCCAGCAAGATGATCGGCACGTTGATCAGGAAGACCGAGCCCCACCAGAAGTGTTCAAGCAACGCGCCCCCCACGACCGGGCCGAAGGCGGCGCCACCCGAGGCGACCGACGCCCAGATGCCGATAGCGAACGCTCGCTCACGCGAGTCGGTAAACGTGATGCGGATGAGCGACAGCGTGGCCGGCATCATCATCGCCGCACCAACACCGAGGAAGGCGCGTGCGGCGATCAGCGTGTTGGCGTCCGGCGAGAAGGCCGCCGCCAGCGAGGCGAGACCGAAAACGGCTAACCCGGCGATGAAAAGACGCTTGTGACCGAGGCGGTCACCGAGCGTGCCCATGCCGAGCAAGAGGCCGGACACGACGAGTGCGTAGGCGTTGACGATCCACAGCTTGGCGGACGCCGTCGCTGCAAGATCGTGGGTCAGACGAGGCAGTGCCGTGTAGAGCACCGTCATGTCGATCACGATGAGCAGCAGCGCCACCGACACGACGGCAAGCACCAGCCAGCGGCGTGCGCCGCTCGGCTGAGTGACCGGATGCGATGAAGTATGCAGACTGGACATCGGAAAGCTCCTGTTATTGCGTGGCGCCCGTCGTTTCCCTGGGGGCCTGCGCGTTCGCTGTTGCTTTAGGGAAAACCCGCATCATCCATCAATAAATCAATTGGGAAAAGTTGGATTCCATCGAACAAATAGATGGGCGATAGAAAGTTGAGGGTGTTGCGGTGTGGCGGATGGGATGAATGTGAGTTAGCGCTGGCTTCGACCGTCTGAAAAACAGAATTCGAACGGTCGTTCTATCTCCGCCGTCAAGACTGGCGGTGCACCACGGGGGCGCATACAATTTGCGCCACATTCTCACTGGGCGAAAAATCCCCCCCCGATCCGTACATGGCATCTCATCCGACCCGAATTTCCGACGCCGTCTCGCTTCCCGAGCTGACGGTGCGCGGCATGATCCTCGGCGCACTGATCACTGTGGTGTTCACCGCTTCCAACGTCTACCTTGGTCTGAAAGTCGGGCTGACATTCTCCTCATCGATTCCGGCGGCCGTCATTTCCATGGCGGTACTGCGCGCATTGCGTGGCGGCAACATCCTCGAGAACAACATGGTGCAGACGCAGGCGTCTGCGGCCGGCACGCTGTCATCGATCATTTTCGTGTTGCCCGGCCTGTTGATGATTGGTCATTGGCAGGGTTTTCCGTTTGGTTTGACGTTCGCGATCTGCGCGTCGGGCGGGATTCTCGGCGTGCTGTTCACCATTCCGTTGCGGCGTGCGATGGTCGTCGACAGTAATCTGCCTTACCCCGAAGGGGTTGCCGCCGCGGAAATTCTGCGTGTTGGCAGCGAGGGAGACGATGTCGCATCGGCTGACGGAACACCGTCGGCGGCGAAACGCGACGCTGCCAACGAGACCAGCGGTGTGCGCGAAATTGCGTTCGGTGGCGTGGTCTCCGCGTTGTTCGCATTCGCGACGGCCGGCCTGAAAGTGTTGGGCGAGAGCATTACGGCGTGGATCCCCGCGGGCACCGCCGTCTTCCGTCTGACGACCGGTTTCTCTCTTGCGCTGATTGGCGCGGGCTATCTCATCGGGATTGTCTCGGGTCTGGCGATTCTGTTTGGCATCGTCTTTAGCTGGGGCATTGCCGTACCGGTGCTGACATCGATGACGCCGAACACAGACGGTCAGGCGATTGCGGCGTTTGCCAATGGGCTTTGGCAGCAGAAGGTGCGATTCATTGGTGCGGGCGTCATCGGCGTGTCCGCCATCTGGACGCTCATCACGCTCGCAAAGCCGATGGTCGAGGGCGTGAAGACGTCGTTCACGGCTCTGGGACAGGCGCGAGGCGCGCGCGGCAAGAGCGCGGCACTCGGACGCACCGAGCAAGACCTCTCGCCGTATTGGGTGATCGGACTCACGCTCGTGTGCGTGGCCGTATGGGTCGTGACGTTCGGCGTGTTCCTCGCAGAAGCACCGTTGTCGTTCGGCGGCATTGCCATGCTGGTGGTTTGCAGCGTGGTGTTTGCCGTGGTCTTCGGCTTCCTGGTGGCGGCAGCTTGCGGCTACATGGCCGGACTCGTGGGTTCGTCGGCCAGTCCGATTTCGGGCATCGGGATCGTAGCCGTGGTGCTGGTCTCGCTGCTGATTCTCAGTATCAGTCAGGCGAGTGGGTTGCTCGACACGAGCGAGGGCAGCAAGCTGGCGATTGCGCTGGCACTGTTCACGACGTCCGCTGTCATTGCCATTGCGACGATTTCGAACGACAACCTGCAGGATCTGAAGACGGGGTGGCTAGTGGGCGCGACGCCCTGGCGTCAACAGGTGGCGTTGCTCGTCGGCTGTGTGGTGGGCGCTGCGGTGATTCCGCCGGTGCTGAACCTGTTGTACAACGCCTATGGCTTTATGGATGCGCTGCCGCGTCCGGGCATGGATCCGTCGCAAGCGCTTTCCGCGCCGCAGGCCATCTTGATGACGGCGATCGCCAAGGGCATCTTCACGCACCAGCTAGATTGGTCGATGCTGGGCATCGGCGCGCTGCTCGGACTCGCGTTGATCACGATCGATGCGGTGCTGGCCAAGCGCGGCGGCGTGGCGCGGTTGCCGGTGATTGCTGTGGGCATCGGCATCTATTTACCGCCGACGATTGGTTCGGTGTTGGTGATTGGTGCACTGCTGGGCTGGATTGCGCAGCGCGTGCTGAAGGCGCGAGCGAAGGCACAGGGTAAAGACTTCGCCCCGTTCGCGGAAGCTGCGGAACGACGTGGTGTGCTGCTCGCATCGGGCTTGATCGTCGGTGAAAGTCTTGTCGGTGTAGCAATGGCTATGGTCGTCGGCTTTACCGGTTCGGATTCACCACTGGCGATCGTTGGTAGCAGCTTTGCCCCGACATCCGAATGGCTCGCACTGGTCGTATTCGCGGGTATTTGCGTGGTGTTGGTTCGACGCGTTCTCGCCACGACTCGCTAACGAGCACATTTGCGCGCAAGTCGAGAACGTCGAGTAGGTCGAGTAGGTCGAGTAGGTCGAGTCAGTTCGTTGTAGTGTTCGTTGCTGGTTTCGTTACTGGTTTCGTTACTGGTTTCGTTACTGGTTTCGTTACTGGTTTCGTTACTGGTTTCGTTACTGGTTTCGTTGTTGGTTTCACCTTTAGCTTGTACGCTGTGGGCCGCAGAATGCCCAATCGGCATCTAGTCGCTCACAGCGCCCCCTCCTTGTTTTTTCCCCAAGCGGATCAACGCATGGCCCTGTGCCGTGTCTGGTGAGTGCCGCACATCTCCCAGTTTCGTCGCCTCATCACCGTCCGATCGCAGGTATCGCCTCGAGATTCATAGACGTAAGTCGCCGAGGAGCAACTGCAGAGGTGATCTGCAGTGAGAAATCTGGACCACCTGGGACGTTAGTTTTTCGGCAAACTTAACCCTTGGAAAAAGGAGGGGTTTGCTATGAAACGCAAGCGCTTTTCAGTCGAGCAGATTGTGGCGGTACTGAAGCAGGCCGAGTTG
>JARLJF010000196.1 GCA_031291335.1 Pandoraea sp. | reverse complement strand
CATCATCTGCTCCGAACTAGAGGAACACACTGTGAGCCAACCCACCCGATATCGCGATGTCACGATCCGCGCGCCGCGCGGCACTCAGCTCAATGCACGTAGCTGGCTCACCGAAGCGCCACTGCGCATGTTGATGAACAATCTGGACCCGGACGTCGCCGAGAATCCGAATGCGCTCGTCGTCTATGGCGGCATCGGTCGCGCCGCGCGCAACTGGGAGTGCTACGACAAGATCGTCGAAACGCTCAAGACGCTGGGTGACGACGAAACGCTGCTGGTGCAATCGGGCAAGCCGGTCGGCGTGTTCAAGACCCACGCCGATGCGCCGCGCGTGCTCATCGCCAACTCGAATCTGGTGCCGCACTGGGCCAACTGGGAACACTTCAACGAACTCGACGCCAAGGGTCTCGCCATGTACGGCCAGATGACGGCTGGCTCGTGGATCTACATCGGCAGCCAGGGCATCGTGCAAGGCACATACGAAACATTCGTCGAAGCTGGCCGCCAGCACTACAGTGGCAATCTGAAGGGGCGCTGGGTGCTCACCGCCGGTCTGGGCGGCATGGGGGGCGCGCAGCCGCTGGCCGCTACGCTGGCCGGCGCCTGCTCGCTGAACATCGAATGCCAGCAGACCAGCATCGACTTCCGTCTGCGCACGCGTTACGTCGACGAGCAAGCCACGGATCTCGACGACGCCCTCGCCCGCATCGCCAAGTACACCGCCGCCGGTCAGGCCACTTCCATCGCGCTGTGCGGCAACGCCGCCGAGATTCTGCCCGAGCTGGTGCGCCGTGGCGTGCGCCCGGACATGGTCACCGACCAGACCAGCGCGCACGACCCGCTCAACGGGTATCTGCCGATCGGCTGGACCTGGGACGACTATCGTGAACGCGCTCGCTCGAAACCCACCGAGGTCGTCAAGGCAGCCAAGCAATCGATGGCGGTGCACGTCAAGGCCATGCTCGACTTCAAGGCGATGGGCGTGCCGACGTTCGACTACGGCAACAACATCCGTCAGATGGCCAAGGATGAAGGAGTCGAGAACGCCTTCGATTTCCCCGGCTTCGTGCCCGCTTACATCCGCCCGCTCTTCTGCCGTGGTGTCGGCCCGTTCCGCTGGGTCGCGCTTTCGGGCGATCCGCAAGACATCTACAAGACGGATGCCAAGGTCAAGGAATTGATTCCGGACGACGCCAACCTGCATCGCTGGCTCGACATGGCGCGCGAGCGCATCAGCTTCCAGGGCCTGCCCGCACGCATCTGCTGGGTGGGTCTGGGACTGCGTGCGAAGCTCGGACTGGCGTTCAACGAAATGGTACGCTCCGGGGAACTCTCCGCACCGGTCGTGATCGGCCGCGACCATCTGGATTCGGGGTCGGTCGCCAGCCCCAATCGCGAAACGGAAGCCATGCGCGACGGCTCGGACGCCGTCTCCGACTGGCCGCTGCTCAACGCCCTGCTCAACACGGCGAGCGGCGCGACCTGGGTTTCGCTGCATCACGGCGGTGGTGTGGGCATGGGCTTCTCGCAGCATTCGGGCGTGGTCATCGTGTGCGATGGCACCGACGCCGCCGCTGCGCGCATCGCCCGTGTGCTGAACAACGACCCGGCCACCGGCGTCATGCGCCACGCCGACGCCGGTTATGACATCGCCGTCGAATGCGCGCGCGAACACGGCCTGAACCTGCCCATGCTGGGCACCGCGAAATAAGCAAACCAGACACGATAAGCAAGACACCCCCGAATATGTCGAATCAAGGAACTCCGTCCATGGCAACACTGTTTGTGACGCCCGGCGCGCTCACGCTGGCGCAACTGCGCGACGTCTACCAGACCCCGACCACCCTCACGCTCGATGAGACCGCTTACGCGGCCATCGACAAGAGCGTGGCGTGCGTGGAGAGCATCGTGGCCGAAGGCCGCACCGCGTACGGCATCAACACCGGTTTCGGTCTGCTCGCCACGACGCGTATCGCCCATGAAGACCTCGAGAACCTTCAGCGCTCCCTCGTGCTGTCGCACGCCGCCGGCGTGGGCGCTCCGCTCGACGACGCCCTCGTGCGTCTGATCATGGTGCTCAAGATCAACAGCCTCGCGCGTGGCTTCTCGGGCATTCGCCGCAAGGTGATCGACGCGCTCGTCACACTGGTGAACGCCGAGGTCTATCCGCGCATTCCGCTCAAGGGCTCGGTCGGCGCGTCGGGCGATCTCGCGCCGCTCGCGCACATGTCCCTGCTGTTGCTGGGCGAAGGCGAAGCCCGCTATCGCGGTCAGTGGATGAGCGCCCGCGAAGCGCTTGCCGTGGCCGGACTCGAACCGCTGACGCTCGCCGCCAAGGAAGGCCTGGCGCTGCTCAACGGCACCCAGGTGTCGACGGCCTACGCCCTGCGCGGCCTCTTCGAAGCGGAAGACATGTACGCCGCCGCCAGCGTCTGCGGTGCCTTGACGGTTGAGGCAATGCTCGGCTCGCGCGCACCGTTCGACGCCCGCATTCATGACGCTCGCGGTCAGCGCGGCCAGATCGATGCCGCCGCGCTCTACCGTCATCTGCTTGGCGAGACAAGTGAAGTCGGTCAGTCGCATGCCAACTGCGAGAAGGTGCAGGACCCGTACTCGCTGCGTTGTCAGCCGCAGGTCATGGGCGCGTGTCTCACGCAGATCCGTCAGGCGGCCGAGGTGCTCGCCGTCGAGGCGAACGCCGTGTCGGACAATCCGCTGGTGTTCTGGGAACAGGGCGACGTGATCTCCGGCGGCAACTTCCATGCCGAGCCGGTCGCGATGGCCGCAGACAATCTCGCGCTGGCGATTGCCGAGATCGGCGCCCTGAGCGAGCGCCGCATTTCGCTGATGATGGACAAACATATGTCGCAGTTGCCCGCGTTCCTGGTGGCCAACGGCGGCGTGAATTCCGGTTTCATGATCGCGCAGGTGACGGCCGCAGCGCTCGCCTCCGAGAATAAAGCCTTGGCACATCCGGCCAGCGTTGATAGTCTCCCGACCTCGGCCAACCAGGAAGACCATGTGTCGATGGCGCCTAATGCCGGTAAACGGCTTTGGGAGATGGCCGATAACGTCAAGGGCATTATCGCGATCGAATGGCTCGGGGCCTGTCAGGGGCTGGACTTCCGCGAGGGTGTCAAGTCGACGCCGGTGCTCGAGCGCGCCCGCGCGCTGCTGCGCCAGGCGATTCCGTTCTACGATAAGGATCGCTATTTCGCCCCCGACATCGAGGGTGCAAGCGCGTTGATCGCACAACGGCAACTAAGCGCGCTGGTGCCTTCCGGTACATTGCCGAGCGTTTGAGTCGCGTTTGATTTCCGCCCAGCCGGGGCGAAACGAACAGTGATTCGCGCTCCGGCCATGTGGCGTACCGGGTTGCCCCCGCGTCCGGCGGTCCCACGGGATCGCTCGCCCGAGCGCCGGCCGTACAACCCGATTTCTCCCTGCCGCCCGCTTGCGCGGGCCGGCGCATTACGCATTCAGGAGACAGCTTGAAAAACCTGCAACGCAATCTGAGCGCGCGGCATATCCGCTTTCTGGCGCTCGGCTCAGCCATTGGCACCGGCCTCTTCTACGGCTCGGCCTCGGCCATTCAACTCGCCGGTCCGGCGGTCATCCTTGCCTACATCGTGGGCGGCGCAGCCGTCTATATGGTGATGCGCGCGCTCGGCGAGATGGTCGTTCGCCAACCGGTGTCAGGCTCGTTCGGCCGTTATGCGCGTGACAACCTCGGGCCGCTGGCCGGATTCCTCACGGGCTGGACCTATATTCTGGAAATGGTCATCGTCTGTCTGGCGGACGTGACGGCATTCGGCATCTATATGGGATTCTGGTTCCCCGACGTGCCGCAATGGATCTGGGTACTCGGCATCGTGATGCTGATCTGCGGCCTGAACCTGTGCAACGTGAAGGTGTACGGCGAGATGGAGTTCTGGCTGGCGCTGGTGAAGATCATTGCCATCGTCGCGATGATTGTCGGCGGCGGCGTGATCCTGTTTGCCGGCGTGCAGTTGCACGGCGAGCACGCCCCGGCGGTGAGCAATCTCTGGTCGCACGGCGGCTTCCTGCCCAACGGCTGGGGCGGACTCGTGGCGTCGCTGGCCGTGGTGATGTTTGCGTACGGCGGCATCGAGATCATCGGCATTACCGGCGGCGAAGCGAAGAACCCGGAGAAGGTCATTCCGCGCGCCATCAACGCCGTGCCGCTGCGCATTCTGCTGTTCTACGTGCTCACGATGTGCGTACTCATGGCGATCTTCCCGTGGACGGGTATCGGCAGCCAGGGCAGTCCGTTCGTGCAGATTTTCTCGGGGCTGGGCATCAAGTCGGCGGCGGCGATCCTGAACCTGATCGTGATTTCGGCCGCGATCTCCGCCATCAACAGCAACATCTTCGGTGCGGGTCGCATGATGTTCGGCATGGCTGAACATGGTCAGGCGCCGGCGGCCTTCTCGGCGACATCGCGCCACGGCGTGCCCTGGGTCACGGTGCTCGTGATGACCGCGGCACTCCTCGGCGGCGTGGTGCTCAACTACCTGATTCCGGAAGGCGTGTTCCTCATCATCGCCTCCATCGCGACGTTCGCGACGGTATGGGTGTGGCTGATGATTTTGCTCTCGCAGGTCGCCATGCGCCGTCGTCTGTCGGCCAGCGAGGTCGCGGAACTCAAGTTCAAGGTGCCGCTGTGGCCGGTCGGACCGGCGCTGGCGATCGCATTCATGCTCTTCGTGATCGGCGTGCTCGGCTATATGGAGGACACCCGCATCGCGTTGTATGTCGGCGCCGCCTGGATCGTGCTGATGTCGGTCGCTTATCAATTCGGCGTGAAACCCAAGGAAGCGCAGGTGCGCGCTCCCATGAGCCTGGAATGAGCCTCACATGAAACGTACCTACTGGAAGCACTGCCACGTCGCCACCATGCGCGACGGTCGCTACCACGCCATCGAAGATGCCGTGATCGTCACGCTCGGCAAGCAGATCGAGTGGGTCGGCCCGCGCAACGAACGATCGGCCTCGGGCGCGCACGAATGCATCGATCTGCAAGGGGCCTGGGTCACGCCCGGCCTGATCGACTGCCACACGCATCTGGTGTTCGGTGGCAATCGCAGTCTGGAGTTCGAGCAACGGTTGCAAGGCGTGAGTTATGCCGAAATCTCGGCCGCCGGCGGTGGGATCAAGCATACGGTGCGGCACACGCGCGACGCCACGGAGGACGCGCTCTTCGAGTCGGCACGCAAACGTCTGCTCGCCCTGATGCGCGACGGCGTCACTACGGTGGAGATCAAGTCGGGTTACGGCCTCGATCTGCATAGTGAACGCAAGATGCTGCGGGTGGCGCGTCGGCTCGGCGAAGCGCTGCCGGTGACGGTGAAGACGACGTGTCTGGCCGCTCATACGGTACCCTCGGAGTTCGCGGGCAAGGCCGACGAGTATGTGAACTATGTCTGCTCGGAGATTCTGCCGAAGCTCGCCGAGGAACATCTGGTCGACGCCGTCGATGCGTTCTGCGAGACCATCGCTTTTTCACCGGCGCAGGTCATGCGGGTGCTGCTGCGCGCGCAAAAGCTGAAGCTACCCGTGAAGCTCCACGCCGAGCAACTCTCCCCCCTCGGCGGATCGAGCCTCGCTGCCGAACTGGGCGCATTGTCAGCAGATCATCTGGAGTACATGACCCCGGAGGATGCCGCTGCGATGGGACGTGCTGGCACGGTAGCCGTGCTGCTGCCGGGCGCCTTCCACATGTTGCAGGAAACACGCCGCCCGCCTGTTGATCTGTTGCGACGCCACGGTGTCGACATTGCGGTGGCCTCCGATCTCAACCCCGGGACTTCGCCTGCGTTGTCGCTACGCCTGATGCTCAACATGGCCTGCACGCTGTTCGGCCTCACGCCCGAGGAAGCCCTCGCAGGCGTGACCCGCAATGCCGCCAAGGCCCTTGGCATGCTGGACACGCACGGCACGATCGAAGCCGGAAAAACGGCGGACTTCGTGGCATGGGAAATCGAACGCCCGGCAGAACTCGCCTATTGGCTCGGCGGTGAATTGCCATCGCGTACCGTGCGCAACGGTCAATGGCGCGACCTCACCACCGCCTGAGTCCGACCGGCGAACAGGAGACTTTTTCATGGCAACGCAATTGAAACCCGTGTCCGGCGATACCCCTGTCTGGCAAGGGCGTACGGATACAGGCGAGCGCGGCGATACCCGCCGCCTCTTCAACGTCGTGCGCGAAATCAATCCGCGCACAGACGCCACGCCAAACGGCGCCCCCGTTCTTCTCGGCTTCGCCTGCGATGCGGGCGTCAAACGCAATCAAGGCCGCGTGGGTGCCGCCGAAGGCCCGCAGGCCATCCGGCGCGCGCTGGCGAACCTTCCCGCCCACGACATCGCATGCCTGTTCGACGCCGGCGATGTCACCTGCGACGGCGACGACCTCGAAGCATCACAACAAGCACTGGCCGATGCAGTACGCCGTCAACTCGACGCCGGCGCACAACCCGTGGTGCTCGGCGGCGGACACGAAATCGCCTGGGGAACATGGCAAGGACTTCGCGCCCACCTCGACGCCAAAGGCGATCGCTCCCGTGTGCTGATCCTGAATCTCGACGCCCACTTCGACCTGCGCACAGCACGCCCCGGCACCTCAGGCACGCCGTTCGATCAGATCGCACAAGCCTCCGAATCCTCGGGACTTCCTTTCGACTATGCCTGCCTTGGCGTGAGCCGGTTGAGCAATACCGCCTCACTGTTCGAACGCGCTCGCGAGTTGAAGGCGACTTTTGTCGAAGACGTCGATATGCAGGACCGGCATCTGGATGCCCGTCTCGCCCAAATCGACACGCTGATCGCCGACGTCTCTCACGTCTACCTGACCATCGATCTCGATGTGCTGCCAGCACCGGTCATGCCCGGCGTCTCCGCCCCCGCCGCATACGGCGTGCCCATGTCCGTCGTCGAAGCCATCGTCACGCACGTGCGCCGCTCAGGCAAGCTTCGTGTCGCCGATCTCGCCGAGTACAACCCTCGCTTCGACGCGCAAGGTACCGGCGCACGCGTCGCCGCTCGGCTTGCTTATCGTCTGCTCTGATTGGTCTGATTGGTCTGATTTTTCGGTTCTACCCCTTGCGGTAGCCGGGGCGTCGCTGGGCGTCCCGGGTTTCGTTCTCCTCCTCCCTCCCCCTTTTATCCGCCTCACCCACTTCCCTCTCCCGCAGTCAGACGGACCGGGGCCCCTTTCCGCCTCTCAGACATAAACCCAACTCGCTGCAGAAAGGCGCCCCAGTCCGTCTCTCTCCATTTCCCGTACCCCCCACCGAAACCCTCTTCTTCGTCTTTCTTTTTTTTGGGGTTTCGTCTGGCGCGACTTATACCTGCCCGTGTCCATCTTTGGCCGTCCGGATTTCTCGCTGCCTAATACAAAGTATTAGTTTTTCTTAATTTGGTTTTGTTTTTTACCCTCCCATACCTACAATCGCCAGAAATTCTTATATCTATTCATTGCGGCACTTCAGAAAGGGCCTTCCCGCCCCCCGATACTCGCCGCCCGGACTGGAGACACGCCGATGAAGAAGCGCGCAGACCTCGACGTCAGATCGTTGCGGATCTTCGAAGCCGTCGCCTCCGCCGGCAGCCTCTCCGGCGCCGCCGGTGCACTCGGTATTACGCAGTCCGCTATTTCACAAGCCATCGCGCAAATCGAACAGACGGTCGGTACGCGCGTGCTGGATCGCTCGCGCCGTCCACTTAAGCTCACGCCCGCCGGACTCGCGCTGTCACGCCACGCGCGCCAGATCGTGGACGATATGGATCGCCTCATCGCACAGGTACAAGACGCCGATGTCGCCAGCCGCGCCGCCGTACGCGTCGGCATGATCGATTCATTTGCCGCTACGGTCGGGCCGTCCATCGTGCGGCAGATGTCAGGCAGCACCAGCGAACTTCTGCTCTGGTCAGGCCTCGCCAACGGCCACGCTCAAGCCCTCCTCGCCCGCCATCTCGATCTGATCGTGACTAGCGACCCGATGAACGACATGGAACGCCTGGTGCGCCGCCCAATCTTCACCGAGCCGTTCATCGCTGTCGTGCCCAAGGCCCGCGAAGCGGATCTTGCAAAGGCCGATCTGAGCGAACTGATCCGCACGATGCCCCTGATTCGATTTTCCGGCCGGTCACACTTCGGCGCGGTGATTGAACGCCACCTGCGACGCACCGGACATTCGCCTCGCATGCACCTCGAAATCGATACGTCAGACATTGTGATGTCGATGGTCGCCGCCGATCTCGGCTTCACGATCGCCACGCCGCTGTGCCTGCTGCAAGGGCGCGCATCGCTCTCGGAACTCGCAGCATTGCCGCTGCCAGGCCCCGCCCTGTCCCGCACGATCTATCAGGTGTCACGCGAAGGCGAGGTGTCGGAGATGGCCTCGCAATGTTTTCTCGCCGGCCGTCTGGCACTCGCGCAGGAAGCCTTTCCGGAACTGCGCCGCATCATGCCTTGGCTGGGGGAACGCCTCGCGCTTTGCTAACGACCACCAACGAACACTAGCCACCGCCCCGGGCGCCGGGCCAGATGAATCTCACCTGACGCGCGCCCACCGTTCAACGCGAATAACACAGAGCCTAAATGGAGACACGCATGAACCTTTCTCGACGCAAGTTCCTTCACACCAGCGCCACCCTTTCCGCCGCAGCCGCTGCCGGCGGGCTTGCCCTGCCGGGTATGGCCTACGCAGCCGATGCCACGACGGTGCAGTACGGCGGCTCGGCATGGCTGGGGCACTACCCCGCCTACCTCGCCATGAAGTCGGGCGCGTTCGCTAGCGCCGGCATCGACCAGCAGTGGCAGTCGTTCGGCACGTCGTCCGCACGCATGAGCGCTGTACTTTCGGGCGGTATCGACATCGCCTGCACCGGCATCGTGTCGGCACTCGCGCTGATGGCTCGCGGCTCGAAGCACTTTTCGATCGTGGCCGTGCCGGAGAGCTTCGGGCGCGTTGAAGGTCTGTTCGTTCGTGATGGCGTGAAATCTCTGCAAGATCTGAAGGGCAAGAAGCTGGGCGTGACGTTCGCCTCAAGCGCACACCTGCTGGTGCTGGATCTGCTGGGCAGCGCCGGGCTGTCGAACGATGTGACGGTGCTCAACGTGCCCGCGCCGGAATTGCCGGGTGCGATACAGTCGGGTCAGATCGACGCCGCCGCCGCATAGACGCCGCAATTCAATCGCATCCGCGCAATGTCTGGCATGAAACTGCTGGCCGACGATACGCAGTTCTCGCTCTACAAGAAGTACAACGTGACACCCGGCCCGGACGTGCTGATCGTGCGCAACGCGTGGGCAGAGAAGAATGCGGACGCGGTTCGCAAGTACCTCAAGGTGTATTTCGACGCCTGCCAGACGCTGCGCGACAAGCCGGACGAAGCCGCCCGCTCGCTGATCGCCCTCACCGGTATGTCGGCGCTCGACCAGATCGAGACGATCAAGGGCGCGGAGTGGTACACGCTCGCCCAGCAAACGCAGTTGCTGAAGTCGCCCGGCAACTATGTGGACGGCCTGCAACGTCTGGCGGAAATGCTCGTGACGTACAAGCAGATCGACAAGGCACCGACGGTGCGCCAGTGGATCAACACGTCGTATCTGTAAGCCCCACGGCTGGATCAGTGCGCCGCTGCCCGTCTGTTGACGTGCCGGCGCACGCTCGAGGAGTCTGATTGTGAATCATCGTCAACCATCCCGCGCCACGTTGCTAGGTGTGGGATTTGCCTCCGTCGTCGTATTCCTGCTCGTGTGGGAAGCGGCCTGCCGCACCGGGATCGTCGATCCCCTGTTCCTGCCACCGCCCTCGGCCGTGGGAGAACGCATCGTTTCGATGATGGCCGACGGCTCGCTGCTCGCCAACGTGCTCGCCTCCACTCGTCGCGTGATGACCGGTTTCATCGCCGCAACGGTGGTCGCCATCCCGCTCGGGATCATGCTCGGCACATCAAGCTACGCCCGCGCCGCTTTTGATCCGATCCTGTCGTTCCTGCGCCCGCTGCCCTCGATGAGCTGGATTCCGCTCTCGCTGCTGTGGTTCGGCATCTCGGAAACCCAGAAGTACAGCATTGTGTTCATGGGGACGTTTGCCCCGGCGCTGGTCTATGTGATCGAAGCCACACGTAACGTCGACCCACTGCTGATTCGGGCGGCGAAGAACCTTGGCGCGAGTAACGCGCAGGTCATGCGCGAGGTCATTCTGCCCGCGAGTCTGCCGCAGATCCTGTCCGGTCTGAAGATCATTCTCGGCCTGTCGTGGACGTGCGTGATCTCCGCGGAACTCGTCGCGGCGCGTGAAGGGCTGGGCTTCCTCATCATGAACGGCAAGGAGTTCTTCCAGACGGAAGTGGTCGTGCTCGGCATGGTGATGATCAGTGTCACCGTACTGGTGACGGATATCGTATTTCGCGCCATCGAGCGCAAGGTGTTGAGGTGGCAGGCATGAACGATCGCATCGATTCCCACACTGGCGCACAACGCGCCCCCGGTGTCGCGCCCGCAAGCAACGCCGAGACGATGATCGCCATCGACGGGGTGTCAAAGCGCTACGGCGACTTCCAGGCGCTCGAACGCGTGGACATGAATATTGCTCGCGGTGAATTTGTGGTGCTGCTCGGCGCCTCGGGTTGCGGCAAGTCAACGCTTCTCAATCTGATCACCGGCTTCGACGCGCCAACGACGGGGCAAATCCGCGTGAACGGCCGCGAGGTGAAAGGCATCGATCCGCACTGCGGCATGGTCTTCCAGCAATACGCGCTGTTCCCCTGGCTGAACGTACTCGATAACGTGGCCTTCGGTCTGAAGATGAAGGGTATCGACAAGGCCTCACGCTACGCCACGGCGCGGCGCTTCATCGAGATGGTCGGCCTCAAGGGCTTCGAGGATCGCTATCCGAAGGCGCTCTCGGGCGGCATGCGCCAGCGTGTGTCGATTGCCCGTGTACTGGCCAACGACCCGGACGTGATTCTGCTCGACGAGCCGTTTGCCGCGCTCGACGCCATGACGCGCCAGGTGTTGCAGGAAGAACTGCTCCAGATCTATCAGAAGAGCGGCAAAACGATCGTCTTCATCACGCACTCGATCGATGAGGCGCTGATGCTCTCGACGCGCATGGTCATCATGAGTGCACGCCCGGGCCGCGTGGCCTGCGACATGCCGAACGATCTGCCGATGCCGCGCGACGCACAGGTTCAACTCTCGCCGCGCTACAACGAACTCAAGTCGCAAATCTGGAACACCGTACAGACCGAAGTGATGCGCAGTCTGGAAAGCCAGGCTGCGTAACCCTCGGCAAGCCCCCGTATTTCTATCGTCATGTCCAATCAAGTCACTCCCTCCCGCACCGCGCGGGACGCTTTTCCCGCCTATCAGGCGGGGGCCGGCTGGAACGCCCTGCTGCCGTCGCGCATGCCTCACACGCAGGCGCCACTGACGCGCAACTTCGATGTCATCGTCATCGGTGCCGGCTTCACCGGTCTGGCCGCCGCTCGCCGCGTGGCAGAGCTTCGACCCGACGCCACGGTACTGGTGATCGACGCCACGACGGTCGGCAACGGGTCGGCAGGACGCAACTCGGGCTTTCTCATCAACCTGCCGCACAACACGGGTATGGGCGGTCACGGCAGTCCGGTGGAAGTCGCGCGCAAGCAGATTCGGCTCTACGACATCGGCCTCAAATGGCTGCATGAACTCGTGACCACGCATGGCATCGACTGTGGCTGGAACCCCGTCGGCAAGTACCACGCGGCAGCCACGCCAGACGGTGAGCAACGGTTGCGCGATACGCTCGAGCAATACCGTGCGTGGGGAGTCACGTACCGCGAACTGTCCCGTGACGCGCTGCGAAGCGAGATCGGCACGGACTATTACGGCTACGGCTATCACTCGGACAACAATGTCTTTGTGCAGCCCGCAGCGCTCGTGCGCGGCCTGGCCGACAGCCTGCCCGCCAACGTCCGCCTGTGGGAGAACGAACCTGTCGTGTCGCTCGACGGCAGCGGCCCGTTCACCGTGACCACCGCGACGGCCCAACTGAGCGCCGGACAGGTGATCGTCGCGAACAACGGGTTCGCTCGCAAGCTGGGACTGGCGCGCGATCGCGTATTCACGATCTATACCTACGCGGCGATGACCCCCGCGCTGTCCACGGACGAACTGGCCAAGCTGGGCCCCGCCCCCGAGTGGGGTGTGATTCCGGCGAACCGGCTCGGCACGACGCTGCGCAAGACGCTCGGTGGCCGATTCGTGGTGCGTAGCGCCTATTCGTACGAGAAGGAGCGCCCGATGAGTGACGTGAACGCGATGCTTACCGACGCGTATCGCCGCCGCTATCCGCAGATGGCCTCGCACAAGTTCGAACATGTCTGGGGCGGCGTAACGGCCCTCACCCGTAACGGCGCGCTATATTTCGGTGAGGTGCGCAAAGGCCTGTTTGCCTCGCTCGGCTGCAACGGCGCAGGTGTGCTCAAGGGCAGCATGTTCGGCAAGCTGCTCGGCGAGATGGCGTGCGGTCAGCAGTCACCCGAGCTGTCCGATGCCCTCGGCTTCGAGCGGCCAACGTGGCTGCCGCCCGAGCCGATCCGGCGTGTGGCGATCGTCTCGGCGATTCAGTACCAGAAGCACCGGGCCGGTCTCGAGCGATAGCCATGCACGGGTCGCTCACGCCCGTCAGAGCGACATCAGGAACCGCAACAAATCGGCGCGCGCCGGCGGCGGCATCGTCCGGAACCGGTCGCGCGCTATCTGCGCTTCTCCGCCGTGCCAGAGAATCGCTTCCTGTGCGGTGCGCGCTCGTCCATCGTGCAAATAAGTGGCCTCGGGATTGACGCGTGCACTCAAGCCCAGTCCCCACAGCGGTGGCGTACGCCAGTCCCTCGGTCCTGCCAGGAAGTCGGGACGTCCATCCGCCAACCCTGCCCCCATGTCGTGCAATAGCATGTCGGTATAGGGTGCGATGTCGCGATTGGCCATCTCGGCCAACGGTGGAAACGCCCCTGTGCGCAGCGTGGGCACGTGGCACGCGGCGCAACCGGCCTGTGCAAAGTACCGCTCGCCGCGTTTGACCTGCGCATCGTCTGCATCGCGCCGCGCAGGCACCTCGAGCGTGCGCTGGAAGAACTCGATCGCATCGAGTTGCGCTTGCGTCAAATCGGGCTGGCCATCGGTCGGCGCGGCCTGACAGGCCTTCTGTACCGGCGGGCACGATTTCGTCGCGAACAAGGACGACGTGATGCCCAGATCGCCCACGAACGCACTCGCAATCTGCTGCCGGATCGACGGCTGATTGGCCTTCCAGCCGAAGCGTCCGACGACCTGCCGTTTCGCCGTCACATCCCACACACGATTGACACGGCCGCGAACGCCATCCGGCAAGCGGCGTGACGCCGACGCGTGAAGTGTGGTGTCGTCCACCGCTTCAAGCCATCCAAGACCATACACGGGCGAGCCGACACGCGCCGATGTCATCGTGCCGTGCCCCAACGGACCGAATGCCAGATCGCTGAATTGCAGATGCGGCACTCGCAACGACACGGTCTCGCCGCCCGTCAGCGTTTCGACACGCGTTGTGTAGTGCACCCGAACCTGCCCCTCGGCGGGTACCCCCGGAATCGCCTTGTCACCCAACTGGTCGCCGTAGTGCGGATGCTCGCGTGGCGCGCCTGTGACCGTTTTGCCGGGCACACTCAGCCGGACAAGCAATCCGCGCGGCGCTTCGTCGGGACCGAGTGGCGCGTTGCCGCGCCCGAATTTCACATGGCATGCGATGCAGGAGATCTGGTTATAGACAGGACCAAGTCCCGCGATGCGACGCTCGGCAGACGGATAGACAACCCAACTCTGTCTGAAGAGCGAGCGTCCCTCGGCAAACGTCGCCAAGGACGCCTCATCCTCAATCACAAACGGCATCGGCTGGCCAAACGCCTCGCGCGTCACCGGTGCCACGCCGGTTTGCGCGATTGCATCAGACGCCAGCAGGCCGCCGGTGACGACCGCCGTCAGCCATGCAGCGACCTGTGTCATTGATCGGGACATTGCGCGCCGTCGGAGAGCCACTGACGCACCTGCGCGGTACGACTGTCGAGCACCTGCGTCCAACGAGCCTCGTAGGCGTCTGCCTGCGCGCGGGCGTCGGCATCGCTACGTCGGCGATCGAACGTCTTGCGCAATGCCGGGTCCGACGCCGTGGCCGCATCGACGGGCGCCTGCGCCAGCAAGTCACGCGCCTTCGCGAGGCAACGGGGGTCGGCCGCCGTCGTGCCTTGCACCGCTTCACGCTTTGCCTGCAAGCGAGTCCATAGCGCGCTCAGGTCCGACTTGCGGCGTGTCACGAACACGTCGAAAAGGGCGTTGTCGAGCGCGTAGCGCGAGAGTCCCAGCGTTTCCTCGTACGTCACCTCCGCCGTCGCCGCATTGGCGGCAAACGGGTCGTAGGTCCCCTTCGGCGCATCGCGATAGACGCTTGGACGTACCGGCAGCTTCCGCACGTCCGGAGCGAACAGCAGGCGCTGCCCTTCTTCCGAGAGTACGAACGTCACGAACGCGCGGGCGGCGTCGAGATGCGGCGTATCGCGCAAGATCCCGATGTGCGCAGGCGAATAGCCCGTGCCCGGCGGGTAGACGAACGCCAAGGGTGCCCCATTGGCAATCGCCGAACTGGCGAAGAAGTCGATGGTCACAGCCACCGAGATCGGCGCACGCATGCCTTGCGACAAACTCGCGAAGGCACCGCCCGTCTCCGCGAAGACGAAGTTCGCCCCCGCCTCGGAAAGCAACGCCCACCCCTGGTCCCATCCCTGCGATTGCAGCACTACGTCCAGCAGTGTCGGCGCGAAGCCGACCCGGCTGGGCACAGGAAACAGGATATGGCCGCGATATTTCGGCAGGGCGAGGTCCTGCCACGTTTTCGGCGCAGGCAAACCCTGTCGCGCCAATGCCGCCGGATCGATCATGAAACCGAAGCCCGCAATCTCGGACGCGACGAAGCGGCCGTCCGGATCCGAAATCCGGAACTTGCCGACATGCGAGGGCAAGCCGCGCAGATCGACATCGAGCTTGCGCAGCGAACCCTCTTCACCGAGATCGGCAAAGTTGCGCACGGCGGGCGACCAGTACACGTCGACACCGCCTTGCGCGGGCCCTTGCAGATAGTCATAGGCGTCGCGATGCTGCCGCCAGAGAATCTGCAAGGCGATCTCCGGATGCCGTCGCTCGAACGCCCGCTCGAACGTGGCTACGACCTCCTCCGGATAACTCGTCAGTACCGTCAACGTTTCGCGCGGCGCCGAGACAGCCGCCCCGGACAAGACCGCCAACACCAGCGCCGCCGTCACACGGACTCGCGCCCCCCAGGACTTACCTGCTCGTTGCCGCATTGCCGTCTCCGTCAGAACGCGTAGTTCAGATTGACGTAATAGTTGCGCCCGGCCTCCGGATACCCCTCGGTATAGGCGTAATTACGATCGAAGATATTGCGCACACCAATCTCCGCCGTCACGTCGCGCACGACCTTCCACGCCAGTTTCGCGTTCGCGATGCCAAAGCCTGCCGCCACGCGACGGCCATCGCTCGAACTCACACGCGACGAGGTGAACTCCGTGTCGCCGCTGAGCGCGACGGCCGACGTGATGTTCCATTTGCCATACAGGAACAGCTTGTGGCGCGGCACGTCGGTGAGCACGATGGACGGATCGCTGCGGTTCTGTCGGTTCAGGTACGTATAGTTGCCGCCGACTTCGACGCTATCGCCGATCTGGCTGTTGAGCGACACTTCGACGCCCTGCGCCACGACATGACCGACGTTCTGCATCTGGGTGCACGGCGGGCTGCTGCACGCACTGGCCGGAATGGACGCGCCCTGAATCAGGTTGCGGATATCGCTGTAGAACAGGTTCACGGTCCCCATCGTGCCCGGTGCGACGCGCTCGCTATACCCCAGCTCCACGTTGGTCGCCCGCTCGGGCTTGAGACCCGCGTTGGGAATCGCCGTCCCCATGCGGTACGAGTAGCGATCCTTGATCGTCGGAAAGCGGCTCTTCTCCGCGATCCCGAGGTGCAGCTTGCCCGTCGGCGAGGTCTTGTAGACGAAGCCGACCTGCGGATTCCAGGCGTCGACATTGTCTTTCGGGAACCCGACGATCTGGTTCGACGCATCGACATTCTCGGCACGACGCGTGATCCGCCGGTCGTAGCTCACCCCCGCCTGTGCGGAGAAACGGTCCGTGAATTCGTGGGTGTCCTCGAGACCGAACGACAACGTTGCGTCCTCGAAATGCTGATCCGGCTTGCCCGGATTGATCTCGTGGTGGAAGTCGTTCTTGATATGCGCAGCGAACTTGACCGTGTTCGCCGTGAAGAGTTTGGTCCCCACTTCCGCGCTTGCGCCCCAGGTATGGTCGTCATAAGACGAATTCGACGACGACTTCTTGAGCTGCGTCGAGTACGTCGCGTCGTCGTACATGCTCAGACCGTTCTTGTAGCGGTCGTAGTACGCGCGCAGTTTCACATAGCTGTCGTCGCCCAACTGGGTGCGCGAAATGTAGTACAGACTTTCCTTGTCCCAGTACGGCCAGCGCCAGTAGCGCGCGGTCTGCGTGGGATCGGTACCGGCGTACGGCGGGTTGCCCTTCGAGCCTTGCTGATTGATGTAGTTCAGCGAGTACTCGTCGGTGGCGTTCGGCGTCAAGCCGATCTTGAGGTTGATCTTCCGATCGCGGTTATCGGAATTGAAGCGACGGCCCGGCGACTGCATCGACGTGCCTTTGAAGGCATCAGAGAGCGTGTAGAAGTCGCGCTCGAGATACGACCCGCTCGCCTGGAAGTACCACAGCCCCTGATTCGTGCCGACGTTGAAATTGCCTTGATAACCGTTGTTGGCGAACTGACGGTCGAACATCAGGCCGCCGCCGATGTTGCCTTCGAATTTGCTTTGCGGGCGGCGGCTCACCAGATTGATCACCCCACCCAGCGTGTTCGGCCCGGCGAGCACCATGCTGTAGCCCTTCTGAACTTCGATGGTGCCAATGTCGAAGGTCGTGAAGCGCCCGAGATCGACATAGCCGTCGTAGGACACGTACACCGGAATACCGTCGATGAGTAGCGGCACCTGCCGCATATCGAAACCACGCACGTAGACCATCTCTTCGTTACGCGGCCCCACCTTCGAAATGTTCACGCCCGGCAGCATATCGAGGGCGGCACCCACCGTCAGACGGCTTGCCTGCTCGATCTGCTCGGCATCGAGCGTCTCCGTCCCGGCCGGGATTCGTTCGTTTTTGGCCGTGACATCCACCCGGCCCAACTCGAACACGGGCTCCTCCGCGGCATAACCTGCCGGTGACGACATGGCGGCCGCCAACATCCACGGAAGCTTTCCCTTCGACAGTCTTCTCATCGTACAGCGCACGGCTTTTGTCCCCTCTCAGTCTTGTTGTTTGTCGCCATTTGGCGTTCGTTATATATCAACCTATACAACGCAATCCGCAGAAAATGCCCGACGCGGCAAGGCGCGACAGAACCCCGACGGGTTCGGCTTGGGCTTTTTGGGAGCGGTTCGCGTGAAACACGGTTGCGCCGTTCGAAACAGACAACGGCGCAGCGAGTGTAGGGGAAAGTGCGCGAGGAGGGAAGCCAATCGAGCGCTATGACGAACATTCACCGTGCGTGATACCGTTTTTCGGGACGGTCGTCAGGTGTACGAAGCACTGGAAGATGGCGCGCGGCAACGACAACCTGATGATGATCTCGGTCTGTGCGAGTTGTCCGGCACTTTCGGGCGCCGGCACCTGGCGGAGAAAAGGCGGGGCGACATCTCAATGAAATGTCGCCCCGCCTTTTTTTGCCGCACAGGACTTGCGCTGGCGGTCTGCGCCGCCGCGCGGGCTCAGGCGCCCTTGTACAGCGTCATGTTCAGGTGATCGATCTGGCCGGACTTCTCGGCACTTACCAGTTGCTTCTGCACTTGTGCCGCCGAGAGCGAGGGGCCGGTTTCCGGCGTCCAGTGCGAGGCTTGCACGGCGTTGCCCGTGCTGGTGAGCACTTCGTCCACGCCAGCGGCGTAAGCGGCACCGGCAGTGCTGAGGGTAGCGAGGGTAACGGCAATCATCAGGGCTTTCATGGTCGGACTCCAAAGGGTATGAGGAAGTAACGCGCGGATTGTTTGGCAGCAGCGGAGGCATTTGCCTCGCATTCCTGTCGTTCCGCCGTTCAATCCATTAGACCCCTCAGAGGTATCTGCCATTTGTCCGCGCAGGCCTCGAGTGCAATCACAAGTCACCAGCGCATCCTCAGACAAACAGCGATACAAAGTCGCGATTCGTCCTGCTCACGCCTTGAGGGAAAGACGCGCCTCCAACCCGCCGCCCTCACGATTGCGCAGCGACAACGTGGCATCCATGGCCTGCGCGAGTTGACGGGCGATAGCGAGGCCAAGCCCGGTGCCGCCGGTATTGCGGTTGCGCGACGTCTCCAGACGCACGAACGGTGCGAAGACGGCCTCTAGCATGTCATCCGGTATCCCCGGCCCACGGTCACTGACCACCACGTCGATACCGTCCGTACGCGCGATCACGGCCAACTGCGCTTCGCTGCCATACTTGAGCGCGTTGTCGACGAGATTGCCGACGATGCGCCGCAATGCCTGCGGACGCGTCACGATCGGGTACCCGACTTGCCCTGTGAGGGTGACGGGCGACCCTGCGTCAACGTAATCGCACACCAGACTGTCGAGCAACGCGTCGAGATCGACCTTACGCGGCGCTTCCGATGCGCCGTGCAGCGTGCGGGCATAGGTCACGCCCTCCTTGACCAGCGACTCCATCTCGCGCAGGTCCTGTTGCAAGCGCACGGCGGCTGTCTCGTCGTCCATCGTGTCGACCCGCAGACGCATGCGCGTAATCGGCGTCTGCAAGTCGTGCGAGATCGCCGCGAGAATCTGCATGCGCTCGGTCATGTAGCTGCCAATGCGGTCCTGCATGGCATTGAACGCGCGCGCCGCCCGGGCGACTTCCGAAGGACCGTCCTCATTCAGACGCTCCGCGCGCAGATCGGGGCCGAGCGTGTCGGCCGCGTTTGCCAGTGCATTCAGAGGACGCGTCGCCACGCGCACTGCCAGCCAGCAGCATCCGGCGATCATCAGCAATTGCAATACCAGCACGGCCGGCAGCCAGCCCGAAAGCGGCAGCGTCGGTGTCGGGAAGACGTCGATGGTGAGCGGCGATCCATCCGTGAGCCGCAAATGCACCTGAAGCCGGTCAGGATCGTTCGGCACGCTGTTCACCGTCAGCGGATACGACACGCCGATGGCATCCTCGATCACCCGGGCGACCTGCGCAGCGAGTCCTGCATCGGGTTTGCCGCCACGTGCGCCCTCCCCCAGCTCGAAGCGGTAACTCCGCCTTGCCAGACGCGGCAGCCACTGCGCGCGCTCGGCGGAAGGCAGATGGTCGAGCAACGCCACGGAGCTGGCGACTTCGCTCTCGATGTAGACACTCATCATGTTCGACGTCACACGATTGCGCTCGGTCATCGTGAGCCAGAACGACAGCGCCTGCGCGAGCGCCAGCCCAACGAACAGGATGAGGGCGAGCCGCGCAAAGAGCGAGCGCGGCCAGTGCCAGCGGGACGGTCGACGCAGCGGGGATGGTGTGGCAGACGGTGTCATTCGGGGGCAGCGACCACAGTGACCGCCGCGCAAAACACATAGCCTTCGTTGCGCAGCGTCTTGATATAGCGAGGCTCACGCGCACCATCGCGCAAACGCTGTCGCAACCGGCTGATGAGCAGATCGATGGAACGGTCGAAGGCGTCGGCCTGCCGGCCCTGCGTGAGGTTGAGCAACTGGTCGCGTGTCAGCACCCGTTGCGGATGATCGAGCAGCACGCGCAGCAACCGGTATTCCGCACCGCTAAGCGCCACCTGCGTGCCTTCGGTGTCGAGCAGATGTCGCGCCGTCGTATCGAGCTGCCATTCGCCGAAGCCAAGGATTTCGGCCGTCTCGGTAATTTGCATACCGGGCGGCAGCATGCGTGTGCGGCGCAAGACAGACTTGATGCGCGCGAGCAGCTCACGCACCGCGAACGGCTTGGCGAGGTAATCGTCCGCGCCCATCTCCAGCCCGACGATGCGGTCGGTCTCTTCGCTGCGGGCAGTGAGCATCAGCACCGGCACGGCCTTGAATTTGCCCGCACGCAACTCGCGGCACAGCACGAGGCCGTCTTCGCCGGGCAGCATCAGATCGAGCACGATGAGGTCGGGGGCGCCGTCGGCCAGCACCGTGCGCATCTCGCGTCCATTCGCGGCAACGCTCACGCGCATGCCGTTCTTCTCGAGATATTCGGCCAGCAGTTCCCGAATGCCGCGATCGTCGTCGACGATCAGCACATGATCGATCTTTTCCATGCGAACGATTATAGCGACGTGTATTGGGACTGACGGGCCCGGCCAGTGTGACCATCGCCGGACAAATCCGGGCTCGTGCGGCGCCGCGAACGCTCCGTTGTCGGCGTCGACCGGCGGCTGACCGGCGCGAGATCGCATTGCAGCGGATGAACGACTTCCGTGCTGAAGCCGCCAGCCAGAAACGCGATCAGACCAAGCAGACGTCTCATGCATCCTCCACCACGGAAAGCGACTGGCCGTCGGCGACCGAGGCGTCCAGCGCGTAGGGATCGACACGCTCCAGACACCCGATGTTCGCGCGCCACATGCCCGGCGACGTGCGCGACGCGTGAAACGTGTAGATACCGCAATGCTTGCAGAAGTAGTGACGGGCAACGCGGGTATTGAACTGGTAGCACGTCATGGCTTCCGCGCCCGACAGGATATGCAGATTGGCCTCGGGAAACGCTGGCGTCATCAGTGCCCCCTTGCGGCGGCACAGGCTGCAATTGCAGCGAGCGGCCGGCTCGACCGGCGTCTGGACTTCAAAGCGAACCGTCCCGCAGTGGCAGGACCCTTGCAACCATTCGGACGACATCTCAGCCTCCTCAGTGAGCCCGCACCGGCGGTGCGATCGCTGACTGCTTTATAGACCAATCGCCGCTCGCGTTTGTATCACTGTGTATCCGGGGGCCACCCGGATACACGACATTGCCGAAATGAGGGCTGGAGCACACATGACAGATACACCCGGGCAGTGAAATACGACTACCGACTCGTTCGCAACCGTTGCCCGGCTCCCAGGAGAAAACTGCCATGCTGACGCTACTCAGAAGTGCCTTTGTCGCCCTCACCCTCACCGGCCTTGCCGCCTGTGCCCCGTCGCAGGCCCGCTCGGCGACCGGCGCTGCCGCACCGGAATTCGCCGGCGTGGACAACTGGCTGAACAGCCCGCCGCTCACGCTTCAGCAACTGCGCGGCAAGGTCGTACTGGTCGATTTCTGGACGTACTCGTGCATCAATTGCATCCACACGCTGCCGTATGTGCAACAGTGGTACCAGAAGTACAAGGATCAGGGATTGGTGGTGGTCGGCGTGCATACGCCGGAGTATGCGTTCGAGCGCGATACGGGCAATGTACGCGACGCCATCCGGCGCTTCGGCATTACCTATCCGGTCGCGCAGGACAACCGCTACGCAACCTGGAAGGCCTACGACAACCTGTACTGGCCCGCGTTCTATCTGGTCGACAAGTCAGGCAAGATCGTCTACACGCATTTCGGTGAAGGCGATTACGACAAGACCGAGGCCGCCATCAAGGCGCAACTCTCGGCCTCGCAGTGATCAGTGGGGAGACAACTCGTGCTGCCGGCAAAGCGCATCGAAATTCTGTGCGAGATCGGCCAGCGAGATCGCCCCAAGGCGTGCGATGAGGATAGATTCGGCTTCGCGTAACGCCCCGTCGAGCGCAGCATTCACCGCGCGCTCGACGGCGCATTCCGGATTCTCACTCTCCACCCCGATGGCGAAGATGTGCGGACCGCCCACGGCGCGATGGATATCGAGCAAGGTCACGTCGCGCAGGTCGCAGGCGATGGACCAGCCGCCACCATGGCCCTTGTCGGAGCGCACATAGCCCGCCTCGCGCAGGCCGGCCATGGTGCGTCTGACCACCACGGGGTTGGTGCGCAACATCTGCGCGAGTTGCTCGGAGGTGAACGGGGCATCGTGCCGCGCCATGTGCAACAGCACGTGCAACATGCGGGAAAGTCGGCTATCGCTTCTCATCGCTACCTCAACTATCAACTGTCAACTATCGAGCGCCTGACGCGCAAACCAGGCATGAATCAGGCCGCTCTGGAAGAAGCGCACCGGTCCATCGAAACCGCCCTCCCAAATGAGGTCGCTCACGGCCTCGGGCGGCACCACCGCCACCTGCGAACCATACACGCCTTTCGCGCGCTCACGCGCTTGGGGGCTCACCGACATCATCTCGAACCAGACGTCGAGCAGCCGCAGACCAGCGTCCGAGGTCATTTCGCAGGCCAGATCGGCGCTCGCGAGATAGCCACCGGGGCGCAAACGCTCCGCAATCCCTCGGAAGAATCCGCGCCGCGCCACGGGATCGGTGACGCATTGGGAGACGAGGATCGACGTCGCGGCGTCGAACGGCGCCGAGTCCGGCAGCGAATCCAGATATCCCTGATGAAAGACACAACGCCCCGTAATGCCATGCGCCTCGGCCTTGCGGCGAAAGACATCGAGCATCGGGCCCGACGGTTCGACCGCGGTGAAGCGCCAGCCGGGATGCCGTTCGGCGAGATACAGAATCTCCGCCCCCGTGCCCGCCCCGACGCACAGCACATTGGCGTCGTTCGGCAACGGTGCAAAAACGTTGTCCAGCACCAGTTGCAGGGCCTCGCGCAATGGCGCCAGCGCTTGCCACGTCTGGTCGTACGTCGACGCATGCTGGTCGAACATCGCTATCGTGTCTTGCTGCATGAGTGACTCTCATTCGTACGTAACTTTTGATGTTGCATCATGCCATGAGACGTCGAGACGATGCAAGCTTCCTTATCCGGTAAGGCTCGGCGGCCTGGATACCGGTCCTCCCCCGCAGAAATGGGCAGGCGATGCTAAATATTGGCGTCCGGGAGTCGTTAATGGAACTGATCGCCCCGCATTCCTTACCGGGCCTTACCAAGACAGTTCCGACGACACGCCCCCCGATGACGTCCATTAACGCTGCTTCGAACCTCGTCTCGCTGACCACCGGCAACATGGCTGCGCGTGCCGCCACGGGCAGCAGCGTGAACGCACCGACGGCCAACACACCAGCGGCCGCGACGTCGACACAAGTCACGCTCACGCAGACACCCCCGGTTGCCAATTGGCCGACGTACGACCCGCCGGCCGCCAATAGCGGCGTCTTGCGCTGGCAGCGAGCGCCGTCAGACCCGTTGTCGCTCATCATGTCGGGCAATGTCACGACCTCTGCGCTTGGCAACCGTCTTGACCAGTTGGGGACAAAACTGATGTCCGCCATCGCCGGCGGCGCAACCTCGTACTCGCAGAGCGTGCTTCGTCCGGACCCGCTCAAGCCTGCAACGGACGCCGAACTTGCGGTGCAGCAAGCGAATCTGCAATCGAGCGCCGACAACCAGTTCGCGCTGACGATCGCTACCGCCAGCGGCGCGAAAGTCACCGTGCGTCTCGGCAGCAGCGACGACGGGCTGTCCGCCGAGTTCTCCGTCACGCAAGGCACGCTCACGGACGCGGAACGCGGCGAACTCGGCACGCTCACCGACGCTTTCCAGAGTGCCGTGAACGGTCTGGCGAAACAGCCGCCTGCCGTCGATTTCAGCGGACTCACCGGTTTCGACACGTCGCTGCTCACGTCTGTCGATCTGTCGGCGACGCTCGGCGCGAACGGTACGACGCCACAGACCATCAGCTATCACGCCGATGCGACGCAACGCTCGATGCATGTCGACAGCGCCACAGGCGCGTTCGATGTCAACGTCGATCTGAAGAATTTGCAGGCCATCGGTAGCCCGAAGGCCCAGGCCGCCGCGCTCGACGCGTGGCTCACCCGATTCGATACGGCGCAGACCCGTGGCAATGGCAACGCCGACCTCATGGGCATGTTCAAAGCCGCCTTCGCGGGGCTGAACAGCCACTACCCGCCCGCCCCCGCACTGCCGCGAATCACGTTGAACAATGCCGACATGTCGGTGTTGAGCGGGCTGGCCGATTTCAGCGCATCGATTTCGCAGACGACGAAAGCGCCCAACCCGATGCGTCCCTCGGAAATCGACACCTTCGATTATCAGATCTCGCAAAGCACGCAGATCGGCGGCAAGGACACCCTCAACCGCACGATTGCACAGCAGACGCAGGCAACGCTTACCGCGAGCTATCACCGCTCGATTTGGGCCGGCGTGCCACTCAATCTGACAACCGATCCGAAGTCGCAGAACTACGAATACGTGAAGGTGCAGGACTCGGCGACGCGCAATGTCGACGTTGGCTACCGCGACGGCTTGCTCACCCACGCACAGGCGCATCGTGCCGCCAGCCAGTCGATGCAGGTCATGCGTTATGAAGTGGGCAAGCTCGTGAGCGACGTCACGACGCCTCTCTCGGAATCCGGCACGAAC
The DNA here is from genome assembly GCA_031291335.1 of Pandoraea sp. Taxonomy (GTDB): domain Bacteria; phylum Pseudomonadota; class Gammaproteobacteria; order Burkholderiales; family Burkholderiaceae; genus Pandoraea. The sequence continues at coordinate 37,343 of JARLJF010000196.1, read as the reverse complement.
GATCTGATGAGACTGCTCCAGTCCGCGATGCAGAACGACGCGGCCAGCTCCGGCAAATCGGCGGCGACCGATACCAGCGACGATGAGGATGCCACCCTCGGCGAACTCCGCAAGCGCACGCAGTTGGAAATCGATCCGTCCCGCCTGAACGGCAACTGATCCTGTAGCCGCGCCCGCGACAGCATTGCGCCGTCGCGGGCAGATGTCTCCCCGTCTTACCCCTCCTGCCCCTGCGCCTTCACGGCCGGCACTTCCGCCCGTTGGCGATACCACACGGCATAGATCACCGACAGCGCCACGACAAAAGGCACGCCGTAGACCAACGTCATGCGGAACTCGTCCGTGAAGTAGGTCGTGACGAGCGTTGCCAGCATGAGCAGCGCCCCCGTCAGACTCGCGTACGGATAGCCCCACATGCGGAACGTCAGCGACTTCGCATCGTGCGCGCGGCGGAAGTACAAGTGCGTGACGAAAATCATCAGCCACGTGAACATCGCACCGAACATCGAAACGGACATCATCAGCGTGAACGACGCCTGCGGCGCCAGCACATTCAGCGCCACGGCCAGCGCAATGCCGATGGTCGAGAGCATGAGCGCCGCGACCGGCACGCCATTGCGGCTGACCTCGCCGAACCGGCGCGGCGCATAGCCGGCGCGCGAGAGTGAGAACATCATGCGCGTGGTGATGTAGAGCTGGCTGTTCATCGCGGAGAGCGCCGCGACCAGAATCACCAGATTGATGACGCCTGCGGCCCCCGGAATGTGGGTAGCGGCCATGACCTTCACGAAAGGACTGCCGTCTTCACCGGCAGCGTTCCACGGCACGACAGCCAGCGTCAGCGCGAGTGTCAGCAAGTAGAAGAACACGAGACGGAACATCGTCGCGCGGAACGCGCTCGTAATCGCCCGTTGCGGGTCCTGTGCTTCTCCGGCCGCCACCGCAATCATCTCGATGCTCAGATAGCTGAAGATCGACACGATCACCGCCACCCACATGCCCCATGCGCCCTTGGGAAAGAATCCGCCATGCGACGTGTAGTTGGCCAACCCGATGCCGCTGGTGTCGGGCGCGCGGAAGACAACGTACGCCCCGAGAATGAGGAACACGACGATGGCCACGATCTTGAGCATCGAGAACGCGTACTCGACCGCCCCGAACACCTTGACGCTGGCTGCGTTGATGCCGATCAGCCCGGCCGAGAAGCCGACGATCCAGTACCAGCCGGGCACCGCCGGGAACCAGTACTTCATGTAGACGGCGATGGCCGTGACCTCGGTGCCGACAGCAAACACAATCGACGACCAATAGCCGTAGCGCACCAGAAACCCCGCCAGCGGCCCGATGTAATGCTCGGCATACGCGCCGAACGAACCCGACGTCGGGTGCGCGACCGTCATCTCCGCTAGACATCCCATCAGCAACAGCGCGATCGCGCCGCCGATGGCATAACTCAGCAGCACGCTCGGCCCGGCAAAGCCGATGGCGAACGCACTGCCCAGAAAGAGGCCCGTGCCAATCGCACCGCCAATGGCAATCATCGACAATTGCCCGCTGGTGAGGCCGCGATGCAGCCCCTTTTCTCGCTCGACAATGCTGTCGAAGCCCGGTTGTGTGGTACTCAAGATCGTCTCCTGTAATTCGGAAGGTCGTGGTTAGAAGCTGTGTTCGATGCCGAAGCCGATGCCTCGGTAGTGCGCGCCCGGCGGCGCGTTGCCGCCATTGCCGAAGGTCGGGCGTGGCGAGAAGCCGTAGCTGCCCCAGGCGCGGTTGATGACCTGGTAGTAGGCGAGATAGACGTCGGTGCGACGCGAGAAGTCGTAGCGATAGCCGAGGTTGAGCTGCGTGGCGCCAAGGCCGTCGGTGCTGCACACCGCGCCGCCCGTGCGCGAGCATGCCCCGTTCATCGCGTAGCCTCCCCCGAGCCAGACGGAGTGCTGTCCGCCGCCGAACCAGTGCTGGACCATCGCGTAAAACGCGTCGCGACGGTAATGGTTCAGATTGCCGGTGGTGCCGTCGTCGGTCCGGTAGGTCAGCCGATCCCATCCCGCCACCCACTTGGTGTGGGCATATGTGAAGACGATCAGCACCTTGTGCGCGTCGTCGCGCGAACCAGTGGCACGCGAGCCGGCGTTGGACGGATTGGCCGACGACGGTGCCCCCAGCCACGCCAGTCCGAAGTAGTCCTTGTGCATCTCGTACGCGTAACGCACCCGCAGCGGACCGTTCAGATACTCCATCCCGGCACCGAACACTTGCGGCGAAATGCTGCCTGCCGGTGTCGTCATGCCGCCCTGCGAGAGCGAGTACGAGAGCCGCAAGTGAAACCCGGCCCAGTCCGGCGACCAGTACTGGAGACTGTTGCCCTGACGACGGTTGAACGTGGCGTCGGCGGCATTACCCACGCGCCCCGACTGCGTCGTCGTGTTCGGTACGTTGAAGCCGGGATTGCTGAGGATGGTGCTCAGATCGCCGGTATAAGGATTGCGCACCGGCGAGCCGACCGAGAGCGTCGACCATTGATACGGCGTATCCCAGTTGCCCAGAAACGCGGTCCCGAACGGTCCGCTCAGGCCCACGTTGGAATTGCGTCCTCCGATGGAGCCGGTCGACTTGCCATCGAGCGAGACCGGGGTCTCGATCTGCCAGATTGCGGCATACCCGTCGCCGAGGTCCTCCTTGCCACGCATGCCGAAGTACGAAATGCTCGACAGCATGCGCGCACCGCTCGATGCCGGCGCATTGACAGCGCCCGCCGGCGCCTGCGTCGGACGCGGCGCCGAGGCCGGCACCTGCTGCCCGCTCACACTGACCCAGTCGGTCATCGGCGTGAGGTGTCCATAGATTTGCACCTGCGCCTGCGACACCTCGCAAGCTCCCATGCCCAATGCCATCGCCAGCATCGTGCCGGGCATGCCTGCCCGGGGCCGCGTCGAACCATGACGCGGCAAACCACGACGTGACTCTCGATACCGCAACGCGCCGCGCATGACGGCTTAACCCGGCAACGCGAAACCGCAAGCGGCCAACTGCGCATGCAGCCGCTCGTGTTGTTCGCTTGTCAGCCGCGTGAGCGGCGGGCGCAACTGCGTCCATGCCGGATCGTCGCGATGCGACGCCAGCACCGCCTTGAGCGCCGGAATCATCGGGAAGGACTGGACAATGCCGCGAACGGCGTCGGCCTGCGCCTGCAATGTCGTCCCCTCGCTACCGGCCCACTCACGGCACAAGCGCCCGATGAGCTGCGGGTTGATGTTGACCGTCGCGGAGATACAGCCCTTCGCCCCCTTGGCCGACGCACGCGACACCAGCGACTCCGACGCCGGGAAGATGCCGAAGCCGGGGAACGCGTCGAGCATCGCGCTCAGGTTGTTCCAATCGCCCGAGCTGTCCTTGATGCCGACGACGGTCTGGGGGAAGTCGCGAATCAGCCGCTCGATCACGGGCAACGTGATCGGCACGCCCGAGAGCGCCGGGATGTGATAGAGGTACAGCCGCAAACGGGCGTCGCCCACTTGATCGATCACACGGGCGTAGTAGTCGTACAAGCCGTCATCGGTAATGCCTTTGTAGAAGAACGGCGGCAGCATGAGCACACCGGCACAACCGCGCGCCACGGCGTGACGCGTCAGCGCGACCGTCTCGGGCACCGAGCAGCAGCCCGTGCCCGGCAGCATACGGCGCGCGTCGAGTCCGTGATCGACCAGATGCTCGAGCAGCGCCACGCGCTCGCTGACGCCAAGCGAGTTCGCTTCACTGTTGGTGCCGAACGGGGCCAGGCCCACACCGTGGGAAAGCAACCATTCGCAATGCGCAAGAAAACGGGGGGCATCCGGCGTCAGATCCGCGTGAAACGGCGTGACGACGGGCGCAAACGCCCCGGTCAATTCGTGATCGACCATGACAGTTCCTAAGAGGGAGAAAGGGAGGAAGGCGCTGCCTGCGCCGAGCCTTGCGGCTCAGTCACTCAGGCAGACGCGGACCGCATCAGGGCGATGGGTTGATTTCGTGCAGGAATTGCAGAATTTCGCGGCCCAGCGAGTCGTCGCCGGAATCGATGTGTGCGACGACCGACGTATGGTTGTGATCGCGCACCTGACGCAAGCGCGGCGCACGGCCGTCTCGTTGGGCCAGACGGTGACAGAACTCGAGCGCGTAGGTATCGAGATGGGGATTCTCGAACTCCGCGACCACCACCATCACGGGCACTGGCATGGCGTCTGCATGGGCCATCGGCGCGTCGGATTCGTGACGCGCGGGGTCATTGCCGTAGTACGCGACGACACCCGGCGCGTTCGGATTGTCCGACAGCACGTCGGCCCGCAGACGCGCACTGATCAGCACGGTACCGGCGACTTCGGGTTGCGCGGGCCGCACGCGCGGATCGCACAGGTAGCTCGCCACATGCGAGCCGCCCGCCGAATGACCGATCAGCAGAACGCGCGACAGGTCAGCCCCGCCCTCGCCCGCGTACTCGCCGATGTGCTCGCGCACCCACTGCATGGCGGCGCCGACGTCCAGCGCCCCGCCCGGGAACGGCGCTTCGGGCGCGAGCCGATACTCTACGTTGACCGCCACGCAGCCATGACGCGCGAAATACCGCGGCACGTTGCCGTAGATCTGCGCGTTCGCGTTCATGTCGCCCCGAACGAACCCGCCACCGTGGACGAACACCACGATGGGCGCCGGGCCATCGGTCACGGCGTCAGGACGATAGACGTCGAGCCGATGCCGCGCATGCGGGCCGTAGGCCAGATCACGCACAACGGTATAACCCTCGGCCGGCGTCTGTGCCAGCAGCGGTGTGTAGGTCTCGAGCACCGCACGTCGACCGGCGGCGATATCGTCCGCCCAGCGAGGGCCGAGCGCGCGCATATGCGCCCGCGCCTCCTCCCACTTGGCGGCCCTCGCCTGGAACGTCTGCCCGGTCATCAATAGACTCCCATCAACTGCGAGAGCTGCGCGATGTACTCGGCGTAACGCGGATGCTGCTTGATCGTTTGCGGCGAACGCGGGCGCGGCAGGTCGATGACGACCTCCTGCTGGATCTTGCCCGGGCGCGCCGACATCACGATGACCCGGTCGGACAGAAACACGGCCTCCTCGATGCTGTGCGTGACGAGCAACACCGTTTGCCGGTGCTCCTGCCAGATGCGCAGCAGTTCGACGTTCAGGTTGTCGCGTGTGAGCGCATCGAGCGCGCCGAACGGTTCGTCCATGAGCAACACCTTCGGCTCAAGCGCCAGAATCTGGCCGATCGACGCGCGCTGACGCATGCCGCCGGACAGTTCATGCGGATGATGGTCCGCGAATTGCGCGAGCCCCAGCATCTCGAGCAAGGCGCTTACACGCGGTTCGCTCTTCTCCTTCGGAATCTTGCGCAGGCGAGTGCCGAGCAGCAGGTTTTGCCGCACGGTGAGCCACGGCAACATGTTGCTCGTCTGGAACACCACGCCGATCTCGGGGACGGGACGCGACACGCGCTGTCCCGCGACACGCACCTCACCGCCATCGTGCGGCACGAGCCCCGCCACGATACGCAGCAGCGTGCTTTTGCCGCAACCGCTCGCCCCGAGAATCGACACGAACTCGCGATCCGCAATCGAGAGCGACACGTCGTCAAGAATCCGGATCGGCGAAGCCTTGCGCTGCTTGGCGGCGAACGTCTTGTCGATATGACGCACTTCGATCATGGCGCTCTGCGGCTGCGCGGCCGTCGCCGGTGCCTCGTCCGTCTGCCCGGATTGCGGCGGTTGACCGGCAGAACGCGTCGCGTGGAGTTGCGTCACAGTCTTCACGGTATTCATACGTTGATCCCCCGCCACCAGACAAAGCGCGCCAGACGCTCAATCGCCCAATAAAGCACCACGGCCAGCAGCGTCACCATGAGAATGGCGGCGAACATCACATCGGTGCGTGCCGCCGCCGATGCGAACACGATCAGATGCCCCAGCCCTTCCTCCGAACCGATGAACTCGCCGACGATGGCGCCGATCACCGCGAGCGGCATGGCGATCTTGAGGCCGTCGGCGAATGCGGGCAGCGCCGCCGGCAGATACAGACGCCAGAAGGTGTCCCACGGACTCGCGCCGAGGGCACGGAAGTGCTCGTCGAGATTGCGTGCAACCGAGGCGAGTCCACCCATCGTCGCCACCACGACCGGGAAGAACGCGAACAGGAAGGTCGACGCCAGCTTTGATCCGAAGCCATACCCGAACCACACGATCATCAGCGGCGCGAGGGCGATCTTCGGCATGCTCTGCAACGCGGTCACGAGCGGGTACAGCGTGCGACGTGCAAACGCGCTGTAGCTGATGACGACGCCCATCACAAGACCGCCCGCCACTGCCGCCACGAAGCCGGTCAGCACTTCGACGGTCGTGACCCACGTATCGGCCAGCATCTGCGGATGCACTTCCCACGCAGCGCGAAAGATTGCCGATGGCGGTGGCATCAGGTACGACTGCACCTTGAAGTAAGTCACCGCCATTTCCCACAGGGCGAGCAGTACGCCCCAAAATACGATCGTCTGTGCGATGCGTTTCATTTGATGTCTCCTCCGCAATGTCGGGCGCTAGGCCTTGCCGCCCGACTTGTCCTTGACCATGCCCGGCGGGGGCGGCACGACGAAACGCTCGAAGCGGAATCGGTCGAAGCTCTCGATCGAGCGCTCCCACACCTTCGCTTCATACGGATGCGCGTCATCGATCTGCGTCATCTCGCAATACAGCTCGACGTTGTTGCCGTCCGGGTCCTTGAACACCAGGAAGTAGTTCGCACCCGGGCCGTGCCGGCCGATGCCGCGCACGATCTCGACGTCATGCGCACGCAGTACCTCCACGGCCTGCTCCATCTCCTCGACGCTGTCGACCAGATACGAGAAGTGCTCCATGCCGGGACGGCCGTAGCGCGGCAAATCGTCAATGTCGGCCGAGTCCTTCGGAATCTGGGACAGGGCCAGATCGTGGTGATCGGTGCCGGCACGCAAGAACACCATCTGGTCGCCAATCCAGTCGGAGACCGTCAGGCCGAGCACTTCGGTGTAGAACTTCGCCGACTTCTGGATATCGCGCACGACCAGTACCAGATGGCCGAGTCGCTTCGGGTTGAGCTTGGGTTTGGGGCTTGTCATCTCGACTCCTTGCATTGCAACGGTTCAGAGACCGTCACTCGACGAACTGGTTGGTGTAAATGTCGGTGGCCTTGAGCGCAGGCGCCAGGTTGAAGGCATCGCGAACGAACTTCGCGGTGGACTCCATACGCGGCACCGGCAACCAGCCCGGCTTGTGTCCCTGTGTCTCGCGGTCGTTCTCCAGCGCGCCGATCTGGCGGATCTGTTCGACCATGACCTGCTTGTCGAGCATCGGATACTGCGAGGCGATCACGCCCGCCGACTCCTCGGGATGCTCACGCATCCACGCATAGCCCCGATAGGTCGCCTGCACGAAGCGACGCACCACGTCCGGCTTCTGCGCAATCATCTTCTCGGTCGTGACAATGCCGTTGCCCACCATATCCAGCCCGAAGTCGCGGTAGCGCAGCGAGCCGATCTCGCGGCCCTGCTTCGCGGCGAGCGACTTGAGCACCGGCAGGTTGGCGCCTTCCCAGCATTCGGTCAGGTCCACGCGGCCTTGCAGGAACGACGGATTGATCGTCGACGGATCGAGTCGCAGCAGCTTGACCGAGGTCGGCGGCAAGCCATTGGCCTTCAGCCACGCCGGCACAATGTTCTGCAACGGCGAGGCCCCGCCGCCGCCCATCGACAATCCTTTCAGATCGGCGGGCTTCGAAATGGTCCGGCCGGGTTTGGCGAGGTAGCAGATCGCCCCGGGCCAGACGGCGTTGATCGAACCGACCATCTTCGTCTTGCCGCCCTGCGCCCGGTTGAGCATCACGCTGATCGGATCGCCGTAGCCGAATTCGAACAGGCCCTGGTCGACTTCATTGACGGTGCGCTGCCCGCCGTGGCCAACGATCGCCGAGACCTCCAGTCCTGCCTCGCGGTAGTAGCCCTTGTTGATAGCGACGAGCACGCCGCCGGTACTGCCCTGCGGCAGCCATGAGAGGTTGAACTTCACTTTCTCCTGCGCGGCGACCGGGGTCGCCCACAGGGCACTCGCGCCCACAGCTCCGATCGCTCCGGCACATGCGAGCGCCTTCCACCAGCGCGTTGCCCACTGCCACTGCTGCATTGCTGCCTCCTCCTGACCGCCACATGAGCGGCCTTTGTTATTTGCGCTGTGCCACGACGCGGTTCTCGATGGCACCAATGCCCTCGATGCCCGCCACCATCACGTCACCCGCCTTGAGATACACGCCACGTCCCATGCCCACGCCGGTCGGCGTGCCCGTGGCGATCAGATCGCCGGGCTTGAGCGTAAGAATGCCGGACAGGTAGGCGATCTGCTCCGCAATGTTGAAGATCATCCCTGCCGTCGTGTCGTCCTGCATCATTTCGCCGTTCACCGACAGCGTCATGCGCAGGTTCTGGGGATCGCGAATGACGTCGCGCGGCACAAACCACGGCCCCAGAGGAGCGAAGGTATCGAAACTCTTGCCGCGAAACCAGTCGTGCGTGAACGGATAGTCGGTGCGGCGATTCAGGTCACGCGCGCTGACGTCATTGATAACCGTGTAGCCGGCGATCCATTCGTGTGCCTGTTCCACCGGAATATGGCGTCCCGGACGGCCGATCACCACCGCCAACTCGACCTCCCAGTCCACTCGCTCGGCGTGCGGCGGCAGCACCACGTCCGTGCCTGTCGCGGTCACGCTCGTCTCTGCCTTCATGAACATGTACGGCGAACTCTCGCTGCGCGGCGCGAGCTTGGTGCCCATTTCAGCCGCATGCTCGTAGTAATTCGAGGCCGTCGCGAAGATGCGGCCCGGCTGATAAGGCACGCACAGGCGGTAATCGGTGCTCGCTAACGCGCCGACCTTCGCAGGCACTCCGGCGTCGAGCGCCTGGCGCACCGCTGCGCTCACCGTTTCGCCGTTGACATACCAGTCCGAGAGCAACGCCGTCAGATCCTGCGCGGCCAGCAGGCCGTCGTCTGCGGCTGCGCCCATGTGGCGCAGCACGGCTTCCAGATCGTACAGACGGCCATGTTGCACCAGTGCCGTACGACGTTGAGCGCCTGCCCCCGGCGCCAGCGATTCATAAGTTGCGATACCAAACCAGGTCACACCTTCCTCCTTGTCTTCCTTCGGGAAACCGACGTCGATCTCTCGCATCGGTTGTCTTTTTGATTGCTATGTGAAGATACAATACATAGCATATGTATACATGGCAACTGATTTGTATTTTATTTTTCAATCCTTCCGATCGACTCGATTAAGGCCCTTATGACCGACGCTCCGCTGCTGCTCAACCTCATTCCGCTGGAACCGATCGCTCGCAGGCAACTGCTGGCTGCGGGCTTGCTCGTGCACGACACGGAGGGGCACGGTACGTGCCTCGAACACCTTGCCGATCTCGGTGTGTCCCCTGCCGTGCGCATCGTGCTGACCAACGGCACGACCGGTTTCACCGGCGCACAAATGGACGCCCTGCCGCAGCTCGCCCTCGTCTGCGCCTTCGGTGCCGGCTACGAGAACATCGACGTGGCGGCGGCGACCGAACGCGGTATCGCCGTTGCTCACGCGCCCAACACCAACGGCGAGACCGTGGCCGATCACGCACTCGCGCTCCTGCTCGCAAGCGCACGCGGGCTCGTCACGCTCGACCGCGCCGTGAAAGGCGGTGGCTGGGCGAAGCACCGTGCGCCGCGCCCGACGCTGCATGGCGCGCACCTCGGCATCGTCGGTCTGGGCAACATCGGTCAGGCCATCGCCACACGTGCCGAAGGCTTCGGCATGTCGATCGGCTATCACACGCGCACGCCTCGCCAGGACTGCCGCTGGCGTCATTACAACGACATCGGCGCACTGGCCGACGCCAGCGACTTTCTCGTGCTTGCCTGCCCGGGTGGGGCGGCCACGCATCACCTCGTGAATGCCGATGTACTGGCGCGGCTAGGGGCGAACGGCTTTCTCGTGAACGTGGCGCGTGGCAGCGTGGTGGACACGGTGGCGTTGATCGAGGCGCTTTGCGACGGCGTCATTGCAGGCGCTGCCCTTGACGTCTTCGAGCACGAGCCGGAAGTGCCGTCAGCCTTGCGCATGCTCGAGAACGTGGTACTCACCCCGCATGTCTCGGGACGCTCACCCGCCGCCTTGCAGGCACAGATCGATTTGCTGCTGGCCAACATCCGCGCGCATCTCTCGGGCTCGCCGCTGCCTGCTGCCGTCAACACGGTCGGCACCCGCGATACCGTCGCGCGTGGTGGCGTGCGATAAAGCGTTCGAATAAAAAATAAGCGGGCAACCGGGAGACCATCGGAGGTTGCCCGCTTCAAACACTTCACGCTTTGGAGGCCCTGTGAAGTCGTCAGCGGTGACGGCACGACGTGTCGTGCCGCCCTGGCTTTGCCTTGCCGCAGTGCTTACCGTGCCGGCCAGGGTTTCGCCGGCGCTCCCATCACCGGCTCACCCAGCAGCGGGCTCGACAGCGCGTAGGCACCGTTCTCGGTGAAGGCCCACATGATGTTGCGGTCGTACTCGGTGTACATCGCGAATACCCCCTTGCCCAGCGTGTAGACCGGCAGTTCGGTCTCGTCGGCCAGACCCGGCACGAAGTAACCGGCAATGTGCGGCTTGGCCGGATCCTTTACATCGAAAATCTGCACACCGGCGTTGTAGAACGAGTACGGCACCACCCCCTGACGCCACGTTCCAGGCTGACCGATCGAGTTCGAGCGCTTCGGACCGTAGTTGCCGCCACGTTGGCAGAAGCTCGTGAACGGCGCGCCTTCCGGCACTTCCGGCTCGGGCAACTTCGCCGCGACCTTCATCTTCGCGGGGTTGCGTGCATCGACCACGAAGATGTCCTTGTACGGCTCGTAGCAGTCGCGGTTCATCGGATAGCCGCTGGTGAGCACGTAACCCGTGCGCTCGTACTGGCTCACGTCGGCGTTGTCGTACTCCGTGCCCGCGAAACTCGGCGCGGTGTTCACGTTGCCCAGCACCTTCGGATGCAGCGGATCAGACAGATCGAACGACCACAGTCCCAGACCACCCATTGCACCAAAGCCGACCTTGCCGCCCTGCTCCAACGGCTTGGGCAGGAAGATCGGCATGCGCGAGCCCATCCACGACGTGCGGTTGCCCGCGCGCGCATTCTGCAAATAGGCCTGCTCATGCTCCGCGTTGCCGAGAATCTGCCCCGGCACCGAGATCTGCGAGAGGAACTTCGGATTGGCCGGGTCCGACATATCCCACACCTGATAGCCCGGCGAGTAGAGATAGTTCGGGTATTCCGACAGCGCGTAGCTGTCGTCCGGCGCGGCCGAGAGAATCATGTACTTGCCGCCGTAGAACTCCGGTGAATCCAGCGAGCCCGAGCCCTGCTGCTGACCGACCGGCGCATTCGGATGCTTGTAGTCGGTCGTGCGCGTGGCAATCAGCTTCCAGTCGGTGGGCAACGGCCCATCCATCTCGAAAACCTTGAAGCCCTTGAGCGAGTTGTAGTTGCGCTGTGCGGCCACCTTGTCGGGTTGCTTCGACTTGTCCGTCATCAGGCCATAGCGGCCGATTTCGAACGACGCCACGAGAATCGGCTTGCCCAGCTTCTTGTTCCACACGATGGTGGCGCCGCCCAGATAGTCCTGAACGTTGTTCGGGTCGAACTTCTCGCTCGATCCCTTTGGCCCCCACACGCCGCCCTTCGAATACACGACCTTGCCGTTGGCCGGATCGGTCACGTCCATGATGCGCAGATAGTCGCGATCGTGGATGTACAGGTAACGCTTGCCGTTGAAGTCCGCGATGTTGTTCCATGCATGGAACGGCGAATCGACACCGGGGTAGAACGCCAGTACCTTCACGTTCTTCGCATAGCTCTTCTTGTCCCACGAGGTCAGTTCGCCGGGGAAGCGCTGGCCGTTGTGCACTTCGGGCGTGGCCTTCGGCCAGATGAACTTACCGGTGGCCGGGTCCATGCCGTAATCGACGCCCGGCTTGAGCGGCTTGGGCTCACGGTCCGGCGTGAGGCGTAGCCAGCCGGCCAGATACGGGTCCTTGACGTTCGGCGTGCCGGGAGTGCCCGTGGGCTGCGCATCGGACGGTGCCGCGGCAGGGGCAGCCGGTGCGCTGTCCGGCGCCGATGCGTGGGCCGCGAGCGTCATCGTGAGCGCCGCGAGTACTGCTGTGGCGGTCAACGAAACGCCGAGTGTCTGCTTGCGAAACATGTCTTCCTCCTTCGTCTCAAAAGTCTTCTCGCCAGCGCTTCGAATGCCGCCGGCGGCGTGATGCGAAAAATCAGGTGCCGTCGATCAGAACGCGTGGCGAATACCGAACTGCACGCCCGACGGGTTCTGCGTGCCGGTCGGCGTGACCTGGAACGTCACCGGGTAATGCACCGTCGTGTCATTGCTGTGCTGGACACGGGCATACGTCGCGTAAAGCGTGGTGCGCTTGGAAAGGCCGTACATGTAGCCGACGACAAAGCCGTTGGCGTTCGACAAGGCCTTGTTGTCGTCGTCCTGACGATGGACGAAACTCGCGTAGAAGCGGTGGCGATCGGTCAGTGCATAGCGCACGCCTATCTGAGCGTCCCAGCCGCGCACGTTGAACGCGACATACGGTGGATAAGCGTAGTAGCCGTTGTACGTGTGGTAGATCAGGGTCGGCTCAACGCTGCCGAATTTGTAGGTCGCGGCGAAATAGTTGTCGCGCGAGGAGCGGATCTGGCTCGACGAGAAGATGTCGCGCGTGTATTGCAACTCGCTCACCGCGCCCAGGAATATGCCGCCATTGCGGTATTCGACTGCGGCAGAGTAGAAGCGCCCCGAGCGCGTGCCGTCGCCGACACCTGTCGTCGCCATGAAGCGGCCCATCAGCCCGTTCCAGCGCGGCGTGTTGTACTGAATGGCGTTATCGACGCGATACGATGCGTAGAAGAACTCCATGTTGTTGACCATACTGAAGTCGGCCGCCCAGCTCGGATCGGCATACCCCGCGATCCAGTACGATGGCGTGAACTGGCGGCCCAGCGACAGTTCGCCCCACGGCCCCTTCAGGCCCACGAACGACTGACGCGCCTGCGCAGACTGCGTGCCGTTGTTGGCCGAGAACATCGGCTCATAGGTGAAGAAAGCGCGATTGCCGCCGCCCAGTTCTTCGAAGCCGCTCAGGTTGAAGCGAGAGTTGTTCAGGCCGCCGCTCGACATTCTCGTGACCTTGCCGCCATTCGCCCCCGATCCCCACAACTGCTCCATATTCAGGTCCACGAACCCCGAGAGCGTCACGCCCCCGGAAGATTGCGCGTACGCACCGCCCTGCATTGCGCCCAGTAGCAATGCACACAACACTCGCTTCTTCATGCTGTCTCCTGAGATTTCTCGTTTTATTCGCGGCGCCCCTTACCGGATGTCTGCCGCCCGCCCGCCGTATGTATACAATCGTTCAAATGATTATACATAGCAAAGAAATTGAATTTCTACCGCTATTTGTTTATACAAACGGGCTATTTTTTTATAGCGGGTAACCCCTGATGGTCGTTGGCCGCCGCCGGCTCGCATGGCCGGCGGGGTGAGAAAGGGTTGGCTGACGATCGGCCCGAAGGCCGCGCCGCGAGATCAAAGCCCCGTGCGGTCGGCTTGCAGTCCCTCGTGACGCAGCTTCGGCGCGTTGTCCGCGCCGGTGCCGTCCTTCGATGCGCCGCCCCAACCGTGGGCAGTCACGTCGAAGATCACACCGTTCGGATCGAAGAACTTCACTTCGTAGAAGATGTTGCTCTTCACCGGCACTTCGCCCATGTAGTAACGGCCTCCGGCGGCTTCGATCTTCGTGCGCGTGGCTTGTACGTCGTCGACCCAGATTCCGATGTGGTGCAGCCCCACGAACTCGCGGCCACGGTCGCCCGCCGCCTCGTCGTTCTTGTAATTGAGCAACGCAAGATTGATGACGCCGTCCGACAGATAGACGCCACGGGCGAGCGACGAGTCCGTCTCCCCCACTTTCTTGAAGTCGAACGCCTGCATGTAGAACTCCGCCGCCTTCCAGGGATCGGGCACGGAAAGCGCGATGTGACGCAATTTGGCCATGATGAAATGTCTCCTTCGGATTGAGATATCAGCTCGTGCCGGAACATGCCGGCAGAGGCTTTATGTATACTATCTCAGCACATTGCATTCAAAAACGTATTTTTGAATGCATGAGACAACGCTCCGTATCAGGAAAGCCACGAGAGCGACGCCGAAGACACCGTCCAGACACAAGTCGCCAGAAAAATACCCGTATAATCCCCATGTATACAATCCAATCAAAAAGACTCATCCACGGAGCGAGATAGATAAGCATGGCCGAAACCATTGCCGCACGAATCTGCCGGGTATTGACGGGCGAGATCATCGACGGACGCCTGCCGCCGGGACAGAAGCTGGAAGAAGTCGCACTGGCCGAGCGCTTCAAGGCGTCGCGCACGCCTATTCGCGAGGCGTTGCGTGAACTCAACGCGCGCGGGCTCATTGAACTCACGCCGCACAAAGGCGGTGTCGTGGCGAGCATCAGCGTCGACGACCTCTCAGACATGCTCGAAGCGATGTGCGAACTCGACGCCCTGTGCTGCCGTCTGAGCGCCCAGCGCATGAGCGCGATGCAGAAGAAGCAGCTAGAGATGATTCACATCCAGAGCAAGCAATGCATGGATGCCGGTGACGAGGCAGGTTATCTCGCACTTAACCGCGAATTCCATCAGTTGCTGAGCGCGGGCACGCAGAACAAGACCTTGATGGCACTGATCGACAGTCATCGCGACCGCCTGGCGCCGTTCCGCGCAGCGCAGTCCGATGTCGAAGAGCGCTTTACCGTGTCGTTCGACGAACACGAGCGTGTTGTCGAAGCGGTGCTGGCCGCCGACGCCGAAGCCGCCTACAACGCCATGCGCAGTCACACGGCGCGCCTGAGTATTCACGTCCTTGAACGCCTCCAACACAGCCGCAAACTCGGCTAACCCTTCCCCGCCGGGTCGCCTCACGGCACTCACCCGGCCGGCACCTCCACGACGGTGACACAGCCCATGCCCGCCAACGCGCGCATGGGCTGTTTTGGTTATTGCGCTCCAATTCTTCGATTGGTGAGCGTCTGATCGGTCCAGGCAAACGCAGTCGCGGCGCCACTTTGCGCGCAGATGTCACTTATCTGGCACAAGCCTCGCGTAGTTGAATATCGCCGATCCCCTTCCTACGCTCCATCGGTGGAACGCGCTCCGGCGTTTCGCGCGCGGCCGGCGAGCCGCTGCCTTCGAGGCCGTCATTGCACGATCGGCGGCAATCAACTCAGCCTTACGTGGAGAAACACATGTCAGAAATTACCGATGTCCTGGTCAGCATCGACACCAAGACGATCGTCGACCGGTACGGCAAGAACTCCAGCATGTCGAATCCGCCGATCATCGACTTCAAGCACGTCTTCATGATCGTGACGCAAAACAACGTTGTGAGCGGACAGGCAGGTGGCGAACTGGACGTTGCGGCCACCGTGGGAGACGTGATCCGCTGGCGCGAATGCTCGCTCTCACTGGGCTTCGAGCAATCGTGCATCTTCTACAAGTTCGTCGGCAATCAGGGCAATGAGCTGATCTCGCCACCCTCGCCGCGCGAAGCCGAGGTCACGGTGCCCGTGCCGAACCCGCCGGACCCGACCAAGCCGAAGAAGCAGAAATGCTCGAACTACTTCTGGTCCTGCGAAACGCTCAAGACCGGACGCGTGACGTATCACTTCCAGTTCATGATCCTCGATCGCAGCGGCAATGTATGCGGCTGCTACCAGTGGGATCCGTTCATCACCATTCGCAATCACTGACCCACGCCGGGCCGCGATCCGTTGCCGGCAGTACACGGCAACGCACGGTGCCGGATCGCGGCAATGCAACGACGGCCCATGGCAAGGAACCCCCATGTCCGAAGCACGAACCTCCGACACCGGTAGCGCTACCGGCGCCACGGCCGATGTCTTGCTCGTCATCGATACGGTGACGCTGCTCGACCGACACCCCGATGCGGCGGACAATCCCGTGGACATCGAAAGCGACGGCTGCTACGGACTCGCGCCCGATAGTCAGGCGCTCGATGGCGTGAGCGCGGCGCCATGGCCCATCGATGTTCGCACCGGTGACCGCGTTCGGTTGCGTTGGACGCCGCTTGCCATGCGTGGCGAACATGCCGTGCTACTAGAACTCTCTCTGACTGACGAAACGGTACTGGGCGGTCTGCGAATGCATGTCCATGAGCACGCCCCGCGCTATGCGCCGCAGTCGGGCTCGCCAGAACAGCCCGTGGCACGCGAAGCGCCAGACGCGTTCTGGCAGGCCGATGTCATCGCAAGCGGCACAGCCGAGGTAGACGTCGTGGCTATCGTCACGGACCGCGACGCGAGCGTCCTCGCCCGCTTTCGCTGGTCGCTACCTGTGGTCGTCCCATAAACGCGGCCTTTTTGCTTTTTGTTTTTTGGTAGCAGTGCCGGCAGTGCTGGCAGTGCTGGCAGGCCGCAACACCGAGAAAAGCGCCGCATGCCGGCGCTTTTTCGTGTTGACGTGACGACCGCGCGCACGCCGTCATTCGCTATTCAAAAATCGAATGCCATGCATTTTGATATTTAATTTGTCGATGCATGATCGGTTCGCTATCTTATAAGTCTTTCCCCGCAGTTTCACCCCCCAAGAGACCCCGCGGCGCAGCTGCGCCACCCCATGGAACGCAGCGCGAGCGAGGCCCCGGGCAGTACAGAGGTCGTTCCATGACTCACCGCGTTTTCGTTGGCGCCGTCGGTGCCGACGGTAGCCCCCTCACTCTCGCCACGCGCGACGGACGCTTCACCTACGTCGGCGCGCAAACGCCCGACACCACGGGCGCGCAGGTCATCGACCTGCAAGGCAAGCTCGTCTTGCCGGGCTTTGTCGACGGACATATTCACCTGGACAAGAGCTTCGTTGGCGATCGCTGGCGAGCGCATCGGCCTGCGGCAACGCTACGTGAACGTCTTGCCGCCGAGAAACAGGAAATCGCGGCTGCCGCGCCCATGGAACAACGCGCCGACGCCCTGATGCGGCAAACGGTGTCGTTCGGCACCGTCGCCATGCGCTGCCATGTCGATATCGACGCCAGCACGGGCCTCACGCATCTTCACGCCGTCATGGCCATGCGCGAGAAGTGGCGCGAGTTGCTGGACATCGAACTGGTCGCCTTCCCGCAGGCAGGCGTGATGACCTGCCCCGGCACCGCCGACGTGCTCGAAGCCGCCGTGCGCGAAGGCGTGCAGGTGGTGGGCGGCATTGACCCCACAACGCTCGACGGCGACCCCCACGGCCAACTGAGCGTGGTCTTCGGCATCGCCGAGAAGCACGGCACGAAGATCGACATTCATCTGCACGAACCCGGCGATATCGGCCTGGCGCAATTGCATCGCATTGCAGCGCGCACCCAGGCGGGCGGTTTGCAGGGACGAGTTTGCGTGAGCCACGCTTACGGGCTGGGCGACATTGGTCCGGCAGAACTCGACACCATCGCTCGTGCGCTGGCCGACGCGGGTGTGTCCATCATGACCAATGCCCCGGGCGATCGCGCGTTCCCGCCAATCCTGCGCTTGCGCGAAGCCGGTGTGCGCGTCTTCACGGGCAACGACAACATTCAGGACAGTTGGTGGCCGTATGGCAACGGCGACATGCTGCAACGCGCGATGCTCATCGGCTATCGCTCGGGCTTTTATACGGACGAGGATCTGCTCGTCGCGCTGGACATGGCCACCGAGGCCGCCGCGGCCGTCATCGGCAAAGCGGATTACGGTTTGCGCGTGGGCAACGAAGCGAGCTTCGTCGTGTTCGACGCGCCGAACGCCGCCGCTGCCGTGGCTGCCGCACCCGCCGCGCGCGCTGTGATTCGTCATGGACGTTATTGGGGCGGCCCCGCGCAACTCGCGCTGGACCCTGCCCTGCTTCAGGACACAGCAGGGTCCACCCCGACCTGACTGTCATGCGCGACGCCGTCGCCTGCGCGAGGCGATGACGTCGCTCGCGTTCGTCGCGCCAAGGTCAGGCGGTCTGTGCGTGCCCCCAGGTGCGGGCCGTAGCCAAGGCGCCCGGCGGCGGACGATGGGGAGAAAAATCAGAATGACTCAGGAGCAATCAGTTATGTCGAAGACCACGTATTACGCGCCGCACGGCGGGCATCCGGCCCAAACGGAACTGCTCACCGACCGCGCGATGTTCACCGAAGCGTATGCCGTCATTCCGAAGGGTGTGATGCGCGACATCGTCACGAGCCATCTCCCGTTCTGGGACAACACGCGCCTGTGGGTGCTGGCGCGCCCGCTCTCGGGCTTCGCCGAGACGTTCGCGCAATACATCATGGAAGTCGGCGCAGGTGGCGGCAGCGACAAGCCCGAGCAAGACGAGAAAGCCGAAGGCGTGCTGTTCGTCGTCGACGGTGAAATCACCGTCACGATCGAGGGCCGCGCCAACAAGCTCACCCCGGGTGGCTATGCGTTCATTCCGCCCGCGACCGACTGGCAACTGCGCAACCAGAGCCAGAGCACCGCGCGCTTCCACTGGATTCGCAAGCACTATCAAGCCGTGGAGGGCCTGCCGTACCCCGAACCGTTCGTGAAGAACGAGCAGGACGTCGAGCCGATTGCCATGCCGGGCACCGAAGGCCGTTGGGTCACGACGCGCTTCGTGGACATTCAGGACATGCGCCACGACATGCATGTGAACATCGTGACGTTCCAGCCCGGCGGCGTGATCCCGTTCGCGGAAACGCACGTGATGGAGCACGGTCTGTATGTGCTCGAGGGCAAGGCCGTCTATCGTCTGAATCAGGATTGGGTGGAAGTCGAAGCCGGAGACTTCATGTGGCTGCGCGCCTTCTGCCCGCAGGCCTGCTACGCGGGCGGCCCCGGCCCCTTCCGCTACCTGCTGTACAAGGACGTCAACCGTCACATGAACCTGACGCTGGGTGCACAGCTGAAGTAATCGCGCGCCACGCTTGCATGCCGTCGCCGCGCGCGTCGTTCACTCCGATGCGCGCGGTTTCGATGCCAGCATTCCCACCAGCACCTTGGCGAGCGCGCCCACCATCGGGTCGGCCGTCGGCCGATGAAAGATCGCCAGCTCGAAGGTGTCGATGACCGGCAGCCCTTGCGCCCGGCCAAGCACCACATGCCCCGGCAGCACCGCGCGCGGCGGCACCAGACTGATCCCCATCCCGTCCGCAACCGCCCCCTGAATACCGCTCAGACTCGAGCTGGTGAAGCTCACGCGCCAGTTGCGTCCCATCGCTTCGAGCGCATTGATCATGTCGTCGCGGTACAGCCCGCGCGTGGGAAAGGTCACGAGCGGCACCGGATCGAGTCCGAACGACGGATGACTGGCGCTGTCGATCCAGGCCAGTTTTTCGGGGCGGCTTGCCACCGATTCACGACTGTTGCGATGTTGCTTGACCAGCACGAGATCGAGTTCACCGTGATCGTAACTACCGAGCAGATCGCGGCTCAAACCGCTCGTCACTTCGAGCTTTACCTGCGGATACTGCCGGTTGAATCGCGCGAGCACCTGCGTCGTGGCGCCCGTCGCGAAGTCTTCCGGCACGCCCAGACGCACTGTCACCGCCACCACGGCGCCGGATAGCGCTTCGAACATCTGATCGTTGAGAGTGAGCATCTGTCGTGCGTAGCCGAGCAGTAGTTCGCCCGCGTCGGTGGCGTGCACTTCGCGATTGCCTCGGTCTAGCAGCTTGTGACCGACCATGTCCTCCAGACGCCGCACCTTCTGGCTCACGGTGGACTGTGTCGAGTGCAGGCGTGCCGCCGCCGTCGTGAAGCTGCCGCAATCGGCCACCATGATGATCGAGCGCAGCAGATCCAGATCAAAGAGCGGTCGATTCGATTTCGCACTGCCAGCCATGTGAAGTATTTACGTTATCGATGGATGGCTGAATTTGTATCACGCGCGACGAATGCCCGGCAACTGGGGTTTCCGGCGTTGCCGGGCATTACCGGGCGTTCTGTCTCGCTTCACCGCGCGATTGCGCTATCCCTTGCGCCGTTACCTGCCGCCGTTCAAAGCCCCAATGCCCGGCCGTCGCTGCGAGGATCGTGCGCGCCACTCATCTGCCCCTGGGGCCCGATACGAATTGCACCGGGATGCCCCGCCAACTGGCTCTGCGGTGGCAGTGCACTCATCTCGTGTCCGCGCGCGGCCAGCGCCGTGAACACGCCCGCCCCCGCATCCTGCTCCAGCTTGAGGCTGTCGCGGCTATCGGAGAACGTCTTGCCGAGCAGAAAGCGCGGGCGGCCCAGTGCCGTCAGCGGGTCCATCTCGTAATCGATGAGACGGGTGAGCACCGCCGCCAAGGTCTGCGGCTGCCCGTCAGCGCCCTGCGTGCCGTAGAGCAGTTGCGGACGGCCCTGCTTCAGATACATGCCCGGATTGAGCGTGTGGAACGGTCGCTTGCCGCCGCGCAGGACGTTCGGGCTGCTGGCGTCCATGCTGAACGACGCGCCCCGGTTGTGCCACAGCACGCCGGTGTCGCCCAGCACCACACCGCTGCCCCAATCGAAGTAGACCGTCTGCAACATGCTCACGCAGTTGCCCTGACTGTCTGCCGTACCGATGTACACCGTGTCGCCGGTCTTGAACACGTGCGGCCACGGCATGGCGCGATCCATGCGAATGCTGCGGGCATGCGCGTCGAGATTGGCGCTCGCCAGCAGACGATCCACGGGCACGTCGACGAAATCGGGATCCGCTACGTAGCGATTGCGGTCGATGAACGCCAGCTTCACCGCCTCAACGAGCACGTGGTAGTAGTCGGCGCTGCCTTCGGGCATCGACTTCAGATCGAAACGATTCAGAATGCCCATGATCTCGAGCGTCGTCACGCCCTGCGTCGGCGGACGCAGCCCGAGCAGTTCGCCATCACGATAGGCCACACGCAGCGGCACTTCCTCGCGCGCCTGCGCCCGTGACAGATCGTCGGCACGCAGTGGCGAGCCGACCTGTTTGAGGCCGGCGGCAATGCGCCCGGCCAGATCGCCCTCGTAGAACTCACGCCCGCCATGGGTGGCGATGCGATCGAGACTGCGGGCAAGCGCCGGCTGATAGAAGCGCTCACCGGCCTGTGGAATGCGCCCGTTCGGCATGAACACCGAGGAAAAGCCGTCCCAGCCCGACAGCTCGCCGGCGCGGAACGTCTGCCAGAAGTGCTGCGACGGCGTGACCGGAAAGCCATTCGCCGCATACTCCGTGGCGCGCGAGAACAGCGATGACCACGCTTGCTGCCCACCCCATTGCGTGCGGCTGATGTCGAACGCCTTGTCCCAGATGGCAACTGTCGCCGCCGTGGTGAGCGTCGCCCCCGGCCCGCGCACGGGGATGGTGCTTCCGTACGCCGGCACTTGTGCGGCGGCTTGTCCGATGCCCGAGAGCGTGCGCACGTTACCGTCGCGGTCGCTGATGACCATGAAGGCGTCGCCGCCGAGGCCAGTGAAATGCGGATACGTCACGCTCAACACCGCGCCAATGGCAATCGCAGCTTCGATGGCGTTACCGCCCTTGCGCAGCACTTCAAGCCCCGCCTCGCTCGCCAGTTCGTGCGGGCTGGTGACCATGCCACGGCTCGACTGTGCGAGACGCGGACCGTTGTTCGTGTGGGTGTCGATCTTGGCCGAGACGGCGGGCGCCGCCGACGCGACCGCCTCTGCCGCCGATGCCGGCAATACGGCGCTACCGGCCAGTGCGGCCGTGCCTCTCAGAAAATTGCGCCGCATGTTGCTGCTCGCGGCGTCGCCGGTCGTGACCGGCGGTGTCGTAGTCAGCCCATCGGCCGCTTTTTGTGCGAACGTCATGCCGTCTCCCCTGGGGATGTCATTAGAGGACGAAGCGCGCCCGACACTGGCTGACGCTTCGTCTTTACACCGTCAAATCATGAAACCGAAAACCAATGGCTTTACTTGTCGCTGTCAGACTTCCGCCTTCCATCCCTTCCAGTGGCGTTGATGCGTCACTTCGGGTGCCGAATAGCGTTCCTTCACCCAGGCGTAGACCGGACCAAGCGCATTCATGGCCACGGCGGCGCCGAGGGCTGCGAGCGGATCTTGCGCCACCGGACCGAAGCCGCCGAACAGCGTGGCGAAGTACGTCGCGAAGCCGAAGAACATGCCCGGAATGAAGTTAAGCCCCGGGAAGATGCGGGCGAGCGCCATCATCGTGCCGTTGCCTGCGAAGAGAATCACCATCTCGGCGAGCACGAGCGCATTGCCGCTGAACTGCGTGGCCGCCTGCTTGAATCCGAGCACGATGAGGAACGCGAAGAACGATCCCACCGGTAGCGTGGCCCAGATCCGTTTGAGGTTCACCAGCGTTGGCCCGCCCATCGCAAAGGTGGCGGCCCAACTGATAAAGATCGCCCATGGCGGCAAATGCAGCGGCAGCATCGCGATCGGGATGGTGGTAACAGCGAGGAGTGAGGCAACGACTTCCGCAGGCAGCTTCTTCATGATTGTCTCCTTGAGTTTTATAAGAGCTTCATTACGCACAACAACATGAATGCCGGTGAATCTCGCAGTGATGCTGCGTCACGACCGTGATCCGGCCGCGTTTGATCACCCACAGGCGTGGCGGGATGTCGAGCAGCGCATCGGCCACCTTGAACGTATCGAGAATGATGAGATCGGCTTGCTTGCCCACGGCGATACCGTAGTCGTGCGAGAGCCCGATGGCGCGCGCGGCGTTGTGCGTACCCATGTCCAGAATCGCCTGCTGATGCTCGGGCACGCCGAATTGCGCCACGTGTGCGAGCAGATTGCCGATCTGCAACATGTCCGCCTTGCCGAATGGCGTGAAGGCGTTGCGCACGTTGTTGGACGAGTACGCGACGTTCACCCCGGCGCTATGCAGCGCCTTGACGGGCGTGAGGCCGCGTCGCTGGTTCTGGGTGTCTTTGCGTCCGCCCAGATAGAGATCGGTCGCGGGCAGCGTAACGATGCTGATACCCGCCAGACGAATCTGTTCGATCACCGGCGCGAGTTCGTCGTTGTCGAGTGCGCCCAGACTCGTCACGTGTCCCAACGAGACGCGGCCCTGAAAGCCGGTGTCGATCGTTCTCTGCGCGATGTACGAGATGGCGGCGAAACGCTGATCGCTGGTGTCGTCCGCGAAGTCCGCATGCATGTCGATCGGCGCATCGAAGCGTTGCGCCAGCTCGAACACGATGTCGATATGACGCTTCGTGTCTTCCCAGTTCAGTTCGTTGTAAGGGCATCCGCCGACGACATCCGCACCCATTCGCAGCGCGTCGATCATCAGTTCGTAGGTGCCCTTCGACTTGAGAATGCCTTCCTGCGGAAACGCCACGATCTGCAGGTCCAGCAGGCTCTCGTATTCGTCCTTGAGCGTGAGCAGCGTCTCGACACCGATCAGCCCCTGAATCAGATCGACATCGGGATGGGCACGAATGGCGACGGTGCCGTTCTTGATCGCCATATCGAGCACCTGACGCGAGCGATCGAGCACGTCCTCGCGCTCTTGTTTGCTCTTGAGAATGCCGGTCACGCGAATCGCCTCGTCGAGCGTGCCGAAGCGCGCCGGCAAACGACGATGCAGCAACGCCTTGTCGAGATGCAGATGCGCCTCGACAAGGCCCGGAATCGCCGCACGCCCTTGCGCGTCGATATGCTCGTCTGCGCTGGCGTCGATGCCGGGTTCCATCGCGACGATACGTCCGCCTTTGATGGCAATGTCCACCAGCGGCGCATCATCGCGGACACAGACATTGTTGATCAGCAGGTCCACATGCATGGTGCGGTCTCCTTACGTCACAGAGTTGAGTTGAAGTGCTGGCAAGCGCCGGCCCGGGTGGCAATGAACTCGTGCCCCGTGTTTGGGGCCTGACGCAAGATTAGAAGAGCGCCCGCCCGCGGGGCATCGGGATTTGCTGGTTTTCGTCTAAGAATTTCCCTAGACGCGGTGCAGCAATCAAAACGAAGGGGAAAAGGGGCGCGGCCGCCGGACGCAGCGTCCGGCACGCCGGATCAGGCGTCGGTGCCGGCGACGATCAGGCCGTGCTCGATGGCGTAGTGCACGAGGCCTGCAGTCGATGGAATGTCCATCTTGGTGAGGATGTTGGCCTTGTGTGTGCTGACGGTCTTGGCCGAAAGCGACAGGCAACGGGCGATCTCGTTGATGCCGTTGCCATCCACCAGCATCTGGAAGATCTGGAATTCGCGGGAGGTCAGCCGGGTGTGCGGCAGCGCTTCGGCCGGTTGCTGCAACTGACGCACGAGCTTCTCGGCGACCAGCGGCGAGACGACCGTGCCCCCTCGTGCCACGCGCCGGATCGCGCTCATCAACTGCTCCGACTCGGCGTTCTTGGTGAGATAACCGGCCGCCCCGGCCCGAATCGCCTGTACCGCGTACTGCGACTCACGGTACATGCTGAGCACGAGCACCGGGAGCGCCGGATAGGTCGCCTTGATCTGTGCAATGAGTGCAATGCCGCTCTTGCCCGGCATGGACATATCGAGCAGCAACACGTCCACGGTGATCAGGCGAAGCCGATTGAGGACATCGGTACCGTCGACGGCCTCGGACACAACGCACATGTCGGGTGACGTCGAAATGATCTTTTTGAGGCCATCGCGAATGATCGCGTGGTCGTCGGCAATCATGACGCGCATCACCACCCCGCCCCGTTTGTCATGGGCTCGGCGTCGGTGGCGGCTGCCCCGAGTGCAGGCGAGCGCGCAGGAATGCGGACCAACACGCGGGTTCCCTGCCCCGGCGCACTCTCGATCTCGAACGCGCCGCCCAGCATCAACGCTCGCTCGCGCATGCCCATCAGCCCGAGACGCTGCCCGTGCCCGGCGCGGGCGGTGTCCATTCCCTTGCCGTCATCCGCGATACTCACATGACAGTGGCCATCGCGCAGGTCGAGCGCCACGCGCACATGCGAGGGCTGTCCGTGGCGGCTGGCATTGGTGAGCGACTCCTGCACGATACGGAAGATTGCCGTGCTGCATTCGCTGTCGAGACAGGCGGTCACCGCTTCGGGCATCACCAGTTCGCACGGCAGCCCGTGACGTTGCGCGAACGACTCGGTGAGCCACTCCAGCGCGGCGTGCAGTCCCAGTTCGTCGAGTACGGCCGGCCGCAAGTCCGCCGCAATGCGATGCACGGCATCGATGGTCTCGTCGACCAGTTCCTTGAGCATCTGGATATGCGCAGACTGATCGGCGGGGGCCGCGCCGGGTTGCGTGTCCAGGTAGCTGAGACCCAGGCGCAGCCCACCCAGCCATTGGCCGAGTTCGTCGTGAAGCTCACGTGAGAGCCGTGTGCGTTCGGCTTCACGCACCGTTTGCAGATAGGCGGAGAGTTGGCGCAATTGCGCGCGCGAGTCGAGCAACGCCATTTCGGAGCGCTTGCGGTCGGTGATGTCGCGCGAGATGCCGACCGTGCCCACGACGCGGCCCGCAGCGTCGCGAACGGGCATCTTGACGGTATCGAACCAGCGCGGTGCGCCGTCAGCGCCGGGACGACTCTCTTCGTAACGGCGTCGCACGCCGCTGGTCACGACAGCGCGGTCGGTGGCGAGGTAGACCCGTCCCCATTCGGAAGACCAGACCTTGTCGGGTGTACTGCCGATGATGTCGGCTTCGGCGCGGCCGCAAGCGGCCATGAAGGCGTCGTTGACGAGGATATAGCGCGACTCGGTGTCCTTGAGCCATGCCTGGTCCGGAATATTGTTCAGAATCGCCCGGTGCAGTTCGCCATGCGTCTCCACTACGTCTCCTTGCCTGTCAGCACCGATCCGGCTTCAATATAGCCAGACCGGCTCGCCCGCGCGCCTCTAGTTTTCCCGCATATCGGAATGCTGCGGTGTTTCATGATTTTTTCTGATGAACGCCGCACGAGGCGCCATATTGGCTGTGACGCCTTCGCCAGCCGCGCACAAGCCCTGCTATGATCGCGGAAATCGCCTCACTCATCGCGCGCGTCGAACCGGGGCGGGAGACGGTCCCAACGCGCTCTCGCGCGCACAGATGCGCACAATCGCTACGCTGATACTCATATATGAATGAGATCGACGCAGTCACGACATCGGGGACATTGAGGATAGCCGGGACCGCAACGGCTCCCGGCTCTGCGGCGGGCGCTGAGTTGCCGCTTCTTGGTCGCCTTTTTGTTCAGCCAAACTTCCGACTCTTGCTGGCATTGCTAGCGGGCACACTGATACTCGACGCGATTGCGCTGTGCTCGCTGGACCTCACCCTCACAGGGCTTGATCGCGTTGTCTTGATGACACCGGTCGCAGGAACAGTTGCCCTCGCACATCGGCTGTCGCTAAAACCGGCCTCTTCCTCCAAAAGGCTCTGGGGGAAAGTCAGCGTCTCGATCTTTTGTCTTTGTCTGCTCACCGTCATATCACTCGCCGCCGTGGTGCTTCAAGACGCCGCCATTGCGGCGCGCTTCAGCCTCGTGGACGAGCGTCTCGCACAAATTGACGCGGCATTGGGCTTTCACTGGCCATCCGCTTATCTCTGGCTGAAGGCCCATCCGCGAACATTTGAAGTGCTCAGCCTGTGCTACCAATTTCATGGGTTGCAGGCCACGATGATTCCCGTACTGCTCGCCTGCGCCTACCGCATGGACGATCTCGCAGACTATTTGCTGTTGTTTGGCGCGACGGTCGTACTCGCCGTTCTCATCTCTATGACGATTCCCGCGTCCAATCCGCACATCTATTTCCGACTAGTCCGTGCGTACGACGCCTCGGAATGGTCACAGTTCGCCACCCTGCGCGACGGCACTCAGCGCGTCATCAACCTCAGTGACAATCAGGGCCTCATTTCCCTGCCGTCGCTGCATGCCGCTCACGCCGTAGTGTTCGTCTACGTCACGCGGCATCTGCGGGGATGGAATGTCGGTTTTGCTGTCGTCAACGTCGTGATGACGATTGCCGCAGTGCCTTGCGGCGGCCACTATCTCGTCGACATTCTGGCCGGCATTGCACTGGCCCTTGTCGTGATCTGGGCATTGCGGCGCATGAGTCTGCGCCGCAACCTTGCCCTTCACCCCTCGTAACCACGGAACAGTCCGCAAAGCTTGAACACGTCCTCGGTGTAGGGCATGTCCTTGACCTTGCAGTAGCGGCTCGCCAGCTTCATCAGTTCCTTGATGTCGCGTCCGCTCGCCTGCGGGTAGCGGCTGGCGAGCGACTCGATCAGTGCATCGTCCAGATAGGCGCCCACCTGCTCGGCCTGCATGCGCCAGAGACGCCGCGCATCGTCCGTACACGGTGTCTCGTAGTGAATCGTCGCGATGCAGCGCGACAGGATCGCGTCGTCCACATCGCCGATCCGGTTCGTCGTCATGAACAACAGACCGTGGAAGTACTCCAGTGAGCGCAGGAACTCGGCGACGATGGCGTTGTGCTCGAGATCGTTGTCGCGCCGACGAATGTACACGTCGGCTTCATCGAGCAGCAGAATCGCGTTCCACCGCATCGCCCGGCGCAGGATGGTCATGAGCGTGGCGCCCACCGAGGCCGCGGTCGTCCCCAACTGCCCCGAATGCACGCGATACAACGGCTTGCCAACGACTTCCGAATAGATCTCTGCCGTGAGTGTTTTGCCCAGTCCGGGCGCGCCCTGACACAGAATCGTTGCGCCACCCGATTTGCCGGGGACGAAGTCCGGCATCATGACATCCATGTTCGACGTCAGAATGTCGATCAGATCGTGATGATGTGCGGGCAATACCAGCTTGTCGCGCAGACCCGGCTGATACTCGTACTCGGTCATGTTCTGCACGTGCACCCAGAGATTGCGATGCCAGTCCAGATGGAACACATGCACGTAGCAATGCAACGGAATGGTCTCGAACGCGTGATCGATCTCCGCCTTGCGCCAGAATTCGGCATCGCACGCCATCTCGAAATTGCGCTCCAGACGCTCCTCGTCATTCACACACTTCGCCATCGTGCCGTCTACCACCCGAATCAACTCCGTCGCGCCCTTCGGATCGACCGAGAAGGCCGCGCGACGAAGCACAAACTGCGCACCGAACGCGCGCTGCACCTCCAGGAACCGCTTCGCATGCTGTTCGTACTCAT
Source organism: Pandoraea sp. (assembly GCA_031291335.1). GTDB lineage: Bacteria > Pseudomonadota > Gammaproteobacteria > Burkholderiales > Burkholderiaceae > Pandoraea. The sequence continues at coordinate 9,141 of JARLJF010000196.1, read as the reverse complement.
GCTTGAACTCGGCGCACTCCTTGTAGAAGCCGAACTCCGCGAGTAGCTCCGGAATCGTGCGATTGACGATGTCCTCTCGCGTAAAGACGAGCGACGTGGTCATGCCGGAGCGACGCAGACGATGCTCCGTCAGATTCGAATTGGCCGACTGCATCGTGTTCGCCAGCATGTCCATGACGACATAGGGCGAGCCCTGATCCGGCTCCACGTAACGCAGACGACGCACCAGCCACGGCAGCAGTGTGCCGTCGCGGTGACGGTGGTACAGCCAACCGTCGATGACGTCGCGCGCGAGATACGCCACCAGCCCCGGCACCAGCTTGTCCAGATCCGGAATCACCCGCGCCTGCGGTGCGTTGTAGACGTTGTCGAGCGCGAGCATCTGAAACATCAATGCGCGTTCGTTCTGCGTTTTGCTCAGCACATAGAGCGTGTTGAGCGACTTGGCGTCGAACCATTCGCTCGACACCATCATGTTGCCCCGGCACACGCCGTACGCCGTCAACTGCTTGCCCAGCGGTGAATCGGTGCCGATCAATTGCATCAGCGGATGAATCAATGACTCCGGAATTTCGAAATCCATGAACGGCACTCCCCGTATCGCGATGTGGCATGTGGCCCGTGCGTGCTTTGCCCCTGGCAGCGCGCGTCTCAGGCGAGGAAGAAGTCGATGGCCCGCGCCACGACGCCCGGCTCGATGATGTGCAGTCCGTCGAACTCGATGTACTGGACGTCATACCCCGCCGCCTTGAGCTTGGTGGCGTTCTGACGGCCGCTCGTCGCAATGGGCAATTGTTCGTCGATCAGCCCGTGCGCGATGAATATCCTCGGTTGCCCCTCCTGCACGAAGATAGACATGAAGCCGCCCGAGAACGCGATGACATGGCTCGCAATGTCGCCGTTCGTCACGCCGTTCGTCACGCCGATCGACAACGCGTAGCTCGCGCCATCAGAAAAGCCCGCGAACGCCACGCGATTCGTGTCGATGCGATATCGGGTGGCGATGCTCCCCAGCGCGAGTTGCAGACGCTCCAGATCGGGGCCGCTGCCGCCGATCACGATGTCCCACGTCGGAAAGGTCGAATGGGGCGCCAGCACGAGAAACTTGTGCTGCTCGGCGTGCGGCTCGATGAACGGCAGCACCTTCTCCGGAAAACCGCCCGCCCCGTGGAACATCACGAATAGGGGTACCGGCTGGTCCGTGGGCAAATCGGACGGCACATAAAGCACCGCGTCGCGGCTCTCGCTCAACCCAAGCGAATGACGGCCCGGTGCCAACGAGGATGGCGCTGTGGATGAGCCCGTAGCAGAGGTCGAGGTAGAAGCAGATGCCAAAGCGGACGTGAGAACGTCCGGTGGCATACGTCCGAATAAGGAAGGGTCGAACATGGCGCGATGATTGTCTCGTGATCGTTGATATTATTGATATATTGTATATCACGAAATTTCATTGCAGACACCCTCCTTGAGGTGAGCGCCGTCTTATTCGGCCATGTAGGCGGACAATCCGGCCACCAGCGCATCGAAGGTCGTCTTGCAGCGCGGACTCTGGCGCAGGTCTTCGTGCATCGTGATCCAGGTCGGAAGCTTGAATCGGAAGGCATTCGGCAACACACGCACAAGCCGGGCATCGCGTCGCGCCAGTGGCACCTGGCATCCGCCGATGCCATAGCCCGCACGAATCATCGCCAGTTGCGCGAGATCGCTATCGGTACGAAACGCGAAGGCGTCGCGCGACCAAACGGGCGCACTGCGTGTGGCTTCCCGAATGAACGGCGTCATCTGGTCGAAACCGATGAGCGCATGATGGGCGAGATCGGCCAGCGACGACGGCGCGCCATAACGCGCGAGATAGTCGTCGCGCGCATGCAGGCCGATGTCGATGCTCCCCACGCGACGCGCAATCAACGCTTCCTGCTGCGGCGGCGCCATCCGCACCGCAATATCCACCTCGCGATGCAATAAATCCTGAATACGGTTCGTCGGCACCAGCTCGAGGATCAGTTGCGGATGGGTGCGGCGCAGCGCGCTCAGGATCGGTGGCAACACTTCCACGCCGACGACCTCGCTCGCCGAAATGCGCACCACACCGCTCACCCCGTCGCCATGACTCGCCGCCGCCCGCTCGAAGGCCAGCGCCGTGTGTTGCATCGCCAGCGCATGAGCGCGTAGCAACTCGGCGGCGTCCGTTGGCAGCAAGCCCGTTTGCGAGCGCGTGAACAGCGTCTGACCCAGCGCGGACTCCAGCGCCGCGATATGGCGGCCGGCCGTGGGCTGCGTGATACCCAACGCCCGTGCAGCGCCCGATAGCGAACCTTCGGTCAGCACGGAGAGAAACGTCCGGTAAAGATCCCAGCTCAGATTTGATGTCATACAAAAATGTATAGCTGATAGACGGTTTTATGCAATTTTATTTGAATCGCCTCGCGCGGAGAATGGCATCACCGACAACGAACCAGGAACGACATCATGACCCACGACTCTCGCAACAACGTGTCTCGCGCGCTGGTCCTCGGCGCAACCGGCGGCATCGGCGGCGAAGTCACGCGGCAACTGCTCACGGCAGGATGGCGCGTGCGTGCCTTGCGCCGTGGCGGCGCCCCGCTCGCCACGGCGCCGGACATCGGGATCGAGTGGATCGACGGCGACGCCATGCAGGCCGACGACGTGCTCGCCGCAGCGCGTGACTGCGATGTGATCGTGCACGCCGTCAATCCGCCCGGGTATCGCAACTGGAATACGCAGGTACTGCCCATGCTCGATAACACCATCGCGGCTGCCACAATGCACGGCGCCACCATCGTGCTGCCGGGCACGGTGTACAACTACGGCCCCGAGACATTCCCGGTCGTGCGCGAAGATGCCCCGCAGCGTCCGCTCACGCGCAAGGGCCGAATCCGCGCCACGATGGAAGGCCGTCTGCGCGACGCGAGCCGCAATGGCGTGCAGACGATCATCGTGCGGGCAGGCGACTTCTTCGGCCCACGCACGCGCAATAGCTGGTTCGCTCAAGGACTCGTCAAGCCCGGCCGCACGCCACGCGTCGTGCAGGTGCCGAACGCGCAAGGTGTGGGACATGAATGGTCTTATCTGCCGGACGTCGCCCAGACGATGGTCACGCTCATCGAGCGCCGTCACACGCTCGCCGCCTTCTCCAACTTCCACATGGCCGGTCATTGGGATGCCGACGGCACGGAGATGGCCGCCGCGATCACACGAGTGATGGCGCACCACGGGGTCGAGGTCAGGACGCGGCGCTTTCCGTGGTGGCTCATGTGGGCGGCGTCGCCCTTCGTCACGACGCTGCGCGAACTGCGTGAGATGCGCTACCTGTGGCAGCAACCGGTGCGCATGGATAACACGCGACTGGTCGAAGTCCTCGGACAAGAGCCGCACACCCCGCTCGACATCGCGGTGCGCGCCACCCTCGAAGGTCTCGGATGCCTGCCTGGCAAGGGGGCTACGAAGGGTTTCGCCTACCCCTGAGCGCCGCGCTGCGGAGGTGACCCGCTGCGTCAGTCGGCGCGAGCGCCGCCGAGCAAGCGGGAAATGCGACGGGCGGCGTCGGTGAGTGCCGCGACCGTTTGCGGATTCGGATGCGCCGGCAAATAGTGAATCGAGCCGACGATAGCGAGTGTGCCGAACAGTGAGCCGTCGTCCTGCACGATGGGTGCCGCAAGGGCATTGACGCCGAGGAACACTTCTTCGGGCGCATCGGCCCATCCCCGCTCACGCACCAGCGCGAGTTCATGCGAGAGACGCATCGCGTCGGTAATGGTGTGCGGCGTACAGGCATCGAGCGGACCGGCGAGCACCGCCTCACGACGCTCGGGCGCCCCGAACGCCAGCGCGATCTTGCCCTGCGCCACGCTGTGCAGCTTGAACTGCGTGCCCGGGTGCAGCAGGATTTCCAGCGGACTGCGCCCGCGCATGACGTCGAGCACGACTACATCGGTCTCGGTAAACGAGCTGATGACGATGGTCTGCCCGACGGCGTCGCGCAACTCCTCCATGACGGGGCGCGCCAGACTCACCACATCAAACTGCTTGACCAGCTTCTGTCCCAGCAGGAAGAGGCGCCAGCCGATGCGATATCGGCTGGTACGCGGATTCTGCACGACATAGCCTTCCTGACGCAGTGCCGTCAGATGCCGGTGCACACGCGCCTTCGGCACGCCGAGCGCCTCTGCCAGATGCGTCACGCCGCATTCGGCATTGCGCTCGGCCAGCAACTCCAGAATGCGCAGCGAAATGACCGAAGTGGACGACGTGTTGAGTTCATCGCCGCCCTGCTCGCCTCGCTCGCCAGCCGCCGGCACAGCCGCGATGCGCGTGCTGCGGATAACGTCGTTCGGGGTGTCCTTCGATCCTTTCACAGAGTGTCCTTTTGTCGCTGTCGCGGCGCCCTGACTATTGCGCGTCGAGCGTGATGAAACGCTCGCCGAACACGTGATAGCGCTGCGGCTTGTTCTTGTTCGTATCCTCGGGGTGCACGTAGCGAATCGAGCTGCGATTGCGACACGCCCGCGGCAGGATGAAGCAGCGGATGAATGTCGTGTCGCGCGCCTCGGTCGTCGGTGCGAGCACCGGCGCATGGCCGAGTTCGAGCCACGCCTGTCCCGGCCCGTGGGTGTGCGACGCGCCGAGCGTCTCGATCGTGATCTCGCCCTCGAGCGTGCATCGCACGCCGGGTCCTTGATGCACGTGCGTATGCGCCACGCCGCCGGGGGGGAATTGTACCTTGTCGCAACGCATGAGCCAGCGTTGGCGCGGGTCTAACTCAATGGGTGCCGCGAGCTTGAGTGTCGATGAAGCGCCCGGTGCCGACGCGATCTCCCCCGCCGTCGGCGCATCGCCCGACATCAATTCCCAACGCCACAACGTTGCCCCTTCGCTGCCCGCGATCAACGCTACGTCGTCCTCGCCCAGCCAGGCACTCTGTGCCGGATGATGCTGTGCGCCCGTATCGAACTCGATCGCCACGTCGCCATTCACGACATAGATCGCCCGCCGCGCAGCAGGCAGGTAGACGGGCGGATGGTTCGGCGCAATGACATCCTCGTACAAACGCAATTGAAACGGCTTCACTTCTCGATCTCCTGTGACCAGTCGATTGCCCCGACCGCCGAGACAACCCCGACGCAGAGTATCGATCATCGATACGCAAAGCACCATTTATGGTTTACCACGACACACCGTTTCGGAATGTGCTGGTACCATTCAAACGAAATCATTCCCATGCGTATCGATAGTCGATACGTGAGGTGTGACATTAGGATGGGTTCCATGAAGGAGACAAGAATGGACACTGGCACGACCGCCCTGAAAGCGGCGGGCGCGGCACGTCGGCCGTGGTATCGCGGCGCGAGCCCTGCGCAATGGCGGGCATTTGGTTCGGCTTATATCGGCTGGATGCTCGACATCATGGATTTGATGCTGTTCGCGATGGTGATTCGCTACATCAGTGTCGACCTGCATTTCGACAAGGGCGTAGCGGGCATGATTGCCTCGCTCACGTTGCTGGCGACCGCCTTCGGCGGGTTGTTCTTCGGCTTCCTCGCCGATCGTATCGGCCGCACCCGGTCGATGATCCTCTCGATCCTCTGCTACTCCATCGGCACGGCGCTGTGCGGCTTTGCCGACTCGGTGACGCAGCTTCTCGTGTTCCGCTTCCTGCTCGGGTTGGGGATTGGTGGCGAGTGGTCGGCGGGTGCCGCGCTCATCACCGAGACGTGGCCTGCCGAGCATCGCGCGAAAGTCATGGCCTGGGTACAGAGCGCTTTTGCCGTCGGCTACGCGGTGGCGGCCATTGTGGCAGCCGTCATCCTGCCGCACTTCGGCTGGCGCTGGGTCTTCGCCTTCGGCCTTCTGCCGACGGTGCTCGCGTTCTGGGTACGACGCCATGTCGAAGAGCCGGCAATCTGGCGCGAGCAACGCGTGCGTCTCACGCTCGGTCAGACGTTGGGCATGCTCTTCGGGCCGTATGCACGCAACACGACTGTCGGCCTCGCCTTCACGGCAGCGGCAATGTGCGGCTATTGGGGATTGTTCACGTGGATTCCGGCGTATCTCGCGACACCGGTCGATCAGGGCGGCCCCGGGTTCGATCTGATGCGCTCCACGACCTGGATCGTCATCATGCAGATCGGCGCAGCAGCAGGCTTCGTGTGCTTCGGCTACATCGCCGATCGCATCGGCTGCCGCAAGTCGTTCCTGCTCTTCTTCATCGTGTCGGCAGTGACGGTGCCGCTTTACGTCGCGATTCGCGAGCCGATGCTGTTGCTGGTGTTCGGCCCCGTCGTGGCGTTCTTCGGCACGGGCTTCTATAGCGGCTTCGCCCCGACGTTCGCCGAGATGTTCCCGACGCAGGTGCGCGCCACCGCACAGGGCTTCATCTACAACACGGGACGCGCCGCGAGCGCCCTCGCCCCCGCGGCCGTTGGTCTGCTCTCACGCGGCGAGAATGTGAGCGCGGCACTGGGTGCGACGGCAGGCTTCTTCGTGCTCGCCGCCATCATCGTCTACTTCTTCCTGCCGGAAAGTCACGGCGAAGCCCTCGCCTGAGCGCGCCGGCTTCGCATTCCCCGAACGACTTCGCGCGCCAGTGGTTTCTACGACCACTGGCGCGCTGTCGCTTTCACTTCCCCCAACCTCTGAATCGCTACTGCGCACCACTCAAGGCAACGGCAATCGGATCACCGACGAACAGTCCGAGTAGAGTCGTGCGACGTCTTCGGCACGCAAGCTCAGCACGGCGCGCTGATTGACGTAGCCCTTGTCGGTGATCTCCCCCTGCTCAAGCGACGGCGGCGACGCCAGAATGGCCGCACGCGCAGCGCGTTGCGAACTGCCCGCGTCCTGTGCGAGCTGCGCGAGCGCCTGAGTCACCAGCGCACGCACTTCGTCATGCATCGCCATTGTCTTGCCTGCGTGCGCGCCGTCGATAGGCGCCGCCTTCGCCCGCATGGCCGGACTCGGGAAGATCAGCAGCCCGATCTCATCACGGTCATGCCCGGCGATCACCACATCCGACGCATACGGCGCCAGTGCCGTGACGGCACGCAAGCGCAGCGCCCCCACCGACACCCATGTCCCGCTCGTGAGCTTGAAGTCTTCCGACACACGACCGTCGAAGATCACGCCCGCGCTTGGGTTGTCCGGATCGGACAAGCGGCCGGCATCGCCCGTGCGGTAAAAGCCTTCTTCGTCAAACGCATTGGCGGTGGCCTCCGGATCGCCCGCGTAGCGATGAAATACGGAGGGGCCCCGCACGCGCATCTCCAGCTTGTCGCCGTTGGGCACGAACTTGAGTTCGTTGCCGGGCGTCGGCACGCCGATGTTGCCCGCCCCCGGAATCGGGAAATGCACGCTGGTGATGAGGGGTGACGTCTCCGTCGCCCCCCATGCCGACGTGAAGAATGGCAACGTGTCGCAGTGCCGCGACGCCAGCCGCTCGAAGCGCTGCCACACCGCTGGCGGCAGACTGGCTGCGGCGTAGAACAACACCTGAAGACGGCCGAAGAAGCGTGCGGCGAATGCGTCGTCCTCTTCCAGAAACGGGGCCAGCGCTTCGAAGCCCTTGGGCACGTTGAAATGCAACGTGGGCGAGACGTCGCGCAAATTCTCGACAGAGCGGCCGATCAACTCGGGCACGGGGCGCCCGTCGTCCACATAGAACGCGCCGCCATTTCGCAGCGCCATGTGGAAGTTGTGGTTCGCCCCGAACGTATGGCTCCACGGCAGCCAATCCACGATGACCGGCGCGGCGTCGTCGATGAAGTGCCAGCATTGCGCGATCATCTGCTGGTTCGCGGCCAGCATCCGGTGCGTGTTGACGACAACCTTCGGCTTGCCCGTCGAGCCCGAGGTCAACAGCAGCTTGGCCGTGTCCTCCGGACGCACCTGCGCAAACGCGGCATCGAGTGCGGATGACGCCCGCGTGGCGGCGAGTGACTCGAAATGCAGCCATTCGGGCCGCCCATTGCGGGTCGCGACAATCGGGCATCGGATCGGGGCGTTGGCAAGCGCACGCGCATAGTGCTCGCCATCTTCCACGTACACCAGCGCAGGGTCGAGCCGCGAGAGAATGCCATGCAGCTTGCTCATGTCCTTCGCCACGCGCGAATACGCGGACGACACGATTGCCGTCTGACGGCCTGCCATCATCGCCCCGAGTACAAGCAACGCATGGTTGACGCTGTTGTCCGACAGAATCACCACGGGCCGGTCACGGGGCACGTCGAGATCCAGCAATGCCTGACCGATGCCGCGCGCCATGCTCAGCGCGTCGCGGTAAGTCACCTCCCGCCAGAGGCCGGCAGCGGACGTCCCCTCGCCCGGTTGCCAGCGCTCTGCGACGAACACCGCCTCGGGCGTGCGCGTCGCCCACTGCACGAGCCAGTCGGCCGGGCTGCGCGCGAACTCGCCCAGCGCGGCACGCGAGCGAATCACGAAACTGCCGTCGGCCCGGATCTCGCGCTCGATATCCGGCCGGGCAAGGCGGCGCGCGCCGGCCGCCACCGCGCTCAGTCGATCGTCCACTTGCCGCCCTTCACCGTGACGAGCACGCGACCATCTTCGCCATAAGCCGAATGGTCCTGTGCGTTGACATTGATCATGCCGTGCGTCGCCGCAAGGCCGCGGGTCTGTTCGATGGCACTCACGAGGGCATCGCGAAACGCCTGCGTCCCCGGCGGCGCCTGCTTCGCCGCCACGGCGACCGCGCGGTCGAGCACCAGATAGGCGTCGTACGCATAGCCCGCGAACAGATTGCGCGAACCGGCCCCGTATTGCGCCTCGTAGCGCTTGACGAAGTCGGTCGCGACCGCCTTGCCCGGATGATTCGCGCTCAGTTGCTCGGCCACGAGAATGTTGCCCACGGGCAGAATCGCGCCTTCGGCACTCTTGCCCGCAACACGCAGGAAGTCGTTATTCGCCACGCCGTGCGTTTGATAGATGCGTCCCTTGTAACCGCGCTCGCGCAATGTGCTCATCGGCAACGCGCCCGAATGTCCTTGAGCCACGCTTCGCCGTACGAATCGGAGAAGCCGATGAAGCCCAACGTCTTCACCTTGTGGGCCTTCATGTCATCGAGCACGGCGTCGGCCATGACGGCGACCGACTGCGGCAGCGAGAAGACGT
>JARLJF010000035.1 GCA_031291335.1 Pandoraea sp. | reverse complement strand
TGCCACACGAGCGCGGATGGCGCACCGTTCGCCGGCGGTGTGCCGCTCAAATCGCCGTTCGGCACGTTCTACGGCACCAACATCACGCCGGACAAGACGAACGGCATCGGCGGCTGGACGGCCGACGAGTTCTACCGCGCGCTGCATGACGGCGTGGCGCCAGACAAGACGTTGTATCCGGCCATGCCGTACACGTCCTACCGCCAGATGACGCGTGCTGACAGCGATGCGATCTACGCGTACCTGATGTCGGTGAAACCGGCGGCAGTACCCAACCGCAAGCACGACCTTTCGTTCCCGTACAACATGCGTTTCGGCATGCGCGTGTGGGACTGGATGTTCCTGAAGGACTCGCTACCCGATGCCTCGAAGGGGCAATCGGCGGACTGGCTGCGCGGACGCTATCTCGCGAACGCACTGGGTCACTGCGCGGAGTGTCATACGCCGCGCGGCACATTTGGTCAGCTCGACAAGGCCAAGCCGCTCGGCGGGGCGGCGCTCGCGCGCATTGCGGCGCCCGATGTGACGCCCGAGGCGCTTGCCGCACGCGGGTGGACGGTGAAGGATCTGCAAACGTTCTTTGGCACGGGAATTGCCCCGCAAGGGTCGGCGTTCGGCGAGATGTACCCGGTGGTGCATCTGAGCACGCAGTACCTCACGCCTGACGATCTGCGCTCGCTTTCGACGTACCTGCTCGGCGACGCCGCACCCGCACCGAAGCCGTTGCCGGACAATCCCGACACGAGCAAGCTGACGGCGGGGCGCAATATGTATCTCGCCGTCTGTGCCGGCTGCCACGCGGCCGATGGCACAGGCAAGCCGCACGTCGCGGTGTCGATGCTGGGGAATTCGACGGTACGCCAGAAGGACCCGCGCAATCTGATCATTGCCATCCTCGACGGCATCGAGCCGCAGAAATTCCCGGGGCTCGAAGCGATGCAGGATATGCCGGGCTTCGACAAGCGCCTCACCGATGCGCAGATTGCCGAGTTGAGCAACTACCTGCGCGTGGCCTACGGTGGTCAGGCGGCCGACGTCAATTCCGAGATCGTCAAACAACTGCGTCAGAAGTAATCTGAGCCATCACCCTGTGCGACGGCATGGCGCATAATGACGCGCCATGTCCCGCACACAACGTCTCTTCTCCCTGATGCAGTTGCTACGCCGCCACCGCTACCCGGTGGCGGGCGCAACGCTGGCCGACTCGCTTGGCGTGAGCCTGCGCACGCTCTACCGGGACATTGCCGTGTTGCAGGCGCAGGGCGCGCACATCGAAGGCGCGCCGGGGCTGGGCTACGTGCTCAAGCCGGGTTTCATGCTGCCGCCGTTGATGTTTTCGGAAGAAGAAATCGAGGCGATCGTGCTCGGTTCACGCTGGGTGGCCAAGCGCACCGACGGCGCGCTGGCTGAGGCTGCGGCCAATGCGTTGGCCAAGATCGCGGCGGTGCTCCCCTCGGATCTGCGCACATCGCTTGAGGCGTCGACGTTGCTCATCGGGCCCGGGGACCCGCTGCCGCCGATGATCGTCGACCTGACCGTAATTCGCGAGGCCATTCGCGCCGAGCGCAAACTCCAGTTGTCCTACCGCGACGAAGCCGGTCGGGTGTCCGAGCGCGTCATCTGGCCGTTCGCGCTCGGCTTCTTCGAACGGGTACGCATGATTGTCGCGTGGTGCGAGCTGCGCGATGGCTTCCGCCACTTCCGCGCCGACCGCATCGAAGCGATGACGGTGACCGAAACGCGCTACCCGCGCGGGCGACGCACGTTGCTCAAGACGTGGCGCGAAACGACTGGCAAGCAGTGACTTTCGACGGCCTTCGCGGCGTTTCAAATTGACGTTCGGCTGCTGACAAAAACTGACAGCATCCCTTCGTACGATGGCATCCATGACAGCGCACGGCAGCACCGGAAATTCGGAGGCTGACGAGGCGACATGTCATTCATAACAATCGACAGGAGCTAGTCATGCTGCATCCGAACATGGTCAATCTGTATGTTGCGAGTCCCCCCGAAAGTGCGGCGTTTTATGCCGATCTGTTCGATCTGGAGCCGGTCGAAGCATCGCCCGGATTTGCGTTGTTCGAATTTCCGTCGGGCATGAAGCTCGGGCTGTGGGCGCGCTTTGCTGTGGCACCGACCGCGATCGCGCCGCCGGGCGGCAGCGAAGTCGTGATGCCGGTCGCGTCCGATGCGCACGTGGATGCTACTTGGGAAGACTGGAGCGCCCGAGGCATTACCATCGTGCAGGCGCCGACGACAATGGATTTCGGCCGCACATTCGTGGCGTCCGATCTCGACGGTCATCGACTGCGCGTATACAAGCTCGCCGAGAACCGGTGATGGCATGCGGCAAGGGCGAGCGGGGGACATGAACACCCGCCGCCTTCGCCGTGGTCAGGCCTATTTCGTAGAGGCTGTCTTCACGAGCACCGGTGTGTCGCGATACAGCGAGGGGAAGAGGCGCTTGAGATCGTTCACCTTCGGCAGATCGTTGATGACGATGTACGGGTACGTCGGGTGCTCGGTCAGGAAGTCCTGATGGTAGGTCTCGGCGGCGTAGAAGCCCGTGTACTTCTCCACTTTGGTCACGATCGGCTTGCTGTAGGCGTGCGCGGCGTCGAGCTGTGTGATATACGTGCTGGCGACGCTGCGCTGGGCTTCGTTCATCGGGAACACGGCCGAGCGATACTGCGTGCCGCTGTCAGGTCCCTGACGGTTCAGTTCGGTCGGATTGTGCGCGACGGAGAAGTAGATTTGCAGCAGCTTCCCGTAAGAGACCTGTTGCGGATCGAACGTCACTTCCACCGATTCGGCATGCCCCGTTGCGCCGCCGCTGACGGTTTCGTAGTCGGCGGTTTTCGCGGCACCTCCTGCGTAGCCGGACACCGCTTTCGTCACGCCCTTCACGTGCTGAAACACGCCTTGCACCCCCCAGAAGCATCCGCCGGCAAATACCGCCGTTTCGGTGCGAGCGCCCGTGACGGGCTCGTCGATTTTTGGTGCGGCGATGACGACAGCCGCTTCGGCGCCGCCGAATGCGTAGGCACCGACTTGCCAGACGAGTACCCCGGCGGCTGCGGCGGCAGCGCCGAGCAGCGCTCGCCGTACGCGCGACGCGGGCGACGTGCGAGGTGAGGATCGGTTCGATGATGACAACGTTTGGTCGTCGGTTTGTGACGAGTGATGCGGATCGAGCTTGGTCATTTGAAAACTCCCGGCGTCTGTAGACGCCTCGGTAGCTGCGGCAATTGAAATTCGGTATGCGTTCGTGCGGGTTCGGGATGGCTGGAGAGAGGTCGCAAGACCTCTCAGGCGCATGAGGACTCAACCAAACGTAAAGGCGTAGGCGGACACACCCGGATCGAGAAACTCGATGGAGAACGTGCGGTCGCGCACGTCGCCCGACTGACGCACCAACTGATACAGGCGTTGTGAAGTCACCGTGCCGCTACCGTCGGCGGCAACGTCGGTGCCATGGGCATCGTCGGGCGCTTGACCGTCCACCGTCACGCGAAAGCGCACGGGTTTGCCGCTGGCGTCCGGGCCGAGCACGAGGTGCAGGTCGCGCGCATGGAAGCGGTAGACGATGCGGGCGCCGGCTTGCGTTGCCGTGGCCTGTTCCGACCCGACGCGCCAGCCACCGGCCAGTCCCCAGTTATTGAGCGAAGGCATCGACGGAGCACGATAGTCACTGGCCTGGTCGCGCACGGCGCCGCCCGGGGAGGCGAAGTTTTCGGCGCGTTCGTAGCCGACATAGGTCTCGGGCGAGCCGACATCGTGCATGTCCGCGGCTTGCTGGATGCCGTTGGCTTGCACGTCGGCAATGCCGCCAGCGACCTGCTTGGCACCCGCTTCGCGCAGCAATTGCTGGATCACGCGCTCCGATTCGGCGTAATTGCCTTCACCGAAGTGGTGATAGCGCACGCGGCCCTGAGCGTCGATGAAGTAGTGTGCCGGCCAGTACTGATTGTTGAAGCCGCGCCAGATGGCGTAGTTGTTGTCGATGGCGACCGGGTAGTCGACACCCAGATCGTGCACGGCCTTCTTCACGTTGCCGATATCGCGCTCGAACGCGAACTCGGGCGCATGAACACCGATGACCACCAGACCTTGATCGCGATACTTCTGTGCCCATGCTTTCACATACGGCAGTGTGCGCAGGCAGTTGATGCACGAGTACGTCCAGAAGTCGATGAGCACAACCTTGCCACGCAACGCTTGTGCCGTGAGCGGCGGCGAGTTCAGCCATTGCACCGCACCGTCGAGCGAAGGCAACTGGCCTTCGACCGGTAGCGGGGCGGGTGCATCGACGGCGGTTCGTACCATCGCGTTGCCGGTGGCGGTCATGGCCGGGCCGCCCGCAGTGGTGTCGGCACCCGCATTGGCCTGATCGGCGGCCGGGGCATTCTGTGCTGGAGCGTTGGCATTGGTGCCATTGGCAGCATCGTTGCGACGTGCGCCAAGCTGTTCCACGAGCTTTTGCTCGATACCGCCGGTCGAAGCCGTCGAAAGCTGCGCGAGCACACCGGTGTCGAGACCGAATGCGATGGCAACCACGCCGGCAAGCATCAGCCCGCCGAGTCCACGGCGAATCCATTCGCCCGCGCCGAGCGAGCGCTTCATGGCGGCGAAGACGCGTCCACCGACGAGCAGTGCCAGGGCAAGCGACGTGGCGGCACCTGCGGCGTAGGCGACCAGCAGTAGCGTGGTGCCGACGCTCGCGCCTTGCAGTGCCGCGCCCGTGAGTACCAGACCGAGGATCGGACCGGCGCATGGCGCCCAGAGCAGGCCAGTGGCAATGCCGAGCAGGAACGACGCGCCCGGGCGGGGGCCAGTCGCCGCGCCGTCGGTAGCGGTGCCGTCACCTTGCGCAGACTGCGACAGACGGTCGCCCAGCGACACGAGCGGATGCGTGAGCCGTTCAGAGAGCTTCGGGAAAAGCAGCGTCGCACCGAACAGCGCGACCAGAGCGAGCGCGAGCCAGCGGCCATATTGATTCGCCTGCACGACCCAGCTACCGCCGACGGCCGCGAGCGTGGCGACCAGCGCGAACATGAGCACCATGCCGGCGAGCATGGGCAGCACGCTGCGCGAGAAGGATTGGCCGGCACGCGAGAAGACGAACGGCAGCACGGGCAGAATGCATGGGCTGACGATGGTCAGAATCCCGCCGAGATAGGCAAGGATAAGCAAGGTCATGAAGCGCTCCTGGTGCATCGCCCTGAAGCCGGGCGAAGCGGGTTTATTGGGTTGCAGGCGATCGGGGCCTGGCGACCGGGCGAATTAGCCCTGTTGCGGATGGCGTCGGCCAAGGGGGCGTAAGCGTGCAAAAGCGCGAAAGCGCCAAAGCCAGCCGGTAAAAGTCAGGCCGCCTGCGGATTGAAGGTCATGGCAAGACCGTTCATGCAGTAGCGCAGGCCGGTCGGCTTCGGACCGTCGTCGAACACGTGGCCCAGATGGCCGCCGCACCGCCGGCAATGGACTTCGGTGCGAACCATGCCGAAGGTCGTGTCGGTATGCGTGGCGACGGCGTGCTCGAGCGGCGTCCAGAAACTCGGCCAGCCGGTATGGCTGTCGAATTTCGTGCGTGACGAGAAGACCGGCAGTGCGCAACCGGCGCACGAGAAGGTGCCGGCGCGGTGTTCGTCGTTGAGCGGGCTGGAGTAGGGACGCTCGGTGCCCTCCTGGCGCAGGATTTCGTACTGTCCGGACGTCAGGCGCTTGCGCCACTCGGCGTCACTGTAGGCGACCTCGAAGTGCTCGGGCGTGTTGGCGCGGCGGGCATCGTCCGCCAGCGCCGGGCGCACGAGCCGCGGCACCAGGCCGGCGGCGACGGCGGCCGCTGCGGCGGTGGCGCTCAGCAAGAAGACACGGCGCGACGGCATCGGGCGGGCGGCTGCGGCCGCCGAACGGCGCGCCCGGGACAGATCGGGCGGCTCAGGTTGGGGGCGCGGATCGTTTTCGGACAAACTCATGACATCCTCCGGACAGTAGGCCGATCCGGCGCGGGGGCTGGCCCTGTCGTCCCGTGTTTAGGGGAGCGGGGCGGCAGCAGCGTGGCACAGCGGGGGCCGCGCCGGATCGATAACTGAAGAGTAGTGCGCCAGCGATGGCAAAGTCCTCACGTAAAATTAAACAATTCGTGATACCTCACGGTGCGTGAACTGCGCACAATGGGGGCTCCAGAATCCCCTTTCGTTACTTTCCCGGGAGTTGTCCCTTCGATGGAATCGCCGCGCCGTGTTTTGCTCGTCGAAGACGACGTGCATATCGCCGACCTGCTCACGCTGCATCTGCGCGATGAGCGATTCGAAGTCGTGCATTGCGCCGACGGCGACGAGGGCCTGCGCCGGTTGTCCGAGGGCGGCTGGGACGCCCTGATCCTCGACCTGATGCTGCCGGGCGTCGATGGATTGGAAATCTGCCGCCGAGCGCGGCAAATGACCCGTTACACGCCCATCATCATTACCAGCGCGCGCTCAAGCGAAGTTCACCGGATTCTCGGGCTGGAACTGGGTGCGGACGATTATCTGGCCAAGCCGTTTTCGGTGCTGGAACTGGTGGCACGGGTCAAGGCGCTCATGCGGCGGGTCGATGCACTGGCGCGCAATGCCCGCATGGAGGCGGGCAGCCTGGCGATTTCGGGGCTTTTCATCGATCCGATTGCCCGCGAGGCGTCGCTGAGCGGCAAGCCGCTCGATCTCACGCCGCGTGAGTTCGATCTCCTGTATTTCTTCGCCCGCCAGCCCGGCAAGGTGTTCTCGCGCATGGATCTGCTCAATGCCGTGTGGGGCTACCAGCACGAGGGCTACGAACACACGGTCAATACTCACATCAATCGCCTGCGGGCCAAGATCGAAGCGGACCCGGCGCAGCCGACGCGCATCCTCACGGTCTGGGGACGGGGGTACAAGTTCGCGCCCGATGGCGGACCGGACGGCCAGAGTGCCGACGCAGGAGCCGCATGATGCGCCGCTGGAATCTCACCCTGACGCTGACCCAGCGTCTGTCGCTCGTCTTCGCGGTACTGCTGCTGGTGTGCTGCGGCACCTCGGCATGGATGCAGGTGCGTGCCAATCGCATGCACGAGGCCGAAGTGATTCAGGGACTCTCGCGCGGGCTTGCGGAGCACATTGCCGCTAATGCGCAACTGATGGATGCGAACGGCATGAAGCCCGATGCCGTACGACGTCTGTTCGGTCAGTTGATGGTCGTGAATCCGAGCGTCGAGGTCTATTTGCTCGACACGCAGGGGCGAATCACCGGTCACGCTGCGCCCGAAGGTCATTTGCGGCGCATGCAGGTGGATCTGGCGCCCGTGCATCGGTTGCTCGATGGCGAGTCGTTGCCGATCTACGGCGACGACCCGCGTAACGCCGACGTTCGCAAGGTGTTCAGTGCCGCGCCGCTGCGCGTGGACGGGCAGGAGGTCGGGTACGTCTACGTTGTGTTGCTTGGCGAGGCGCACGATCGATTTGCCGAGCGAGGGGCGACCAGCGCTGCACTCAATACGGCGTTGTGGTCCATCGGATTGGTGGCGGCGCTCTGCCTGATCGCCGGTCTGGCGGCGTTCGCACTCATCACCCGGCCGTTGCGGCGTTTGACGGATACGGTACGCGAATTCGATATCGACGCGGCCCCGATGCCGCCACTGCCCGCGATGTCAACGGACGAACTGGCGTCGCAGCAGGCACGTCCGAGTGACGAAATCGTGGTGCTGGAGCGGGCCTTCCGGCAGATGGTCGAACGGCTGGGCACGCAATGGCGCACGCTCACGCGTCAGGATCAGGAACGGCGCGAACTCATCGCCAATATCTCGCACGACCTGCGCACGCCGTTATCGTCGCTGCACGGCTATCTCGAAACGTTGTCGCTCAAGGACGCCACGCTTACGCCCGCCGAACGGCGGCGCTATCTGGGCATTGCGCTCGATCAGAGCCGCAAGGTTGGTGCGCTGGCACAGTCGCTGTTCGAGCTGGCGCGTCTCGAACATGGTTTCGTGCAGCCCGAGGCCGAGCCGTTCTCGGTGACGGATCTGATACAGGACGTCTTCCAGAAATTCGAGTTGAGCGCCGAGTCGCGCGGGGTGGCGTTGCGTGCGCGGCTCGCGCCGCAGATTCCCGTCGCGCGTGCCGATCTTGGTTTGATCGAGCGGGTATTCACGAACCTGCTCGACAACGCGCTGCGCTATACGCCGTCAGGTGGCGAAATTACGGTGGCGGTGGCGCCGGTCGGTTCGGAAATCGAGGTGCAGGTCAGCGATACCGGCCCGGGCATTCCCGAGAGCGCGCGCGAAGGACTCTTCGAGCGGCCGTTCACGGTGGGCGGCGCCCGCCGGGAGGGCGGGCTGGGATTGCGCATCGTGCACCGCATTCTGCAACTGCATGGCCGGCGTATCACGCTGGTGGATACGGGCGGTCAGGCAGGACAGGGCGCTACGTTCCGCTTTACTTTGCCGACGTGAGCCGGTTGTCTGCCGATGTCGTCGGCACGGTATCGAAGTAGGTCAGCTTGCGCACGAAGACATTGGCAAACGGGTCGACCTTCTCGCCGGGCGCAGCGGGCGAGGTGATCACCACGCGCACGATGTTGCCATGGCTGTCGCGCTTGTAGTGATACTCGGACACATGGCGCTGGCCGGTGGCGGCGTCGGTTCGGGTCACACGCGTCAACTCGTGGCGCGGTGAGTATTCGGAAACCTCGTTGTCCCATGCCAGCGCCAGCCATTGGCCGTCGATGAAGGCGGCTGCGCCGTTGTCGCGCACGATGCGGCTGCCATCGGGCTTGCGTTCCACACTCGCGAAGGTGCGATAGGACACGATCTTCGGTGCCGGGCGTACCTTGCCGTCAGCCGTGACGACCTGACGCGCCTCGTTCGGCGCTTCCCACTGACGCGAGAGCGCAAAGCATTCGTCGTCGAACAGGCGTGCCTGCAGGCTGCCCGGGCGACGATGATGCGCGCCGTTGGGCGACGCGACGATGCGGCGCGTCCATTCCACTTGACCGTCGCTTTCCTGACGCACCTGCTCTTTCCACGTTCCGCGCCGTGTGGCGCCCCGCACGATCCAGGCGTCGGTGCTCTGCCAGTCGACGGGCGCACCGTCGATGCTGCGCAGACGGCCGTCGGCGTCGTAGGTATAGCGGCCGCGGTCGGTGCTCGATAGCAAATGACCTTGCGCGTCGAAATCCATCACGAAGCGATTGCCGTTGTCGAGCGGGCCGACTTTGCCTGTGTTTCGGTCATAGCTGGCGATGAAGCGCGTTTCCTCGATACGGCGAACGCCGGCGGGAATGCCGCCGAAGTTGCGCATCAGATCGTCTTCCTCGCGCAGGGAGGTCTGCACGCACCACGGCAGCGGCGCGGCGGCTTGCGGCGCGTCGGCGGCAGGTTGAGGCGTGGAGGGAGGCGGTGTCGCGGTGCTCGCCAACGAGGGGCTCACCGGGGCGGTCCCTTGCTGGGAGCCAGCGCAGCCGGCCAGTGCTGCGGCCAGCGTGGCCAATGCGAGTGCACTTCGGACAGAGCGTACGGAAAGCACGGAACGGACAGATCGGACAGGTAAAGCTGACGTCATCGCAAGTGATTGCCGGAGGAAATTTCCCCCCGATTGTACCGGCTCTGCGTGACACGTCCGCTGCAAGGCCCCAGAACCGGCCTGAGGAACCCGCCATCTTCACCCGTCATGGCGCCTTGAAGCGCGCCGCGATGGGGAGGATGGCGGGAGAGGGCGAGATGCCTGCCGCGATAACTGACGCAGGCCGTTGCGCGGCTTCAGCCGGCTTGGGCAGGTGACGCTGCTGCCGGGGGCGCGCCGGCCGTGGTGCCGTCCTTCATGTCGTCACGATGCCACCAACCTCCACCGACGGCCTGGAACAACGCGACGGTGTCCGCATACCGGTTGGCTTGCGCCTGCACCAGCGCCACACGTGTCTGCTGGTAGGTCTGCTGCGCATTGAGCAGGCTCAGATAGCTGATGTCGCCCAGTTCAAGCTGCTTCTGAGCGATCGTGAGACTGCGTTTGGCAGCCTGCTCGGCATTGAGCGACGCCCGCAGCGCATCGGCGTCGGTGCGCAAGGCGTGAAGCGTATCAGCCACGTTCTGGAAGGCGGTGAGCACCGCCGAGCGATACTGGGCACCCGCCTGCTCGTAGGCGGCTTCGGCCCCTCGTTGCTTGTGCAGTAGCGCGCCGCCCGCGAAGATCGGCTGCGTCAGGTTGGCCGCCAGACTCCAGAAGCCAGTACCGGGACTGAGCAACTCACGCGCAATCTCGGCACTCGAACCGTAGTTCGCGCTCAGCGTGATGCTGGGCAATCGCGCCGCGACTGCGACGCCCACGGCAGCACCGGCGGCATGCCATTGCGCCTGCGCTGCGCGCACGTCGGGCCGTTGCTCGACCAGTTGCGAGGGCAGGCTCACCGGCAACGCTTCGGGCAATTGCAGGCGACTCAGGTCGAACGTGGCATCGATGCGCTCGTTCGGCATGCGGCCGAGTAGTCGAGCGAGTGCGTCGCGTTGTTGGGCAAGCTGCTTTTCCAGCGGCGGAATGGCGGCCTGCGCCTGCGCGAGCGACGCCTCCTGCGCTGCCACATCCGCTTGCGCGACTTGTCCGAGGTCGTATTGGCGATGCAGCAAGTCGAGCGAGCGCTGTTGCAACGACACGATTTCCTGCGTTGCTTCGAGTTGACCGCGCAACGACGCCTCCTGAATGGCCGCCGCGACGACGTTGCTCGAGAGCGTCAGATAGGTGGCTTCGAGCGCGAAACGTTGGGCGTCGGCTTGTGCGACAAGCGATTCGACCTGACGGCGGTTCGCCCCGAACAGATCCAACGTGTACGACACCGACACCTGCGCGGTGTGCAGGTTGTATAAATCGGTGCCACTGGCGGCGGGGCTCGCGAGCGGCGCAGCGATCTGCTGACGCGTCGGCGAGTACGACGCGCTCACCTGAGGAAAGTAGTCGCCTTGCTGCACGCGCACCGCTTCGTGCGCTGCCTTCAGGGCGGCACGCGCGGCATCCATGTCCGGATTGCGCGTCATCGCCTCATTCACCAGCGCGTCGAGTTCGGGCGAGTGGAACAGCGTCCACCACTGGGCAGGAATGTCCATGCCAGCGACGAAGCGTTGCGCCGTGCCGCCCGTGGTGGGCGCCGACGCCGTGCCGGCCGGCAGGGCATTGACGGTGTAGCCGGCGCCCGCCGGCGCGTCGGGCGTCTTGAAGTCAGGGCCGACCGCGCAGCCGGCGAGCGACAGCAGCGCTGCCAGGGCCAGGCCGCCATTCGGCGGGAAGTAACGATGAATCATGACAACGGTCTCCGCGAAGCGCGCGGCATTCGCCGCGCGTCGCCACAGGGCAGAGGTGACAGGGGAGTCGGAACGTACGGGGAGGCGACGCATGCTCACACCTGTGCCGGTTCGCCCGACCCGTCACCGCGAGCGGCACGCCGGGCGGCGCGTTGCTCGACGTAACGTTCGAGCACGTAGTAGTAGGTCGGCAGGATGAACAGTGTGAGCAGCGTGGCCACGACGAGGCCACCGACCACCACCGTGGCCAGCGCGCGCTGCACGTCGGTGCCTACACCAATCGCCATCGCTGCCGGCAACATGCCGACTGTGGCGACCGTCGCCGTCATCAGCACCGGACGGAAGCGCTCCACCGCCCCGGCAATCACGGCGTCGCGCAACGCAAGCCCTTCCGCACGCACGCGGTTGATGTTGGCGATCATGATGATGCCGTTCTGCACCGCCACCCCGAAGAGTGCAATGAAGCCCACCGCACTCGCCACGTTCAGTGTCTCTCCCGTGAGGCGCAGGGCGATCAGACCGCCCAGCGTGGCCAGCGGCACGACACCCAGAATCAACGCCGCCTGACGCAGCTTGCCGAACTCGGCGAACAGGAACACCAGCATCAGCGCGAGTACCAGCCCCATGATCAGCGTGAGCCGTGCCTGCGCCCTTTGCTGGTTCTCGAACTGGCCGCCCCACACCAATTGATAGTTGTCGTGGTCGTACTTGACGTTGGCGTCGATGCGCTTTTGCGCGTCGGCCAGATAGTCCGACAGGCCGCGGTCCGCATAGTCGATACGCACGATCAACTCACGCTTGCTCATCTCGTGCGTGATGGTGGCTTCGCCGCTCTGGTAACGAATGCTCGCCAGTGCCGAGAGCGGAATCTGGGCGCCGCCGGGGGCATTGACGAACAGGTTGCCGAGGGCTTCGGGGCTATTGCGCGTGGCCGGCGGGAACCGCACCGTCACGCTGTACTGCCGGTCGCCGACATAGACCTGGCTGACCGATGCGCCGCCAATACCCGTCTGGATCAGGTTCGTGACGTCAGACACGTTGATGCCATAACGCGCAGCCGCTGCACGATCGATGTTCACGACAATCTGCGGAATCGGCGGCTCTTCGAAGATCGACGCGTCGGCCGTGCCGGGCACCTGCTTGAGCGATGCGACGACCTCGTTGCCAATGCGGCGCAACTCCTTGAAGTCGTTGCCCACCACGCGAATCACGAGCGGGCTGTGCGCGCCGCCCACGGCGTCGTTGATACCGTCGATGATTGGTTGACTGATACCGACCGACATCCCGGGAATTTGCTTGAGACGTTCGTTCAGACGTCGCACGAATTCGGCCTTGGTTTCGCCGTGCGGCCAGGTGTCATAGGGCTTGAGGCCCACCGGTGCTTCGATGTGCGAGGGCGTCCACGGGTCGGTCTGGTTATCGCTGCGGCCCAGTTGGGTAACGGCATACGAGACTTCCGGGAAGCCAAGCAGTACGGTGCGCAGTTCACCGGCCATGTCGCTGGCCTTGTCGAGCGAAAGTCCGGAGGGCAATTGCACTTGCAGCCACAGGGCGCCTTCGTCGAGATCGGGCAGGAACTCGCGCGCAGTGGTCGCACCCAGAGCAACGACGGCGGCGAGCGCCAGGGCACCGACGGCGATCGCCGTGCGCGGTGCCGAGAGCAGCTTGTCGAGACCGCGCTGGAAGGCCGCTTGTGCACGCAGAAGCGGCGCGTTGTGGAACATCTTGCGCGGCTTGCGCAGTGCTACGTAGGCGAGGCCCGGAATCAGCATGAACGTGCACAACAGCGCACCGGCCAGCGCGTAGGCCACGGTGTAGGTCATCGGCGAGAACAGCTTGGCTTCTGCGCGCTCGAAGGCGAACAGCGGCAGGTAGGCCGTGATGATGATGAGCGTGGCGAACAGGATCGGACGCGCGACCTGGGTGGTCGCACTGAGCACGTCGCCTTCGCTGAGCGTGGCCTCGGGCATCGCTTCTCGGCGTCGCAGAATCGATTCCGTCACGACAATGGCCCCGTCGACGATGATGCCGAAGTCGATGGCCCCGAGCGAGAACAGATTCGCCGGCATGTTCGTGAAGTGCATCATGATGAACACGGCCACCAACGCGAGCGGAATCGTCACGGCCGCAATGAGTGCGCTACGCGGGCTGCCGAGGAACAGAATCAGCACGATGCACACGAGCCCGACGCCTTCCGCGACGGTATGCGCCACCTTGTGGATTGTGTTTTGCACCAGATCGTCGCGATCGATGTACGGCACGATGCGAACGCCTTGCGGTTCGAGTTGCTTGCGTAGCTCATCGACCTTCGCGTGCACGCCCTTGAGCGTTTCGGACGGGTTCTGATACTTGAGCATCTCGACGATGCCCTCGATCGTGTCGGGGTTGTGGTTCTTGCCGAGAATCCCTTCACGTTCCTGATGGCTGTACGTCAGCCGGCCGAGGTCTTTGACCAGCACGGGTACGCCGCTGCGCTGCGTGACCACGATGTTGCCGAGGTCGTCGAGCGAATGCACCATGCCGATGCCACGAATCACATAGCCCTGCTCACCGCGCGAAATGCGGCTGCCGCCGGCGTTGGCGCTGTTGTTGTTGATGGCGGTGGTGACATCGTTCAGGCCGATGCCGTAGCGTTGCAACTGCACCGGATCGAGTTCCAGTTGGTACTGCATGGTGAAGCCGCCGAAGTTATCGACGTTCACCACGCCCGGCACCTGTTGTAGTGCCGGAATCACGACCCAGCGCTGAAGCTCGGACAGCTCCATCAGGTTCTTGGTGTCCGACTCGAGCGTGTAGCGATAGATTTCGCCCGCGGGGCCGGTGACCGGATCGAGCCCCGGGGTGATGCCCGAGGGCAACGTTACGCCCGCGATGCGGTCGTTGATCCGTTGGCGTGCCCAGTAGTCGTCGATCCCGTCACGGAACGTGAGCGTGATGAGCGAGAGGCCGAACGTGGACGACGAGCGCATCGAGACGACGCCCGGCGTGCCGCCAAGCGCGCGCTCGAGCGGGACGGTGATTTGTTGTTCGATTTCCTCGGCCGCGAGGCCGGGGGCTTGGGTGGAGACCTGCGCGGTCACGTCACCGATGTCGGGATACGCTTCGACAGCCATTTGTGTCCAGCTATACCAGCCGAACGCGGCCACCAGCAGCGCCACCACCCAGATGACGATGCGCTTGCGCAGGCAGAAGGCGATGAGGCGATTAATCATTGAGCAGTACCCCACCCTTGACGACGATGCGATCGCCGGCGGCGAGTCCTGCGCCGACTCGGGCACCGTCCTGCTCGCCATAGCCCGGCTGCACCGTGCGCTTGACGAACGTCCACGGTGCGACCTCGACCCAGACCACGGTGCTGTCGTTGTTCATGATGAGCGCGGAATTCGGCACGAACACCGAGCGTTGCTGGGGGACGGCAAACGTGGCCGTGGCGAACATGTTCGGCTTCAGGCGCGCGTCGGTATTCGGGAATGCAATGCGCACTTTCGCGCGACGCGTGTCCGGGTCGAGCACTTCGCTCACGAAGCTGACCGTGCCGTGCCATGTCTGGCCCGGGTACGCCTGGAACACCACGTCGACCGGCTGGCCTTTCGCAATCATGGCCACGTTGCTTTCAGGCACGTTGGCCGTCACCCAGACCGAGTCGAGATTCGACACGGTCATCAGCGAGGCGGTCAGGTCGTTGGCGAAGGCACCTTGCGACGTCGACAGGGCGGTGATCGTGCCAGCGTTGGGCGCTACGAGCGTGAGCTGACGGCCGCGGGTACGGGCGTCGGCACCGATGCCGCGCAGACGCGTTTCGGTGCGCGTGAGTTCGGCTTGTGCCTGCGTGTAGTCGCTTTGCGCCTGCTCGAGATCCTTGGCTGCGCCGGCGCCGACATCGCGCAGGCCCTGCACGCGCTTGAGCGTGGTGCCGGCATGGTTAAAGGCGTCGCGAGCCTTGTCGTTATCGGCCCACGCCTGAGCGAGATCGCCCGAGTCGATGGTCACGAGCGGCTGGCCCTTGGTGACGTGATCACCCAGATGCACCTTGAGTTCGACAATGCGGCCTGTGACCGGCGGCAGGATATTGGCGGTACGTGCTGGATCGGCTTCGACGGTGGCGGGCAGTTGCACCATGCGAGGCTCGTCGCGCAGGCCGACGGGGGCCACGGTGAGTCGCGAGCGCAGCTCGGAGTCGGGCGGGACGACGTATTTGTCGCCGTCGCGCAGCACGATGGCGTGCTCGGTGCCGGACTTGACGGAGGCGTGGCTGGTGGTGGACATCAATCGCACCGCCTGAATGCACAGGGCGAGGGTAGCGATTGCACCCAGGCCGGCGAGGGCGAAGCGCTTGTTCGCGCCCGATAGATGGATATGTTTCATTTCCCGAATCTCTCTTTACACGTGAGGGAATTAAAAGCAACGCGCTCACGTGAAAGACGAGTCGGGTCACGTCAGTCGGAAATTAATCCGGCAACGTAAATCGCGATTTGCCACGCGACGCAATGCATACCGGTAATTCCGTGGAATCTCCGGAAAAACTTTTGCGGCAATAGGTTTATGAAAAGCTTTTCTGTCAGCGACAGTCGACCGACATAAACAACTGTCAGGGTCGGGCATCGATTTCTCCTTAGGTAGAACTCACGCAGAACCCGGGGCATGACGCCCGGGAAACTGCTGCACAAGTGGCGGTTTTAGCGAACACGCAACAACGCGCCCGATACATTGATCGGCGCAGCGACGGGTAAACGTACGAACGCATTCCGTCATGCTCGCGCGGGCGAGCAGACGTGACAGACGTGACAGACATAGCAGACGCGAAGGGCGTGACTGATGTCGGTGACGTCAGGCGTTTGGTGATCTGGGAAAGGACATGATGTCGTCAGCCGCGCCGGAATGTTTCACGGAACATGGGCTGAACACTGACACGGTGCACCTCTCGCACTCCGGCGAGACGGCGACCAAAAAGGGACGGACGTCGGGCCGGGATCTACCGTTCAAGCGGTAATGGGCAACTGCAACTGTCCAATTGGGGCATCCCCTGATGATTGATTCGTGGCGGATCGTACGCTCGGGGATTGGGCGAGTCAAGCAAATAAATGCACTGATTTCGGGCTGAATTTGCGCAAATTTTGCGAGATGAAACTGGGCGGAATTCGTTATTCGTTATCTCTCCCGATATGACGGGGTTCAATGGATTTTTTTCGAACTAATAATTTGTAATTTAATGGTTTGCTGAATTGAAATATCGATGTGTTGGCGCAACTGGGGCCGACATTCGGGGTGCCGCGTCGCCGGATATCCTCAGCGAGTGCAGGCCATACGCGGCAGGCGCAAATGGATGGGTGGCCACGCAAAGCTGGTTGCCCGAGCTGGCGGGTAAGCGTCCGGGGATCGCGGCGGCAGGTCGACCGATGCGTCCCGATTGCGCACGTATAGGGGGCATGAAGGCGGGGCCGGCGCATTGGCCCGCGAGCCGGACAAGTTTTTTTGAGACCGATAACTCAGTGTACTGAGTCCAGTATTTTCCGGCCGATGCCGCGTCGCGGTGCGCTGGACGGGCGTCGAGGGTGCCGATCGCTGCCGGGCACCATGTCGATCGGGCGGAAAAACTCGACTACGGGAAAACCCCGCGTCTTGAAATCGTAAAACCCCGTCCCTATAATTAGCACTCGTTGGCACAGAGTGCTAACGCCATGAATTCACCATATATGCAAATCGTTGCATATTAGTTTTGACGATCTCACTTGAGAGAAAGAGGAGCTTGTAATGAACCTTCGTCCCTTGCATGACCGCGTTATTGTCAAGCGCCTGGACAACGAAACGAAGACCGCTTCGGGCATCGTGATCCCTGACGCCGCCGCTGAAAAGCCGGATCAGGGTGAGATCCTGGCTGTCGGTCCGGGCAAGCGCGACGATCAAGGCAAGTTGATTGCACTCGACGTGAAGGTGGGCGACCGTGTTCTGTTCGGCAAGTACGCCGGCCAGGCCGTGAAGGTCGATGGCCAGGAACTGCTGGTCATGCGCGAAGAAGACATCATGGCCGTCGTGGCCGCCTAAGTCTGTCTCCCCCCAGACATCTTACGTAAAGTATTCAAGGAGTTATTGCAATGGCAGCTAAAGAAGTCGTTTTCGGCGATGCCGCTCGTGCCAAGATGGTCGAGGGTGTCAACATCCTCGCCAATGCCGTCAAGGTGACCCTGGGCCCGAAGGGCCGTAACGTGGTGCTCGAGCGCAGCTTCGGCGGCCCGACGGTGACCAAGGACGGTGTGTCGGTCGCCAAGGAAATCGAACTCAAGGACAAGCTCCAGAACATGGGCGCGCAAATGGTCAAGGAAGTGGCTTCCAAGACCAGCGACAACGCCGGTGACGGCACCACCACCGCAACGGTGCTGGCTCAGTCGATCGTGCGCGAAGGCATGAAGTTCGTGGCTTCGGGCATGAACCCGATGGACCTGAAGCGTGGTATCGACAAGGCCGTTACCGCCGCCATCGAAGAACTGCGCAAGATCAGCAAGCCCTGCACGACCAACAAGGAAATCGCACAAGTCGGCTCGATCTCGGCCAACAGCGACACCTCGATTGGTGACTACATCGCCAAGGCGATGGACAAGGTCGGCAAGGAAGGCGTGATCACCGTCGAAGACGGCAAGTCGCTGCAAGACGAGCTGGACGTCGTCGAAGGTATGCAATTCGACCGCGGCTACCTCTCGCCGTACTTCATCAACACCCCGGAAAAGCAAGTCGCGATCCTGGAGAACCCGTTTGTCCTGCTGTTCGACAAGAAGGTCTCGAACATCCGTGATCTGCTGCCGGTTCTCGAGCAAGTCGCCAAGGCTGGCCGTCCGCTGCTGATCATCGCCGAAGATGTCGAGGGCGAAGCCCTGGCAACGCTGGTGGTGAACAACATCCGTGGCATCCTGAAGACCTGCGCCGTCAAGGCTCCGGGCTTCGGCGACCGCCGCAAGGCCATGCTGGAAGACATCGCCATCCTGACGGGCGGCCAAGTCATCGCCGAAGAAATCGGCCTGACGCTGGAAAAGGCCACGCTCAATGAGCTGGGCCAAGCCAAGCGCATCGAAATCGGCAAGGAAAACACCATCATCATCGACGGTGCCGGCGAAGGTGCGAACATCGAAGCGCGCGTCAAGCAAATCCGCGCCCAGATCGAAGAAGCTTCGAGCGACTACGACCGTGAAAAGCTGCAAGAGCGCGTGGCCAAGCTGGCCGGCGGTGTTGCCGTGATCAAGGTCGGCGCTGCGACCGAAGTCGAAATGAAGGAAAAGAAGGCACGCGTCGAAGATGCGCTGCACGCTACCCGCGCTGCCGTGGAAGAAGGCATTGTCCCGGGCGGTGGTGTTGCACTGCTGCGCGCTCGCGTGGCTGTGGCCGACATCAAGGGTGCTAACGCTGACCAGGACGCCGGTATCAAGATCGTTCTGCGCGCCATGGAAGAGCCGCTGCGCCAAATCGTCGCCAACGGCGGCGAAGAAGCCAGCGTCGTTGTGGCCAACGTGATTGCCGGTAAGGGCAACTACGGCTACAACGCGTCGACCGGCGAGTACGGCGACCTCGTGGAAATGGGCGTTGTGGATCCGACGAAGGTCACCCGCACCGCACTGCAAAACGCCGCTTCGGTTTCGGGCCTGCTGCTCACGACCGACTGCGCCGTTGCCGAACTGCCGAAGGAAGATGCTCCGATGGCTGGCGGCATGGGTGACATGGGCGGTATGGGCGGCATGGGCATGGGCATGTAAGTCTCGCAAGAGACTGCATGACGGGGCGCCGCAAGGCACCCCGCCTGCCTGGTCGCCGGGTTTCGCGGCTGAATCTTCGATTCGGCGGTTGAAGCCCGCACCAAAACGGCAACGAGTTCTTCGGAATTCGTTGCCGTTTTTTTATGGTTGAGCGGGCGGAACGTCGAGGTTGCCGCTTC
Organism: Pandoraea sp.; assembly: GCA_031291335.1. Lineage (GTDB taxonomy): Bacteria > Pseudomonadota > Gammaproteobacteria > Burkholderiales > Burkholderiaceae > Pandoraea. The sequence continues at coordinate 81,112 of JARLJF010000035.1, read as the reverse complement.
GTACGCGCGGCGTGACAAGCGGTGTCGTGGCCGCGATCTCATCCTGCATCCACTGCCAGAAGGCGTGAATCGCGCGCTCGCGCGGATGGTTTTCTCGCCAGTTCACGTGATATTCAAGGCTCGGCGGAATGCGCGCGTCGCCGATCTGCACCAATTCGCCTGACGCGAGCGCGTCACGCACGAGCAAGCTGCGTGTCGTGGCCACGCCCTGTCCGGCAATCGCTGCGCGCAGGAGCAATCCCGAATCGTCGAAAATCGGCCCCCGCGTGGGCTCATGCGGCGGCAAACCCGCAGCGACCTGCCAATCGCGCCACGATCGGTGGGCGAAGCGAAGCATCGGCAATTTGTACGTATCCGCAATGGTGAACCCCGGCACGCGCGCAATCAGATCGGGGTGGCACACGGCAATTACGTAGTCATCGAGCAGTTTGCGCGTGACGAATCCCGTCTCTTCCACCCGTTGATGCCAGATACCGACGTCGACCGAATACGGGTCGGGGGCGGCGATATCGGCGTGAATTCGTACCATCAGATCGATGCCGGGATGCTGCTCGCTGAAGCGATTCAGCCGGGGAATCAGCCATTGCGCTGCCAGATCGGTCATCACGCTGATTTCCAGGCGTACCGTGACCGCTGACGCCCCCGGCGCCGTGCACGCCCGCGCTTCGATGATCGCTTCGTCGAGTTCCGACATGCCGATGCGCACCCGCTCGGCCAGACGTGCCCCGACGCTGGTCGGGATCATCCGGGCGCCGACGCGGCGAAACAGCGCTGTGCCGAGCTGCTGCTCCAGCGAGCGCATGTGATGGCTCACCGCACTGTGTGTCAAATTCAATTCCTCCGCCGCACGCGTAAAGCTACGGTGGCGGGCGGCGGCCTCAAGCGCACGCAGTGATTGGAGGGGGGGGAGGTGTTGGAACATGATGTCAAATTCTACTCACAATGCGCGCGCAAAGGTTTCGTTGGCTTCACGGCGTGGTTCCATCGACAATCGATACCCAAGCAATTTACTAGGGTATGGCTTCATGTCGAAAGCACTTCGTATTTTCGTGCTGTTCGCCTGCGGATACTTCGTCTCATACGTGTACCGCGGTGTGAACATTGGGTTTGCGCCGTTCATGACGCGTGAACTCGGTCTCTCGTCCGCCGATCTCGGCTTGCTGACGAGTCTTTATTTTCTGGGTTTCGCCGGCGCGCAATTGCCGGCCGGCGTACTGCTCGACAAATTCGGCCCACGCCGCGTGGCGTCGCTCGTGCTGCTGTTGGCGGCTGCGGGTGCCGCGCTGTTCGGGCTGGCGCAAGGCGTTGGCGCGCTGATGGTCGGGCGTCTGCTCATTGGTGTGGGCGTGTCGGTCTGTCTGGGCAGTGCATTCAAGGCGCTGGCGCTATGGTTTCCGATGGCGCGTCTGCCGTTGCTCAATGGCCTGGTGATGGCCGTCGGTGGTTTGGGCGGGGTCGTGGTCGGCACGCCGCTCAACTGGCTGCTCGGCATGACCGACTGGCGCATTGTGTCGTTCGGACTGGCGGCGCTCACGGTTTTCATGTCGGTGGCACTGTGGTTCGGTGCGCCCGAAAAGCCGGGCTCGCATGCGCAAGGCGGTCTGCTCGAAGCGTTGAAGGGCGTTCGTCAGGTGTTGGGAAGCGGGATGTTCTGGAAGGTGACGTCGCTCTCGGGCATCACGCAGGGCGTGTTCTATGCGATGCAATCGCTGTGGATGGCACCGTTCATGCGTGACGTGGAAGGGCTGTCGGAGGCACAGGCGGCATCGCTGGTGTCGGTCGTGGGACTCGCGATGATGGCTGGCAGTGTGGTGTTCGGCGCGGCCGCGCGCTCACTCGAACGTCGCGGTGTGAGCGTGTTCGCGTTTTCCGGCGTCGGCATGGTGTTGTTCGTCGCGGTGCAGTTGTTGCTGATGATGCGTGCGCCGATGCCACCGGTCGTGTTGTGGGCAGCGTATGGGATCTTCGGCGGTACGGGCATTCTGTCGTATGCGGTGCTCGCGGAGCATTTCCACGGCACGCTGATCGGACGCGTCAATACCTCGCTCACGCTGGTCATCTTCTTGCTGATTTTCTTCTGCCAGGTGGGCGTGGGGGCGATGCTCGGCGCTTACGCGGCGCACAGTGCGCAAGCGCACTTCTCTGCCTGGACAGTGCTGATCGTGCTTCAGGTGCTGGGCGCGGTGTGGTACTTCTGGCCGCAACGTCAGCGTGTCGGCAACGTGGCGCCAGTGTGATCTGGACGATCTTGCCCGATAGCCTCGCGCTGGGCGGTCATACCGGCGCTCGGCACGCCCTCGGGAATGGCCATGCCCGCGATGCCTGCTGTAAATATCCGTGAGTCATGCGCGTGCTTGTGTCGTTTCAAAAAGGAGACACGCCGGTTGGACATTGGCTGACGAGACTCAAGGTAAAGCCAGCAACGTCTGCGTCTGCGCCGAACGCGAAATCTGCGCCAAGGGCATGGTTTTTACGGTCAAGGCCAAGCGGGGGTCACTGGGGCAATAGATTGCGATTGCTCCATCGGCGGGTGATGCAAAGGAGAGCTAGGAATAACGAGGGCGTGTACCAAAGCACATAATTCATATGTGTGTGGATGACGCTATGTTGCTTGGCCAGCAGCAGCCAAGACAACGGGCCGAGCAAACTGAAAATGAACGCTATTCCAAGGGCATGACCTCGCCGGTCGCTCTTCCGATTCAGCGTGAGCGACACGACGGATAGAATTGCAAACAAAAGAATGACCCACATCGGGATATTGATAAAGGCTGTGCTTGCTCTATCCCAATCAAACAAATATTTCTTGAGAACATCCACTCTGGAAACGCCAATGGTGGGGTCCCCGGCCAAGCCCTCTGTTCGGCGGATCGCATCTTGCTTGATCAAACGCAGGCCGTCCAACAAATTTGGTGCACGCGCCGATGCGTGCATAAGCAACGCAATACCGAAGCCGAAGACGCTCGCAACCATGATCGATATGAGGTGAAGCAGCGATCGCAAAAGCGGTATTCCTTGCTCAATGCAATATAAAACGGCGGGGATACATGCCATGACCGTAATGGTCGAGATGTACTCATAGCCACATAATGCTTTGATCCAGACGGTGATCGCTGTCGCACCGTAGACGAGTGCCCAGCGCGGCCTGGTTAGCTTCTCTTGCAGCAACAAGGCGCCGTTTGCGGTCATGGGCAGGAACCACGTCCAGCTCACCCAGTAGAGATTGCGGGCGAACACAATGATCCAGGTGGATGCCACGATCCCGATCGCCATAGCGATTGCTTCTCGGGGGCCATAGTATTGCCTGACCCAGTCGACAAAGAGAGCGAAAAGCAGGCCGCTCACAATGGAGTTGAATGCTTCCAGAACGCTAGGGTTGGTTGTGTGAAGCAGACGCGAGATGAAGCCGAATAGATGTCCCTGGAGCCCGTAATTCGAGGAGTATTCGGTGTAGCGTAATCCCGCAAGTGAGTCCGATCTAAAGCGCTCAAAAACAAGAGGAACCCAACCCTCGTCAGGATAACTGTAGTAGCCGAGCGGGATGGCATCGCCTCCGGTGGCTTTCTGATGATAGACGCCGGATAGAACGATTGCCTCTGAGTCGGCTTGGTGTAAGCCAAACCACGCTGGATCCACGCCATTAAAGATGTTCAGCTGAAAGACGAGTGCAAACAATACCGTGAGTTCGGCAAGGAAAAGCCAGCGCGTGAATTTGGTTGACATGGGAACGCTATTTCGGATTGTATTTGCCGACACATGCAGAAATCAGTGTCCGCATGAGTTTCCAGTTCCCGCGCATCCCGTTGATCTTGGTCGGTATGGATCCATCGGTAGGGTAAGTGCGTCTTGTTGCGAGCTCTATGCACCGGTAGCCGAGCTTCGGAGCACGATAGGAAAGATATGCGAGTAGCTCGTATTCAGAGAACGTCTCGCGGAAGATGTTTACTTGCGGGTCGAGCAGCAAACGAGCGCTGTAACCGCGGAATCCCTGGGTTGTATCGGTCCAGTGAAAGCCTGAGGCGATCGACAGCAGGGGGGCATGGATCATCCGGATGGCGAGCGAGCGGCTCAGTGGCGTATTTTCTTCCTGCCCGCCTCTAATAAATCGAGAGGCTTGAATGAAGTCGTAGCCGTCGTCCAGGGCAGCAATGAAGCGCGGGATGGCCTCGGGGTCGTCTTTGTCGTTGCCGTCAATCGTGACGATCGAGCGGTAACCTTGCTTCAGACAATACGCATAGGCGCAGCGCAACTGGGCGCTAAGCTTTCCTGGCGAGCGCTTCTCCAGCAAGGATCGCACCCGATTCGCCTCGAGCATTGGTGTGTCGAGCGAGCCGTCCGTGCTGCCACCATCCACGATGACGATGTCTGCCTGTTCGGCGATGGCGCAAGACCTCATCCGTTCCAGCAAGCGACGGATGCGAGCGCCTTCGTTGATGACGGGAATGACCACTGCGGTATCGGATGTTTTTGCGTGCTGAAGGCGCACTTCATATGCAGGGACGGCCCACTGCTCATCGATTTTCGATGCGACTGTCATAGGGGAATTTAGTGAGAGGTGTTGACGCTGATAAATATGACGCCAAGGGTCACCAGGAGCAGTCCAACAATGGTGTTCCACCGGAAGGCTTCCCCGAGCAAAAAGGCCGAGGCACATGCCACAGCGCCAATGGCTCCCGCAGTCAGAATAGGGTGCGCGACGTTCAATGGAAGTCTGGAGAGTGCGGCCGCATAGAGCACGAACGCACAACCGTAAAGAAAGATGCCGAGAATCAGGATCTTGTTTGTGGCGAGTTGCCACAATGCACCTGCCGATAAGGTCGAGTGCGTCCGCATCGCAATCTTGATAAGCACACTTGCCGAGGCATTCGAAAGAATGCCGGCGACCACGATAACCGCGTTAATCCAGTTCATGCGCTGTCTCGATAGGCGCGTGTGGCGATTTGCAAGGCGCTCTCGATGGAGGAGAGTCGCTGCTCGGGCGCCGTGAGCATCTCGATGGAAATGCAGGATAGTCGGGCCTCACGCAGTGCGTGGGCAATCGCTGGGTGATCGACGCTTGTTGACCCGAGGGGGACAAGATCGGGTTCACTCGCATGCGCATAGCCGACCAAAGCGGCGCACTGACGCAGAATTTCATGCGGAGACTCCTGATTGACTGCCATAGTCCCTGTGTCGAGGTGCAACCGCACTGCGGGGTGATCTGTGCGCGCCACGACATCTGCGGCCTCCAGCGTGGATGTCATGAAGTTGCAACCATATCGCGACGGATTCGCTTCAATGCAAAACAAGGTGTCGTGTCGAGCTGCGATATCGCCAGCCCGACGGAAGAATTCGGTGGAGATGGCGTCGACGGCCGATTGATCCAGGTGCCCGCGATCCCGGCACTTGGGGGAGCCAAATACCAGGGGGCCAATACCGAGTCCGTTAGCCACGCGACAGACGTGTGACAGATGCGCCAGCATCGCCGGCTGAGTGTTCTTATCAAACAGGTTGAGGCCCTGGCACCCGAAGAAAAGCGATTGCATGCCTAGCAGGGAAATGCCGCGAGCCTCCCACGTTGCTCGCAAGGACTCGATACTCTCTTCTGACGCCGACGCAACGTTCGGGAAGTACTTGCTCGGGGCGACGTCGATGGCGTCGACTTGGTAGCGATTTAGCAGGGCCGCGACCGCTTCGTCCTCTATAGGCTCCCAGGCGATGTTCGAAATGGAGACTCTCATGCTTTGGTGGCCTCCAATTGCAATTGGCGATTCTGCGCATACGCGCGAATCGCGAGCAAGCTTTCACGCTTGCTGTATTGATATTGCGAGTCGCCGGCGCCGAATATCTGGCCATAGGTGCTCCGGACGTCATACATCATCGGAGGTCGTTGTTCGACGGCTTGCGGTACCGCCAACTGACGCCCGAATACGGACGAGGCAATCTCCTCTGTACCCAATGGCTCCGCTGTCAAATGGACCAACGGCAGCGATTCCTTGAGCGCCCTTCGAATATCGCTCCACAGGTTCACCACGGGGTAGAACTGATATACGCCTCGGGGATCGATCTGGGCGATGTTGTTGTCGTGCGCCATGTCGTAGATCACGTTCTTGCGCAGGCCCGGGCCAACGAGCCCGGGAAGGCGAACGACGAGGTGTTGCTGGAATTGCTCGCGTACGAAAGACTCCAACTCGTATCGATGCAATCCGTAGGGTTGCAGGCCGTTGGTGTCAACGACGGTTGCCTCATCGACGCCAACCGGCGATTGAAACACATCGACCGTGCTCAGCAGCACGAATGTCTTGGCTCGCACATCACCAAGTGCACTGATCAGTCGTTGAATGCTGTTGCGATCGGCATCAGGCTCACGATTTGCAAGCCATTTTTGCCCCGGCGCCCCTGCACAGAGCACCAAGTCGTAACTCTCGCCTTGAATCTCATGGATGTTATTGGCTCGGAAGCGGTGTTCGGTCGGGCATTGGCGCAGCAGGGTGCTACCGACAAAACCGGTGAATCCAATCAGTGCAACTCTTGCCATGCAATCATTCTCGCTATTTAAAGGGGGAGGGCTTCGTCGTCAAGTTTGGTAAGGATGTCATACACATTGTCGATCTTGCCGCCGAGTATGTTGTAAGCACCGACGATGGCTGGAACACGCTCGAAATAAATTGGCCGGCCGTCGTCGATCTCATTGCGCGCGAGAACCGTTTTGACCTCGAATAGCGTGTCGCGCACGGTTGCACGTTGCAATGCAGGCATATAGCGTGCTGCATCGCGAAGCATCCTGTCGGCGCGCGACTGTCTGTGGTAGCGCTGCAACTCGGTATTCGGGTCGGTAACTCCTTGCTCATGCCACTGCACATGAGGGGTGTACCGCACATGGGAGAGAGTATGAAGTTCGCGGCTCGGGAATGGCATGCACGAAAAGAAAGGCCCATCCATCACGGTAACGCCAATATTGCGAAGCTCGGCGGGTACCTCGATCAACGCCATTTCCGCAATTTCGTGTTTGAGCAATCCGCCTACCCGGCCTTCCTCGGAAAATACCGTTCGCAGACCGCTGTATGTGCAATTGAAGACGTAGCGTGCTCGCGCCAAGCGCGAAGCGCCGTTGGGGGTGAGCAACTCGAACGTAATACAGTCGTCACCGGGCTGAACGTTCCGAACGGTTTGACCGAGCATCAAATCAATGCCAGCTTGAGCTGCGGTTTCTTGGGCCCAGCGCCTTAGTGCGACAGCGTTAAACGCATACTCCTGCACCAAGTAGACTGCCTCGATATGCCGGCTTGCAAAAAGCGCTCTCACGTTCGGTGGTGCTGGTTGGAGCGTTGCACCAATCTCCTGGCAAAAACGCTCGAACTGCCGAGGCGATACCTTTGAGTCTCGCGCAATCGCATAAATCTTGGTGAACTGATCAAAAACTGCAAACGGGAAGTCCCTTACGAAGCGAGGCAGATTGATTCGACTTCTGATCGCCGTGACAAAGCTGCGAGGGTAGTGATAACCGTTATGGATGCGTGCCTGGTTACGCAGGGAAGCGCGCGTGAGCAACTCATTTTCACGCTCGATGATCGCCACCGAACGGAACCCGCGATTGCGCTTCAGATAATGGGCGATGGCGATGCCATAGAAGCCTCCGCCAATAACAATCGCGTCATTCATGGGGCGCCATGGTATTCGCCACTTGAGAGGCTGCCGCAGGCGCGATGTCGGCGCTGTCCTCGACATTGAGCTTTTGTCGGCGACCGATCACGCTACTCCCAAACTCCTGACCGATATGATAGGCAGGCACTCTGGAACTGATCGAGAGCATGTGCGTGACGTACTCGCCGAGTACCAGCAGGACTATCGAGAGCAGAAAGAACATCGCGGATTGCTGCAGCGACAGCGTGACCCATCCTTCCGCCACATGTGATTTGAAAACTGCAACAAGTACGACATACAAGGAATAGAGGATATTTCCGAATGCTCCGAGCAGCGCGAGTGCCGTTACAGCACGCATTGGTTGCGACGTTGACGACGCGATGAGGAGTTGTAGCGCCCGGTCTACGCCGTCGAGTACGGTTCCCTCTCGCTGCTGGGCTGCAGTCCAGTTGCCGACGACGCTTGTTTTGCTGAAGCCAGCTGTTGCGGGCAAAAATCGGTATGCGAGTTCCGGCGATCCGTGGCGTTGGATGAAGTTGACAACACTGCGGCTGATCAATCGAAAATGAGGGGCATCGATCGACAATTTCACGCCGTGCATTCTTTGATACAGCCGGTCGAAGAGACTCGCACCGAGGCGGTAAGACCACCCCTTGTTCTTTTTGTTTTGGTTACGCGCGAATACGACTTCATATCCGGTTGTGGCCTTTGCGAGCATAGGGGCCAGCATGCTCACGTCGTCGCATAACGGATCAATCAATGCAACAAAATCGCCAAGCGCGTGTTCAGCGCCGGCCCAAGCTGCCGTTTCGTAGGAAACGCGCTTGGTCAGTGCGAAGACTTGAACATTCGGCAGTCTATCGTCCTTCAAGGCATTCTTGAGTGCCAGCACCGAGTCGTCATCCGAGGCGTTGTCGACAACCAGGAGCTCATAATCGTTGACGCTGTCCTTCAATATGCCTACCAGTGCTTCGAGCACATTCCGAAGTGCCTCGTAGTCATTTCGAGTCACGATGACGACGGAAAGAAACAAAGGGTATTCGATCATGGAAAATGGGGCTCTAAGCAGGGGGCTGCGGTTGCGCTAATACCGCAGGAGTATAAAACAACTGGTATTGATGGCACCCAAAATTCGCCTGGATTTGGCGGCGGGTTAATGTGCCGGGAAGCCACGTCCATACCGCCTGCAGATGGTCCACTGAAGTGCTCTGGATCACTTGGAAGCCTTTAACGGACTCTCCTGCGGCTCGTGCAAATCTCACCCGAAAAGCGCTGCTCCTGTCTTCGTAATATGTGAGCAGCGCGTTGCGGATCTTTCTCGTTAAGAATACTGCCCGATCATTTCTTCGCTTCGAGCGCGCGCAACCACGCGCTCAAGCCGGATTCGATGTCCGCGAGGGAGGCTTTCGTCAGTGGCGCCAGCATCCGGTGTTCGTTGGCGACGTGGGCCTCGACGGCCCGCTCGATCAACGCGAATCCGGCATCCGTCAGTTGTACCAGCAGGCTTCGGGCGTCGTCCGGATTGGCTACGCGGGCAATCCAGCCCCGAGCCTCGAGACGCTGCAATCGATGCGTCATCGTTCCCGACGTGACCATCAGCGTCGAAAACAAGGCGGTCGGTGCGAGCCGGTAGGGCGCTCCCGAGCGACGCAATGTCGCCAGCATGTCGAATTCCCATCCACTCATGTCGAACTCGGCGAACGTCGCATCGAGTTGCTGCTGGACGAGCGCCGCGCAACGCTTGAGGCGACCGATGACGCCCATCGGCGACACATCCAGGTCGGGGCGTTCGCGATGCCATTGCGCGAGGATGCTGTCGACCGCATCGCCGCCGTTCTGCGGCGATTGCCGTGCCGGATCGTTGCTTGCTGCGGCGCGCGTTGCGCGATTCCCCGTGGGCCGGTTTCCCATGCGTGACTCCAGTTATCTTGACTTCGAGACAAAAGGATACCAAACTGCAATTTATCTTGAATTGAAGATAAATTGCCATGACGACTACGACTGCTTCTTTACCGGTGCGTTGGATCGACGCGCTGCTCACGGCATTGGCGCCGATGATCTGGGGCTCGACCTATATCGTGACGACGCAACTGTTGCCGCCCGACCGGCCATTTACCGCAGCGCTCATCCGTGTGCTGCCGTCGGGGCTGCTGCTGTTGCTCTATGCGCGACGTTGGCCGGGGCGTCGCGACTGGGGGCGCCTGGTGGTGCTCTCCGCGTTGAACATCGGTGCCTTTCAGGCGTTGCTGTTTGTCGCCGCGTATCGTTTGCCGGGCGGACTGGCGGCGGTGGTCGGCGCGATTCAGCCGTTGCTTGTCATGGGGTTGGCGTGGGGGGGGGGAGCAGCGGCGTCCGCTGGCGACCACGGTATGGGCGGCACTCGCGGGCGTCGTCGGCATGGGGGTGCTGCTGTTGTCGCCTGGCACGGTGTTCGAGCCGGTGGGCATCGTGGCGGCGCTGGCGGGGGCGGCAAGTATGGCGACAGGCACCTATCTCACGCGTCGGTGGCGTTTGGAGATGCCGGTGCTGGCGCTCACCGGATGGCAGTTGCTGCTGGGGGGATTGATGCTCGCCCCCGTTGCGTGGCTGGCCGATGCGCCGCTTCCCGCGCTCACGATCTCGCAGACGCTGGGTTATCTGTATCTCTCGATCGCCGGGGCGTTGCTGGCTTACGCGTTGTGGTTTCGGGGCATTGGGCGTCTGGCGCCGGTTGCGGTGTCGTCGCTCGGTCTGCTGAGCCCGTTGACCGCCGTGGTTCTCGGCTGGGTATTGCTCGATCAGGCGATCAAGGGCTTTGCGTTCGTCGGACTCGTGACGGTGTTCGCGAGCATTCTGGCGGTGCAGTGGACAGCGTCGCGGACGTGACGCCGCTGCCCGAGAGCGCGCTTACGCCTGCGCCACCCAGTCGCCCGACTTGCCGCCGTGCTTTTCCAGCACGCGCACGTCTGTCATGGTCATGCCGCGGTCGACGGCCTTGCACATGTCGTAGATCGTCAGCAGGCCGACCTGAACGGCAGTGAGGGCTTCCATCTCGACACCCGTGCGGCCGATGGTCTCGACCTGCGCGCGACAATGGACGGCGTTTGCGCCATCGTCCACCAGAAACTCCACCGTCACGCGCGTGAGCGCGAGCGGATGGCACAGCGGAATCAAGTCGGCGGTTCGCTTTGCCCCCTGAATGGCGGCGATGCGGGCAATGCCCAGTACGTCACCTTTCTTGGCCGTGCCGGAGCGAATCAGCGCGAGCGTTTCCGGCTTCATCTGGATGGTGCCGCGTGCGACCGCGATGCGGTGCGTGCTGTCCTTGCCGCCGACGTCAACCATGTGGGCCTGTCCGGCGGTGTCGAAGTGGGTGAGTTCTGCCATGAGTCGATGCTGAGAAGGTGTGACGGAAGTGCTGGCACGAAGGCGCAATTGCGCCGCTGGCGAGCGTGAATTCGGATGGGGTTTGTCTGCATTCCGGACGTTGAGGCGATGCCACGGAACGTCCACGTCTGGCTGCTATCATAGCAGCAGCCCCGAATGATCAGCGCCTTGCGGTGCCCATTTCCATGACGCGTTCGTCACGTTCGTTCAGCGCCTCCATCGGCATATCCCGCATGATTCCCGTGCTTCGCTTTTCTTCGTCGTGCTGTTCATGGCACGGATGACCGTCATGTCGAAGCAGCCTCGTCAATCCACTCGTTGCACGAGCGATGTCGCTCGCTGGCGGCGTGTTTTCGCGTGGGCGATGCTGCCGGTCATGATTGGAACGACGTTCGCTGCCGCCGTGCTTCCGACGCAGGCTGCGGCGCAGTCGTTGCCGACGCTCGGCCAAAGCTCGGCGGCCGATCTGTCGCCTGCGATGGAGCGCAAACTGGGCGAACGTGTGATGCGCGAGATTCGCGCCGATCCCGATTATTTGTCCGACCTGCTGCTCTCCGATTACGTCAATGCGCTGGGCAGCAAGCTCGTGTCGGCCACGCGCAAAGTCGGGCTCGATGCCAGTCAGAGCTTCGAATTCTTCGTTGTGCGCGATCCGGCGATCAACGCGTTTTCGCTGCCCGGCGGGTTCATCGGCATCAACACGGGACTGATCGTGACCACGCGCACCGAGTCGGAACTGGCGTCGGTGGTCGGGCACGAGACGGGGCACGTTTTGCAGCATCACATCGCGCGGATGCTCGGTCAGCAGTCGCAGAACTCATGGATCGCATTGGGTGGGTTGTTGCTTGGCCTGCTCGCGGGGATTGGTGCCCGCAGTTCAGATCTCGGCATGGGGATTGCGATGGGCGGGCAGGGGCTGGCCGTGGATCGGCAATTACGGTTCTCGCGCGACGCGGAGCGTGAAGCCGATCGGGTGGGTTTCCAGTTGCTTCAGGCGGCGGGTTTCGACACGTATGCGATGCCGACCTTCTTCGAGCGTTTGCAGCGTGCGGATTCCATCAACGAAGCCGGTGTGCCGGAATACGTGCGGACTCACCCGCTCACGACGGATCGCATTGCCGACATGCTCAATCGGTCGCGCAACGCCGGCTATCGTCAGCCGGAGCAGTCGCCCGAGTATGCGTTTGTGCGTGCGCGTTCGTTCGTGTTGCAGCAGAAGTCGGCGAGCGACTTTGCGATGATTGCCGACACGCAGCGCACGGCGATTCGTTCGCAGACGGCGCCGAGTGTCGCGGGGGCCTGGTATGCCGTGGCGCTGGCTGAGTTCAAGCAACGTCGTTGGGAGCCTGCGCGTGAGGCGCTTGAGAAGTCGCGCGCGGCATTTGGCGGCACGGGGCCGGGCACGCCGAGTCTGGCCGTATTGGCCTCGGATATCGCCCGTCTGTCGGGGCGCCCGGAGGAAGCGTTGCGTGTGGCTACGCAGGCACGCGCAGCGTTCCCGCTCTCTCAGGCGGCCGACATGGCCTATGCCGACGCGCTGGTCGCGAGCCAACGCATTCCCGAGGCGACGAAGTTCCTTCAGGCGCAGGTCGAGCGCTATCGCAGCGAGCCGATCTGGTGGCGGGCGCTGGCGGGCGCGTGGGCTGCCGATGGCAAGCGTGCGCGCCAGCACGCCGCGCTGGCGGAGCAGTACGCATTGCAGGGCCAGTGGATGGCTGCCGTCAGCCAGCTAAAACTCGCGCGCGACGCGGGTGACGCCGACTTCTACGAGATGTCGACCATCGACGCTCGACTGCACGAGTTTCAACGTCGCTACCGGGAAGACAAGGAAGACGAGAAGGACTTCAACAAGCAGTTCGGGTGAGCGTGCGTACTACGTAGCTACGTGCATTCTGTCGGCTGTCAGAGAATCTTTCCTTTCGATCGGTCTGAGATTGCGTTCGATGCTGCCGTTGCGTCAAGTCTTTCATCGCCGCTCACGCATTCCCTTTCGCGTCATGGTCGCCACGCCCGACACTCGGTCGTGGTGATTCTCTTGGCCTGCATCGTGCGCACATTTCTCGTTTACCTGTCGTTGGATTTCCTGCTGGCGGCCTATCTCGGCATGTGGAACGCGACGGTGCCCATCGTGTTGCTCGGGCGGTTCGGTACGGCCGGTGTCGTCGCCTATGAGCTTGCACTTGCCGTAGGCGCAGTTATCGCACTGCCTGTGGCCGCTTCATGGACTGAGCGTTTGTCGCGTGAGTGGGTGATGCGCTGGGCGAGCGTGATCATTGTGCTATCAGGCATATCGCGGCTGGTCATAGAGGCTGCAACGCACAGTGTGACTTTCTGGATACTGAACGACATGGTGGCTGTCGCCGCCTTCGCGGTCGTGCAACCCCTGCTTGGCGTCTATCCCGCCGAGACGGTCGACGCCACTCGAACACTCTGCGCATTTCGTGCGAAGCGCGTCACGGTCAATCTCGGTCGTATCTGCGGCCCATTGTTGGCTGGCGTGGCTTTGCTGTTTTGTACGCAGCAATATGCTTTGTGGTGTGTCGCAGCGCTGGGATGTTGCGTACTACCTCTTCTGCCGCGACTCCCTATATTCCCCGTACTCCCGTCGTCGAGTCAGGGCGGAATATCCGAGCCTGCTTCGGTAAGACCATTGTTTCGTCGCGCCTTCGCTGGATTCACCTTGAAAATACGGCTACCGGCGGAAAGATTCTTTACGCTCTGCGACATCTTGCTGGGCGTTGCGACTGCGGGAATTGTGCCGCTGATGATTCCTCAACTCGTGCGACAGGCGGCACTTCCGGAGTCGCAGGCAGGTTGGCTGATCGGCATATTCGTTGTTGGATCGATTGCGGGCGTTGTCGTCTTTCACACGATCCTCTCCGGCGCATTGCAACGCAGGCTGGGTTACGTCGCCGTCTGGGCGGCGCTGGGCATTAGCCTCGTAGCGGCAACTGCCGCGGACACCGCCGTCGTGTTGGGAATGTGTTTGATGTCAACCGGGATCTTTGGCGCCTGTCTGTCGATGAACGGCATCGACCGGCGCGTGATCGCAATGCCATCGTCCGTGCGCATCAGGGTCGCCAGTGCAACGTTGCTGACGACGCAGATGGCAAGCATGCTGTCCTTCACGCTATATGGCGTTTCGTATGCCGCAGACACCCTGGATGGACGATGGTGGTTGTTTGGCGGCTTGGTCTCTATCGCCGCATTGTCATCGTGTCTCGCCAGTGAGCCGTGGCAGCTACTTGGCGGGAAGGGCTCGGGTGAGCATACCGAGCGCTTTTACACCGACCGGTATCCCGAGGTGTTTGACGACGCTGAACAAGTCCGAAGGGACGTCGCGGTGTAACCGCTCAGGCGCCTTGATCGTCTGCCTGTGGATCACGCTCGAAACCATACGTCTGCGGCAGACTCCCTGCGTGGACGGTCGCAAAGGGGAGGGTCGTGCCGTTGCGCCAATGCAGTTGCACCGCCCCTTTGGCGTCGGCCGTATCGTCGGACGTCTGCGCCATCTCGAATGCCTGCGCCAGATCGGACACCTGTGTGAGCTGATCGATGTCGTGATCGTGCAGCAACGCGAGCGGTGCGCATCCCTTCGAGGCACTCTCCCCCTCGCTGCCAGATACCGCACCGACGAACGCCACACTCCCGTCTTCATCCAGCAGACACGCTTGTGGTACGAACGTGTGCCCCAATTGATGCGTCAGCACCGGCGCGCCGCGACCGTCGTTCTCGGTGGTATCCCACGTCAGCCGCACCACGAACGGCGCATAGGCGAGCGCGACGTACACGCGTTGAGGCCCATTCTGGAAGTACCAGCGCCCGGCGTCGTCACTGGCGTAGTTGCGCGCGATGAACGCAAGTAGCGCCGCGTGACGGATCGGATCGCCAGCCGCGCCTGCCGCCTGAGCCGCCTCGTCGCGCATGCGCCATTGCCCCCGCCGGTCGAGCGCGAGCCAGCCGTAGCAATGCGGCACGTTGGGCCACTTGGCCATCGCCTGTCGAACGATTTCATCCATGACGCATCCTCAGGCCGCACTCGGCAAAAATTGACGGAAGTAGTCGATCACCGTGCGCGGCATCCACGTCAAGCCGCCCGGAAACGGCCCGCTCATGAAGCCGACATGGCCGCCGTTCGCCGGTTGCAACAACTGCACGTAACGTCCCACATCGTCCTGACCAGGCAACGCGTTGGCCGGTTGGAACGGATCGTTACGTGCGTTGATGACCAATGTCGGGACTTCGATGGCCGGCAGAATCGGCTTGCTCGACGCGCGCGTGTAATAGTCGAACGCGCTGTGATAACCGTGCAACGGCGCCGTCACCACGTGGTCGAATTCGCCCAGATCGCGCGCGGCCATCATCAGATTACGGTCGTAGAGACCGGGGTATTGATCGAGCTTGGCGAGCGCCTTCTTCTTGAGCGTGCCCAGGAAGTTGCGCGTGTACACCATGTTGAAGCCATGCGAGAGCGCCAGGCCGCCGGCACGCAAATCGAGCGGTGCCGAAATCGCGCACGCGGCACTCACGACCTGTGCGGCATGTCCCTCACGCTCTCCGAGCCAGCGCAGCAACACATTGCCGCCGAGTGAGACCCCCGCCGTGAAGATCGGACCAGAGATGTTCGCGCGCAGCCGTTGCAGCATCCAGTCGACCTCGGTGCTGTCGCCCGAGTGATAGAAGCGCGGCGCGCGATTCATGCGGCCGCTGCAACTGCGAAAGTGGGGGATCACGCCGCGCCAGCCCTGCGCTTCGACTTCGCGCATCAGGGTGCGGGCGTAGTGGCTGCCCGAGCCGCCTTCGAGTCCGTGAAACAACACGACCAGTGGCGTGTCGACCAGACCGTCAGGGGCGGGCGGAGATTTTTCCGAGGCGGGCGGGGCGACCAGCCAGTCGACGTCGACGAAGTCGCCGTCGGGCGTGTCCCACGTCTCGCGCCGGAATTCGACCGACGGGCGGCGACCCAGCAGCGCCGGGTAAATCGTCTGGGTGTGCCCGTCAGGCAGCCACCGGGGCGGCTGGTAATCGAGGGGTAGAAACGTCGCTTGGCGCGCCGTCATCGTTGTGCCGTACCGATCAGTGCAGCCCGTCCGGACGCGCGTGCATCATCAGGCTGAATTGCTCGACGGCATGCGGCGGCAATGGGCTGGAGTGGATGTGGGCGAAGCGCCAGTCGCCCTGCTCGTGCACCAGCACGTAAGTCGTGTGGATGAGCTGGGCGGTCGTCTGACCGGCGTCTTCCTTGCCGACGCGGATCGCTTCGGTCGCCGTGTGCACGACCGTGCCGACGGTGTCGTACTCGGTCGTGTCCAGCGAATCGATCAGCACCACGCTTTGCGTGAACTGGGCGACCAGACCGCTGCGAATCTGCTCCAGGCCATCCCAACGCGTGCCGTCGGCGCGAATGTAGCTGACGAAATCCTCGTTCGCCCAGAGCGACATCACGCGATCCGTCTGCCCACGGCGAAGCGCGTCATAAAAGGCGGTGATCGTTTCACTGGCGGCATCGAACAGACGGACAAAACGTGGCATGAGGATTTACCGTTGAGTGTTACCGGGATCGGGCTGAACGCGGCTCCGCCGGGGGGCAGGATCAGCGCTGCGTGAGCAGAATGTTGCGCACATTTGCGAACACATGCTCAGGCATCAGCTCGTTAAGGCAGCGCGTGTGACCCAGCGGACATTCGCGGGCAAAACACGGACTGCATTCCAATTGTAGCCACAGGATATGCGCCTGGTCGGACAGCGGCGGAGTGTGGCGCGGATCGGACGAACCGAACAAGGCAATCTGCGGGCGACGCAACGCCGCCGTCACGTGCATCAGGCCCGAATCGTTGCTCACCACGGCATTGGCGCGAGCCAGCAGCGCGCATGCCTCGGCCAGCGACGTCTGTCCGCAAAGGTTGCGCACAAACGGCGCATCGGCGGCAATCTGCTGCGCCAGCGCGCCGTCCTTGCCCGAACCGAGCGCAATGATCTGCGCGTACGGGAACGAGCGCCGAACCAATTGAGCGAGCTGCGCGAAGTGCCCCGGCGGCCAGCGCTTGGCGGGCCCGAACTCGGCGCCCGGGCAAAACACCACGAGCGGCACGCGCAGATCCAGACCGAAGCGCGCGAAAACACGGGCCGATTCGTTCAGATCGGTTTCGATACGCGGAGTGGGCAGCGTCTCGGGCAACTTGGCCCCCGGCGCGAACGCGAGCGCAGCGTAATGCCGCACCATCGGCGGGCGCTCGTCCTTGCGCGGATCGGCGTGACGCACGTTGAGCAGGCCGTAGCGCTGCTCGCCCTTGTAGCCGATGCGCAACGGAATGCGCGCCAGCCACGGAATCAGGGCCGACTTCAGGGAGTTCGGCAGCACATAGGCGGCGTCGTAACCCTCATCGGCGAGCACGCTCGCGAGCCGGTAGCGCTCGAGCGGCTGCAATTTGCCGTGCGCGAGGTCGGTGGCGACGACGCGCGAAATCTCCGGCATGCGTTCCAGAACCGGGGCGACCCAGCCGGGCGCGATCGCGTCGATGGTCAGACGCGGATGCAGACGCTTGAGAAGGGTAAACAACGGCTGCGCCATCAGCGCGTCCCCAATCCAGTTGGGGGCGATCACCAAGGCTTTATGCATCGTGGCGGAGACTCTAAACGTTAAGCGTAGCGATGAAACGGACAGGCAACCGGGCGGGGCATCGCGACAGCTTGGCGGCTGCGCCCGGCCGGTCGGGGCAACGGCAGGCGACTCAGTGGTGACCCTTGAGCACGACACCGGCCTTCACGCGATAGCGCGTGCCGCAGTACGGGCAGGCCGCTTCGCCATGGGTCACATCAATGAACACGCGCGGATGGGCGCTCCAGGCTTCCATCTTCGGATTCGGGCAATGGACCGGCAGATCTTCGGCGCCGACTTCGACGACCGGCATTTGTTTGACTTCGCTCATGGGGTTCGACCGTGATGGGTATTCGGAATTTTGGGGATTGCCGGGCCGGTACCAGGGACGAAGCCGCTGGTCGCCTGCCCACTAAAAGTCGCTATTGTAAAGCAGCCGAAGCCCTTTGCGGATGGCTCGCGGCGCCAGCGGACGCGCCGCATGCCGGTTCCGGCCCCGCTTATTAGCCCCCGCGTGGCGCGTACGCGACACCTCACGTGTTGCACCTGCAAAAACGAGCCGATATACGCCGGCAACGTAGTAAGCAGATATTTACCGTGGCTATAATGGCCTGACGCTCGCCGCCAATGATGAATATATTCAGGAGACACTCCGGCAACCCTGGCGGGCGTTGTGGCCGCTAGCGGCCATGTCGGGCGTGCCGGGCGCCGTCGGGACCGCTTTGCCCCGCAATGCCAGACACTGCGCCGAACGCTTCGGCGCTAGCCCCCCAACCGACCATGCCAATGCTTCGTCTGCCAGCCGCCGAACGTAACGGGTTCGCGGCCGGTTTCCGCATCATTTCGCCGCTTCTGCCTGCCATCTTCTCGTGGGGACTCGTCACCGGGGTCGCCATGAGCAAATCGATACTGACCGTGCCGCAGGCCATCGGCATGAGCCTGATGCTCTACGCGGGCTCGGCGCAGTTGGCCTCGCTGCCCCTGTTCGCCGCCGGCATGCCGTTGTGGACGATCCTGCTCACGGTCGGCATCGTCAATCTGCGCTTCGTGATCTTCAGCGCCGCGCTGCAACCCCATTTCTCTTCTCTGTCGTTGCCGCGGCGTATCGTGCTCGGGTATGTGAACGGCGATCTCGGCTTCGTGATGTTCATGAATCAGAATTTCGCGAACGGCTATGTGCCGGGCAAAGAGGGGACGTATTACGGCATCACGCTCAGTAACTGGGCGGTCTGGCATGTGTCGTCGATCCTCGGGATCATGCTCGGCGCGCTGGTGCCCGATAGCTGGGGGCTGGGGTTCGCGGGCACGCTCGCCCTCATTCCCATGATGGTTCACACGATCACCAGCCGCTCGACGCTGCTGGCCGTCGCTCTTGCGTCGGTGATCGGCTTGCTCGCGTTCGATCTGCCTTACCGGCTCAATCTGGTGTTGGGTGTGCTTGGGGCGCTGGCGGCCGGCATGGTCTGCGACGACCTGAGCGCGCGGCATGCGAAGCGGCTTGCCCTGGCGAATCCGCCAGCGGCTGCGAATGATGGCAACGCGCATGAGGGGGCACCTGAAGGTGAACGTGAAGGCACACAAGCCCGTGCCTCGGGGGATCGTCGTTCATGAGCACCTTCGACATCTGGTTCGCTTTCATGGCGATGACGGCGATTACCATCGTCACGCGCACCTTCTTCCTGCTCGCGGGCGATCGGGTGACGCTGCCGCAGCGGCTGCAACGCGCGCTGCGCTATGCCCCCGCGGCGGCGCTTGCCGTGATCGTGGTGCCGGAGGTGCTGTTGCTCGATCATCAATTCGCGCTGCACCTGGGCAATCACAAGCTGGCGGCGGCCGTGGCGGCCACGGGGTGGTTCGTCTGGCGACGCAACATGATCGAGATGATCGTCATCGGCATGGTCGTCTACACACTCGGTCGCCTGTTCCTGTAGGCAGAACCCCCAAGCCCCAAAATGGGCAACCGGACGGTCGGATCAGTTAAAATGCATGTTTTTCCCACCATTTATTCCGGATTCTCATGGCTTCCGTCGTACGTCTTTCCGATTTGATCGCTCAGGGCCGCCTTGCGGGCAAACGTGTCTTCATCCGCGCCGATTTGAACGTGCCGCAAGACGACGAGGGCCGTATCACGGAAGACACGCGTATTCGCGCGTCGGTGCCGGCCATTCAGATGGCGCTCGACGCGGGCGCTGCCGTGATGGTCACGTCGCACCTGGGGCGTCCGACCGAAGGCGAATTCAAGGCCGCCGACTCGCTCGCACCGGTCGCGCAGCGTCTGTCCGAACTGCTCGGCCGCGACGTCAAGCTGATCGCCGACTGGGTCGACGGCGGCTTCGATGTGGCGCCCGGCACGGTTGTGCTGCTGGAAAACTGCCGCGTCAATAAGGGCGAGAAGAAAGACAACGACGAACTGGCGCAGAAGATGGCCAAGCTGTGCGACGTGTATGTGAACGACGCATTCGGCACTGCCCACCGCGCCGAAGCCACGACGCACGGTATCGCCAAGTACGCGCCGGTCGCCTGCGCGGGCCCGCTGCTCGCCGCCGAACTCGAAGCGCTCGGCAAGGCACTGAACGCCCCGGCCCGTCCGCTCGTGGCCATCGTGGCCGGTTCCAAGGTGTCGACCAAGCTCACCATCCTGAAGACGCTCGCCGACAAGGTCGATCAACTGATCGTGGGCGGCGGCATTGCCAACACGTTCATGCTGGCCGCTGGCCTGCCGATCGGCAAATCGCTCGCCGAAGCCGATCTCGTGGCTGAAGCCCGCGCCATCATCGACGCCATGGCCGCTCGCGGCGCCTCGGTGCCGATTCCGACGGACGTCGTGTGCGCCAAGGCATTCAGCGCCACCGCTGAGGCAACGGTGAAGGCTGCTGCCGACGTGGCCGAAGATGACATGATTCTGGACATCGGCCCGCAAACGGCCGCCAAGCTTGCCGAACAACTGGGGGACGCCGGCACCATCGTGTGGAACGGCCCGGTCGGGGTGTTCGAATTCGACCAGTTCGGCCACGGTACCGAGACACTCGCGCGCGCCATTGCCGCTGCCAAGGGTTTCTCGATCGCCGGGGGCGGCGACACGCTCGCTGCCATTGCCAAGTACGGCATTGCCGATCAGGTCAGCTATATCTCGACCGGTGGCGGCGCATTCCTCGAATTCCTCGAAGGAAAGACGCTGCCGGCGGTCGACGTGCTGCAACAACGCGCGGCACAAGCTAGCTGATTGCGTAGAGCCAGGTGGAGCGGGGCTCGCAGGCCGGTTCGATGGTCCGTAAACGCTCGAGAATAGGCGGTTTTGATCGTCTTATTGCGAACGTCAGAGATCGAATCAAACGATTTCGTACGGACAATACGAACTTTTTGGTTAACCTGCGGCGGCCTAAATGCGCTACAAACCTCTAAGCGCCAGCAATGTCGAACGCGCTGTTACCAAAAGAGGATGAAGAGATGGATGTAATGAACCGCTCCACCAAGATCGTCGCCACCATCGGTCCGGCGTCCAGCACGCCGGAAGTGCTCTCGCGCATGATCGCCGCAGGCGTCGACGTTGTTCGGCTGAACTTTTCGCACGGCAAGGCGCAGGATCACATCGAGCGCGCCGAGATGGTGCGCGCGGCTGCCAAGGCGGCCGGCCGCGAAGTGGCCATCATGGCCGACCTTCAGGGCCCGAAGATCCGCGTCGGCAAGTTCGAGAACGGCAAGACCTCGCTCGAAGCCGGCGCCAAGTTCATTCTGGACGCCGACTGTGAACTGGGTAACGACGAGCGCGTCGGCCTGGACTATAAGGAACTGCCGCGCGACGTGCGTCCGGGCGACGTGCTGTTGCTCAACGACGGGCTGATCGTGCTGATCGTCGATCGCGTGCTGGGCAGCGAGATCCACACGACCGTGAAGGTCGGTGGCGATCTGTCGAACAACAAGGGCATCAACCGTCAAGGTGGTGGATTGACGGCGCCGGCGCTCACGGCGAAGGACATGGAAGACATCAAGACGGCGATGGCGCTGGGCGCCGACTACGTCGCGGTCTCCTTCCCGAAGAACGCTACCGACATGGAAATGGCGCGTCGTCTGGCCAATGTGGCGGGCGAGCCGTACGGCATCAAGCCGCGCATGATCGCCAAGATCGAGCGTGCCGAGGCCATTCCGGCGCTGGAAGAGATTCTGGCGGCGTCGGACTGCATCATGGTCGCCCGTGGCGACCTGGCCATTGAAGTCGGTAACGCGGCGGTGCCGGGCTTGCAGAAGCGCATGATCAAGCTGGCGCGCGAGATGAACAAGCTCACGATCACGGCCACGCAGATGATGGAGTCGATGATCCACAACCCGGTGCCGACCCGCGCCGAGGTGTCGGACGTCGCCAACGCGGTGCTCGACGGCACCGACGCCGTCATGCTGTCGGCCGAGAGTGCGGCGGGCAAGTATCCGGTCGAGACGATCGAGACGATGGCGGCGATTTGTGTCGAAGCCGAGCGCTCGGAGACGGTGGAACTCGATCGGGACTGGCTCAACCAGACTTTTACGCGCATCGATCAAACGATTGCGGCTGGTGCTCTGTTTACCGCGTATCATCTTGGCGCGAAAGCGATCGTGGCACTGACGGAGTCGGGCTCGACCGCGCTGTGGCTGTCCCGCCACAGGATTCATGTACCAATTTTTGCGCTGACGTCGCAACTCGGCAGCCATCGCACGATGGCGCTGTACCGCAACGTCTACGCCATGCGTGCCGACTCCACGCTCGACCGCGATCACGCGCTCAAGCAAGCCGAGCAACTGCTGCTTGCGCGTGGTGTGGTCAAGCGCGGCGACACGATCGTACTGACGGTTGGCGAGCCGATGGGGCAACCCGGCGGCACCAATACGTTGAAGATCGTCCAGGTGGGCCAGGCATGACGAAGGGGGCCGCGCGAGTGCGGCGAGGCGTGCGCGCACAAGCACACGCCACGCTGCCCGCGAGCCGTCGTCATGAGGGGCACCTCTGGATCGAGGAAAGATTTGCTTAGTTTTGTGATTCCAAGGAGAACATCATGCCCCTAGTCTCTATGCGACAGCTGCTCGACCATGCCGCCGAAAACGGCTACGGTCTGCCGGCCTTCAACGTTAACAATCTGGAGCAGGTTTCCGCCATCATGGCCGCCGCCGACGAAGTCGGTGCGCCGGTCATCATGCAAGCCTCGGCCGGTGCCCGTAAGTACGCTGGCGAAGCGTTCCTGCGTCACCTGATCTCGGCGGCCGTGGAAGCCTACCCGCACATTCCGGTGGTGATGCACCAGGATCACGGCCAATCGCCCGCCGTGTGTATGGCCGCGATCAAGAGCGGTTTCTCGAGCGTGATGATGGACGGCTCGCTCGAAGCTGACGGCAAGTCGGTCGCCAGCTACGAATACAACGTCGAAGTGTCGAAGAAGGTGGTCGAGTTCTCGCACTACATCGGCGTGACGGTGGAAGCCGAGCTGGGCGTGCTGGGTTCGCTCGAAACGATGAAGGGAGACAAGGAAGACGGCCACGGCGCCGACGGCACGATGACCCGCGAGCAACTGCTGACCGATCCGGATCAGGCTGCCGACTTCGTGAATCAGACGCAATGCGACGCGCTGGCCATCGCCATCGGCACCTCGCACGGCGCATACAAGTTCAGCCGCAAGCCGACGGGCGACATTCTCGCCATCGACCGTATCAAGGAAATTCACCGCCGCATTCCGAACACCCACCTGGTGATGCACGGTTCGTCGTCGGTGCCGCAAGAGTTGCTCGCCGAGATCCGCGAATTTGGCGGCGACATGAAGGAAACGTACGGCGTGCCGGTCGAAGAGATCGTCGAAGGCATCAAGCACGGCGTGCGCAAGATCAACATCGATACCGACATCCGTCTGGCCATGACCGGCGCGATCCGTCGCTATCTGTTCGAAAACCCGAGCAAGTTCGACCCGCGCGATTACCTCAAGCCCGCCCGCGAAGCGGCGAAGCTGGTTTGCAAGGCGCGCTATCTGTCGTTCGGCTGCGAAGGTCAGGCCGCCAAGATCAAGACGGTCTCGCTCGACAAGATGGCCGAGAAGTACAAGAGCGGTGATCTTGCTCAGATCGTGAAGTAATCATTCGCATCAAAGCCATGCCGGGTTTGCCCCGCATGGCTTGCTGCCCGGCCCGGGTGGCGCGGCGCTGAGGGGTTCCCCGTCAGACGTCCGCGACGCTCAGGTCGCAGGCCCGGCTTTGGCCAGCACACGCTGGAACAGAAGCCGGGCCTTTTCTTTTGGCATCTGCAACTGGAATTTGCCGCCCAGCTCCGAGCGGATCGTGGCGGTGAGCATTTCCACGCCATCGACGATCAGCGTCATCGGTTCGTTCATGTGCTGGCGGGAAAAGTCGCGCATCCGGATGGACGCGCTGTCGCGCAGGCTCATCGTGATGACGACCTCGGTGTCTGTCGGAACATCGCCGTTTTGTGCCGGGAATTGCAGACCTAACTGCTCGATGTCGCGCGCGGCAAACAAGGCGAAGCGGGGAATGGCGTCGTCGTCTTCCGGGGTGGCGATGGCGATGAGGCGGGGCAACACGGGCCGGTCGGCGGTGTCGGCGGTGACCGTCGACGCTGTATTTGCGGGGGAGGTGCGCGCCGGGCCGTGCCGGTGCGCCGGTGGATGGGCGGACGCCGCAGGGGGCGTTGTGCCGGGGGGCGCCACAGTCTGCGCAAGGGCAGGGAGGCTGGTGAGGCTGGCGAGGGCCACAGCCACCGTGAGCGTCAGGCCGGCGCCTAGGCGGTGTGCGGCAAAGCCGGCGCACGACTGCCGGACAGCTTTCGGATTCGATGCGATTGTCACGGCAGTCCCCTTTGTTCGGGTGATCGTTTCCATTCTAGGCAACATCCGGATAAGGCGAAGGACAGAGAACCCCGGCCCCGCCGGAAGCGCAAAGTCCTCGTGCCAGCGCAAATCGACAGTCATTCACTGATTTCCGAAGTGCGCCGCCTGAGCGCGTGGCAGTCTCCGGAGCCCCCCGCCAATTTGACCCATTCGGCCCCATGCGAGCGATTCGAGCGATTCGAGCGACTCGCTCTGTTCGCTCGCGTCCTCAGGGCTGCCCGGAGATTGCTATGCCTGTGTCCTTCCCCAAAGTCGTTAGTCGTTGCCTTGGCTTATCCGCGCCAAATGAAGATTCGCCGCCCTCGTCGTGTGGCGCGTCGCTTGCAGGAGACGTGACGTCGATTACCAACCGTCACGGTGCCACCCTTTCACGGAACACTCCCACTGCTGAGACGACAACGCAACCCATGCCGGGGCCGTCCGGTCGCACGGCAACGATGAGGGAGATGGCGGCCGACTGGCGCGACGAGGCATCGGCCTCCGATGCCGCGCCCGCGTCCGTTCCCTTGTGGGGGCGGGACGAACTGCCGCCTGAATGGGGTTCGCAGTCGGTGGCGCGGGGCTGGGCGGAGCATCATCGCGTCAACCCGGCGGCGCTGATCAGCGTAGACGGCAAAGGCACGCGCTTCGGGCTGATCGAATTGGGCAAACACCGTTTCATCGTGGGGCCATCGTCAAACCCGGCAGAGGGACGCGTGCTGACCCGAATGCTCAAGGCCAACCCGCAGATCGGCGCGATCTTCTGCGTCGAGCCGGGCACCCTGAGCGACAGTGGCAGAGGCGGATCGTCCGCGGGCGCGGCGCAGGCATCGGGGTCAGGCTATCGCGAGCGGCGGGTTAGCGACTACATCTCCGGTACCTTGCAGCCCGAGGCACGACAACATGAGAACGTTTCGCGGCCCGTGGTGGAGTCTCTTGTTTCGCTTAAGGGCGGATTGGCCCATGTGCGCTTCATGGAATTCACCGGCATGAAGCGATTCGACGCCCAGATTTCCAGTGAGGCGCTGTGGCATGCCGGCCGGGGTGTAGCCGAATACATGCGGCTGAACCCGGGCAAAATCGCGCTCGTGTGCTCGGAGAGCGGCATTGCGCGGCCGTGTGCCGTGATCGCCAGCGCGGCGCTGCAACTCGAGCAGGGCGACGCGCGTTTGCGCAAGGCGTTGAGTGCGAAGGTCGTCGAACAGCGCGCCCGATACAGCGACCACCACATCGCTCTGGCGGCCAGAAGCTTCGATCTGATTGCCGAATTTACCCAACTGCTCGATAGGCTTCGCAACCCCGGGCGCGGGGACCTCGATCAGGAACGGAAAATCCATCTGCTCAAAGCAAGGCTGCCCGAGCTGGCGACCGGTCAGTATGCGGACACGGACTGGGGGAGCGACACTGCGCGCTGTACCTTGGCGACGCTCCTGGAAGACAATTTCGCCCGCGTCTCGCCTGCACTCGCGTCCGGCGGTCTGCCGCCCAATATGGCACTACTCTGGCTTTGCGATGAAATCAATGTGCAGCGCGGTGTCAGGTTCCTGAATTCCGGATATGTCTACGGCCATGTCGATCGGATATCTCAGGAGGACATCGAGCCGGATCATCCGAATGCGATCCGCCTGGTGATGGTCGACGAGGAAGGGCTGACCTGCGACAACAAGTACTACGACGCTGTGTCGATGGCCGACTGGTATCGCCAATGTCGCCTGCGCTCTGAAGTCATGTCGAATCCGGTTTCCCGGGCTCCGGTCGTGGCGCTGCTCGTAAGCGAGTCCGAACAGGGGCGGCTTGAGCCCCTGTTCCGTCGCAGCATCGGGTGAGTCAAACTCCGCGTAATCAGGCACAGTAACCGACCACCTGTGCCGGTGCCTGAAGGCAGGACCTGACGGGCGGGAGCCGCGCCGAGGCGCGAGCCTCCCGCCCGATGACACGCCGGGGGGCGACATCTTCGTGAATCGCCCCCCGACGCGCGTATAATTACGCCTTTGCCCTTCCTGACATTGGGTCCCGCCGTGACTACCCCCGCTCTGAACGCCCTGTACGAATCCTTCCTCAAGAGCCTGCCGCTGCTCTCGCGCGGCAAAGTGCGCGATAACTACGCCGTCGGCGACGACAAGCTGCTGATCGTGACGACGGACCGCCTCTCGGCGTTCGACGTGATCATGGGCGAGCCGATTCCGGGCAAGGGCCGTGTGCTCAACCAGATGGCCAACTTCTGGTTCGACAAGCTCGCGCACGTTGTGCCGAATCACCTGACGGGCGTGGCGCCCGAGACGGTGGTGTCCGCCGACGAAGCCGCGCAGGTCGCCGGTCGTGCGGTGGTCGTCAAACGCCTCAAGCCGATCCTCGTGGAAGCGGTGGTGCGTGGCTATCTGGCCGGCAGCGGCTGGAAGGACTATCAGGCAACGGGCGCCGTGTGCGGCGTGAAGCTGCCCGCCGGTCTGCAAAACGCGCAACAACTGCCTGAACCGATCTTCACCCCGGCGGCCAAGGCCGAGCTGGGCGAACACGACGAGAACATCAGCTTCGACGACATGGTGAGCCGCATCGGCCGCGAACTGGCCGAGCAGATCCGCGAGATCTCGATCCGTCTGTACAAGGAAGCGGCAGCCTATGCGGCTACGCGCGGCATCATCATCGCCGACACGAAGTTCGAATTCGGTCTGGACGACGATGGCCGCCTGCACCTGATGGACGAAGCGCTAACGGCTGATTCGTCGCGCTTCTGGCCCGCCGATTCGTACGCCGTGGGCAGCAACCCGCCGTCGTTCGACAAGCAATTCGTGCGTGACTGGCTGGAAACGCAGCCGTGGGGCAAGACGCCGCCCGCACCGAAGCTGCCGGACGACGTCGTCGAGAAAACGGCTGCCAAGTACCGCGAGGCGCTCGAGCGCCTGACCGGCCAGCAACTGGCCTGAGCAGGACATCGACGACATGAGCGAGAAAAAAGCCGTGGCCCCGCGCGTTGGCGTGGTAATGGGGTCCAACTCGGACTGGGAAGTGATGAAGAACGCGGCCGCGATTCTGGCCGAGTTCGGCGTGCCTTACGAGGCACAGGTCGTCTCCGCGCATCGCATGCCGGACGACATGTTCCGTTACGCTGAAGCCGCTCGCGAGCGCGGTCTCGTGGCGATCATCGCGGGGGCGGGCGGTGCTGCCCACCTGCCGGGCATGATCGCCGCCAAGACGACCGTGCCGGTGTTGGGTGTGCCGGTGCCGAGCAAGTATCTGCGCGGCGAAGACTCGCTGCTGTCGATCGTCCAGATGCCCAAGGGTGTGCCGGTCGCCACGTTCGCCATCGGCGAAGCGGGGGCGGCCAACGCGGCATTGTTCGCGGTCGCCATGCTGGCCGCCGACGACAAGACGCTGGCCGAGAAACTCGAAGCCTTCCGCGCGAAGCAGACCGAAGCCGCTCGCGGCATGACGCTGCCCGCGCTGTAAAACATAAGCACGTCCCTGCTACTGTCAGCGCCTCAACGAAGATGAATTCTGCCTCCGCTACGCCTGTCCTTCCCGGCCAATGGCTGGGCATGCTGGGCGGCGGCCAACTCGGCCGCATGTTCTGTTTTGCCGCGCAATCGATGGGCTACCGGGTCTGTGTGCTGGACCCGGACCCGCGCTGTCCGGCCGGCGCCGTCGCCGACCGCCTGATCGTTGCCGATTACCGTGACGAGACGGCACTCGCCGAATTGGCCGCGCTATGCCCGGCCGTGTCGACCGAGTTCGAGAACGTGCCGGCCCAGTCGCTCGATTTCCTCGCCAACGCCACGACCGTGAGCCCCGCCGGGCGCTGTGTCGCGATCGCGCAGGATCGGGTGGCGGAAAAGCGTTTCATCGAAAGCTGCGGCGTGCCCGTGGCCCCGCATCTGGTGATCGAATCGAACGAGGCGCTTGCCGCCATCGGCGATGCGGCTATCCAGAGCGTGCTGCCGGGCATTCTGAAGACGGCGCGTCTGGGCTATGACGGCAAGGGGCAGGTCCGTGTGAATACGGTTGCCGAGGCTCGTGAAGCTTACGCCGCGCTCGGTGGTGTGCCGTGCGTGCTGGAAAAGCGTCTGGCGCTGGCCTTCGAAGTGTCGGTGCTCAGTGCACGCGGCGCCGATGGCTCGGTCGCCACCTATCCGCTCGCACAGAACGTGCATATCGACGGCATTCTCGCCACCACGACGGTCCCCGCACCCGATGCTGCCCCGGCACTGGCCGACGCCGCGCGCGCAGCGGCTGCGACGATTGCGTCGCAAATGGATTACGTGGGCGTGCTGTGCGTCGAGTTCTTCATTCTCAAGGACGGTTCGCTCGTCGCGAACGAAATGGCGCCGCGTCCGCATAACAGCGGTCACTACACGATCGATGCCTGTGCCGCCAGCCAGTTCGAACAGCAGGTGCGGGCGATGTCCGGCCTGCCGCTCGGTGAGACGCGTCAGCACTCCCCGGCCGTGATGCTCAACCTGCTCGGCGACGTGTGGTTCGAAGGCGTTGCCAAGGATCAACCGCGCACGCCTGCGTGGGCCGATGTGGCGGCGCTGCCGTCGGCGCGTTTGCATCTCTACGGCAAGGAAGACGCCCGCGTGGGTCGCAAGATGGGCCACATCACGTTTGCCGGGGCGTCGCTGGACGAAGCTCGTCAGGCATGCGTGACGGCGGCGGCGAGCCTCAACATCCCGCTGGAAGACTGAGCGATGACGTCGCCCCAAGCGCCGCGCATCGTCATGCCACCGGCCGACGCGATCACGCGGGCGGCCGAACAACTCGCAGCCGGTGAACTGGTCGCGTTCCCGACGGAAACGGTCTACGGCCTCGGCGGCGACGCGCAGAGTCCGGCGGCCGTCGCGGCGATCTACGCGGCGAAGGGGCGTCCGGCGAATCACCCGGTCATCGTGCACTTTTCGCCCGAAGGCGATCCCGGCTACTGGAGCGACGACGTTACGCCTGCCGCGCGCAAGCTGATGGACGCGTTCTGGCCCGGCCCGCTCACGCTGATTCTCAAGCGTGCGCCGCACATTCCCGATGCCGTTTCCGGTGGACAGGATTCGGTCGGGCTGCGTTGTCCGTCGCACCCCGTGGCGCAAGCGCTGCTGCGCGAGTTTGCGCGAATCAAGGGCGGACAGGGCGGTGTGGCAGCACCTTCGGCCAATCGTTTCGGTCAGGTGAGCCCGACCGCTGCACAGCACGTACGTGACGAGTTCGCCGGATTGCCGGGCGTGACCGTCCATGTACTCGATGGCGGCGAAGCCGCAGTGGGCATCGAATCGACGATCGTGGATTTGTCGCGTGGTTTTCCGGCGTTGCTGCGTCCGGGGCACATTACGCCCGAGCAGATCGCCGAAGTGCTCGGCGAGATGCCGCGTCTGCCGGGGCAGGATAGCGACGCCCCACGCGCCTCGGGCACGCTCAAGGCGCATTACGCACCGCGCACGCCGCTGTATCTGTGCGACGCGGCTCAATTCGCACCGGCGCTGGCCGTGCGTCCTGACGGTGAGCGTGTTGCCGTGGTGGCCTTTGCGCCCACGCTGGCGGCCTTGCCCGCCGACGCTGCGACATCGACCGATGTCGTGAAGATCGTGCTGCCTGCGACCCCCGCTGCGCTTGCCACCGACCTTTATGCGATGTTGCGCCGGCTCGATCGTGCAAACGTCACGCATATCCTGTTCGAGCGTCTGCCCGACACGCCCGAGTGGGCCGCAGTCGGCGACCGTCTCGGCCGCGCGGCTGCCGCTTTCGAGCGCGCGTGAGGCCGTAAGGCATCAGCGTCTCTCTGGCGACGGGGCCAATGCATCAAAGCGTCAAAGCGTTTTGCGCGAAGCCCCGGCGCTACCGACATTCCCCCCATTCCCTAAGTTTGCCGGCAAGCCGCTCTCCGACGGCATTGCCGCCTGGGCCGCAGACAACGACAACTGCGCCGCCTGCCAGTCATGTCGCCACTCGGGCGGCCCGAACAACGCCATCCACTTGTTACGCCAACCCTTCATCGTGAAGACGTCGCGCGCCATCGTGCGCCACTCGTGAAACGTCAGCGTGATCGGGTTATGCGTGTGAATCTGGTCGACGATGCCGAATTCGCACGGCTCGGCCTCGCTCTCTTCCACATAAGACCCGAACAACCGGTCCCAGATGACCAGCACACCGGCGTAGTTGCGATCGATGTAACGCGGATTGCGCGCATGATGCGCGCGGTGAATCGACGGCGTATTCAGTACGTACTCGAACCACCCCAGTTTCGGAATGGCCTGAGTGTGCACGAAGAACTGGAACGCGAGATTGAGCAGCACCACGCCGACGATCTGTATCGGCGTGAAGCCGATGAGTGCCATCGGTGTCCAGAACAGCCACATGCCCGCGACCGGATACATCAGGCTTTGGCGGAAGGCTGTCGACAGATTGAGTCGCTCGGATGAGTGGTGTACGACGTGCGCTGCCCATAACCAGCGGATGCGATGACTGGCGCGGTGAAACACGTAGTAGAGAAAGTCCTGCACGACGAAGAGCAGCAGGAAGCCGAGCCATCCGCTTGGCATCGTGTAGATGCGGTGATGGTCGTAAATCCATGCGTAGAACGGCACGATGAGCAGCCACGCCAGCTTGTCCGCGCCCTGATGCATGAGCGCGAGCGTGGCGTTGCTGATGGTGTCCTTCAGGCTGTACATGCCGGGCCGGCGGCGCCGCCAATACCAGGCCTCGATACCGATGCACAACACGAACACCGGGGCGAGCGCCAGCAGAATCAACTCGACGTTCATGACCTCGTGTCTCCTCACGATGGGGTCATCTGGATCGGTACCCCTGCATCTTGGCGAAGGTGGCACCGATGGAGCGTCTATTCTGACCCGAATGTGACGGGCCGGCGCGGCGGTTAGAGGGAAACGTCAAATGCCCGGCTTCACCACCTCACGGCCTCACCGCCTTGGCGTTTGCGAGTGCTTGCGGGCGCTGCCTTTTGCGCGTCGCAGACAGGCTCAGCGGCCGTTCTCGTACACCCAGGCGATGAGCGCGTCGTTGAACCCGCGTGCGTTGCCTGCGCGCGGATCGTTGACCAGCGAGACCACGACATAGGTGTCGCCCGAGCGCGTGCCGACATAGCCGGCCACGGCGCTCACATCGTCGAGCGTGCCGGTCTTGATGTGCGCGTTGCCTGCCACGTCGCGGTTCATCAAACGATTGCGCATGGTGCCGTCGACGCCGACGGTCGGCATCGATTCGACAAGCACCTGTGCGGTCGGGCTGTTGATGCCGTGTTGCAGCAGGCGGGCTAGCTCCGCGGCACTGATGCGCTCGATGCGCGACAGTCCGGAGCCGTTCTCGACAACGAGTCCCGGCATGGCGAGATCGTTCTTGTCGAGCCAGCGATTCAGCACGTCACGCGAACGCGTGAGGCTCGCGGGCGTTCGGTTGTTGTCGGCGGCGAGGCCCAGCGTCAGGAACAACTGACGCGCCATCACGTTGTTGCTGAACTTGTTCATATCGTGCACGACTTCGGCCAGCGTCTGACCGTGATGCGTGACGAGTAGACGCGCGCCTGGCGGCACGACGCCCGTGCGTACATTGCCGTTGAACTGTCCGCCGGATGCTTGCCACAGGGCACGGAAGCCGCCGAGGAAGAAGCGATCACGGTCCGGTGCGGCCACGTTCCAGCCTTTGTCTTCGCAAGACGCCGGATAGGTGCCCGAGAAGTGCGCGACATACGCGCCGTCGGGCGTTGTGTTCAGCGTGGGGTGAATGCGTGTGAGCCAGTCGCCGCAATTGCCGGCGGCGGTGAACGACATCTCGTTTGATATCTGCAAATTCGCCAGCGGCGGCAGCACCCCGACGTCAACGGTGCCGTTCGGATTGCCGGTGAAGCTGAACGAGACCGCCTTGAACGAATACAGCAAAGGATCGGGGGCGACGTTGTACGGCCGGTCGTCGCCGCCGTCGATGGCGCGTTGCGCCCCGATGTCCGAGCTGTAGGCCGATCGGTCGAGCACGATGTCGCCGTTGATGTTCGTCACGCCTGCGTTGTGCAGCTCTGCGACGAACTTCTCCATCTCTTCGGGAACGAGCTTCGGATCGCCCGAGCCTTTGAAGTAGAGATTGCCGTTGAGGGTACGCCCGTCCGCTTGCCCGTCGGTATACGCCTGTGTGCGCCAGCGGTAATCGGGCCCGAGCGTGTCGAGCGCGGCAATCGTTGTGACGAGTTTCATCGTCGAGGCTGGATTGCGCGGCACGTTCGGATTGACGGCGAGCAACGGCGCCGGGATCACCCCGCGCGTTTGCAGCGGGTTGTCGACCTTCGCGACGATCACGCTCACGTGCGATGCGGGCACCTTGCTCGCCGCAAGGGCGCGTGACAGCTCAGGCGGCAGCGGCGTGGCTCGCGCGGCCGCAACCGGCACCTTGGGAGTCTTCGCGTGCTTGAGCGGCTTCGCTTGCACGGGGGCACTGACGATCATCACGAGCGTCAGCGCGGAGCAGCACACGCGTGCGACGTCGCCGATAACGTGGCGCGAGCGCTGCGAGGGCAGTGAAGAAGGGGAGCGTGAGGCGCTGCTGAGCAAGCGAGGGACGCGCATGACGGGCGAGGTTCTCCAGTGTTGCGCGCAGCGAAACCGTACGGCCTGAATGCAGGGAGTGCACAGGCAAAGCGATGCGGACGCGGCGGCGAAGCGATGATTTGGGTTCGCGGGCCGCGATGTGCGTCTGACGTCGCGGCAGCATGCGTGCCATTGTAAGTCGGTCATGCAACGAACTGTCGCTACAATGGATCGAAATCCGGTGAGTGTCACGCATAGGCAACATTGCGCACGTCAAACGACGTTGAGTTGCCTGTGCGGCCAGTGACGCCCGGAGACAGTCTCAACCGGTGCCCAACCCATGCGAATTCTGTTGGTGGAAGACGATGCAATGATTGCCACGGCCGTCATGAAAGGTCTGCGCCAGGACGGCTGGACCGTCGATCATGTTGGTGACGGACAGCGCGCACTCGATGCGCTTTCGGTCGAGTCGTACGACGCGTTATTGCTCGACCTCGGCCTCCCGCGCCGTGACGGCATTGACGTGCTGCGTACCTTGCGAGCGCGCGGCCAGACACTGCCGGTGCTTATCGCGACAGCGCGCGATGCGGTCGCAGACCGCGTGAAAGGGCTCGATGCCGGGGCCGACGACTACCTCGTCAAGCCATTCGATCTCGATGAACTGGCGGCGCGCCTGCGGGCGTTGGTGCGCCGGCAGGCCGGGCGCAGCGAACCGTTGCTGCGTCACGGCGGCGTCGTGCTCGATCCCGCGACACGCCAAGTGACATGCGCCGGCGCCCCCGTGGTGCTTTCCGCGCGCGAATATGCCGTGCTCGAAGCGTTGCTCAACCGGCCGGGCGCTGTGTTGTCCAAGGCGCAACTCGAAGAACGTATTTATGGGTGGGGTGAGGAAGTGGCGAGCAATGCGGTCGAAGTCCACATCCACGGGCTGCGCAAGAAGCTGGGCGCCGACGCCATTCGCACTGTGCGTGGCGTCGGCTACATGATGCCCACGCCCGGCACGACATCTGCGGAGGCGAACTGATGCGCTCGATTCGCCGCCGTCTTCTCGTCGGGTTGCTGATCACGCTGGTGGTGGCGCTGCTGCTCGCGGGCATTGCGATCTTCCGTCAGGCGCGCACGGAAGCCAATGCGCTGTTCGATTTCCAGTTGCAGCAGATGGCGTTGTCGTTGCCTGCCGAGCCATTCTCGAGCGTGCCGGGCGATCATAGCGACGCGGCGGGCCTCGTGATCCAGATATGGAGCCGCAACGGTGTCGAGTTGTATTACTCGCATCCGCGCACGCCGTTGCCGCCGCGTGCGGAACTCGGCTTCACCACGGTGCAGACCCCCGCAGGCGACTGGCGCGTGTACGCGGCCCTCGTCGGCGATAACGTCGTGCAACTGGCGCAGCCGATGGTCATCCGCGACTCGTTGGCGGTGTCGATGGCGCTACGAACGCTGTTGCCGCTGGTGGTGGCGATGCCGCTGCTGGCGTTGCTCGTCTGGATTGTGGTGGGGCGTGGCTTGCAGCCGTTGCGCCGTGTGACGAAGGCGCTCGATGCCCGTGCGCCAGGTGCCCTGGAAGCGCTGCCGGAGGCCGGGTTGCCTGACGAGGTGCGTCCGCTGGTGCGTGCGCTCAACAGCCTGCTCGGCCGGCTCGACGAGGCGCTCGTGCAGCAAAAGGCATTCGTCGCCGATGCCGCACACGAATTGCGTACACCGCTCGCCGCGTTGCAACTACAGGTGCAATTACTCGACCGGGCGCACACGGAGACGGAGCGCACCGAGGCGATGCGCGACTTGCGTGACGGCGTGCGGCGCGCCTCGCATATGGTGGCGCAGTTGCTCACGCTGGCGCGACAGGAACCGGACGCCACGCGCGCTGCCACAGCATTCGTCGAGGTGCCGCTCGCGCCGTTGCTGCAGAACGTGGTGGCGCATCACGCGGCGCTGGCCGTCGCCCGAGGGATCGATCTCGGGCTGGATGCCCCCGACGCGTTGGCCGCGATCAGCCGCGTGCGCGGCGATGCGAGCGCGTTGGAGACACTCTTCGGCAATCTCGTCGACAACGCGCTGAAGTACACACCGCGCGGCGGTCATGTGGATGTTCGTCTGGTGGCGGCAACGCCGGCACCGGTGGTCGAGATCGAGGACACCGGGCCAGGCATTGCACCTGCCGAGCGCGAGCGGGTGTTCGACCGGTTCTTCCGCGGAGGGGCGGCCTCGGCAGAGGGGGACGCGCAAGCGCATCCGGCGCCGCCGTCAGACGCTCAGATGGCGGACAACTCGGATAACTCGGACACCATGACCGCGCCGCGTGCGCAGGGCAGTGGGTTGGGTCTCGCCATCGTGCGTAACATCGCGCGAGCGCATGGCGCGCACGTGGAGTTGTTCGACGCGCGCAGTGGCCATGGTCTGCGTGTGCGTGTGAGCTTCGCTGGCGCGGCGTCAATGCCGCCGCCGGCGCTTTAGCGAGCCTGATAATGCGCACGAGCCTGACGAACCCGACCAGACGCGCGAGACACCGATTCCGTGCCATCCCCGGTTCATACTGCCGGGCATCGATGCGTTGGGCCGTCACGGCCATCGTACCGAGGCGGCACGACATCGCGCGGTGCATTGACGCACCGCGCTTGCGGTGAATACCGGAACTCATCCGCGCGTCACGCTCGTGACCTTGTCGTTTTCAATCGTGAGCGTGCGGCGATCCGGGCGGTAATCGCGCGTGGTCGGCATGGCCTTGCCGTCCTGCATGCCGATGCGCCACGGGCAGCCCTGCAGCATCGACTTGGCTTGCGTGAGCGACTTGCCGACGATGGCCTGATCGGTGGGCGCGTCTGACGTGCAGGTGCCGTTCTGACCCTGCATCTGTCCTTGCCCCGGCATCTGCCCTTGCATCTGCATCGAATCGGCGGGCCCTTGCGTGCCCATGCCATTGCCGTCGCCCCGTGCGCCGTCGCCGGGGGCGGCGTTCACGGCCAGCGTGAAAGTGAGACACAACGCCGCACCGGCGCCGCCCATCCAGCGAGCGGCATGACGATAGCGGCGATCCGTGCGCGTGCGGCGAAGTGACGTTTCGGTCGTGGGCATCGTAATTCTCCTGTGGTCGAAAACTTGCGACGCGGAATTGCGCCACCTCGCCACCGTAGGCAGCGTGATGCGTCGCGCGCAAGCCGAACCACGCGAGATGTCCCTTCAAACGCCTGCTGTCGTAACGCATAGCACTCAGAACGGCGGGGCGCCGTATTCAATGAGTCACTTTTTCGGGTCTTAAGGTTGCCTTAAGGGAGCCTCTTTACGATCACACTCATGTTCAAACGTGGTCGTCAGTAAGGAGAGACTCATGCGGACCTCGAAGCTCACTCGTACGCTGGTTGCCGGTGCCGTGCTCGTCGCATTGACGGGGGGCTACGTCGCAGGACGCCAGCATTGGCAGGCACCGATCGCCTCGGACATGGTCAGCGACGCCAATGCGGCCAATCCGGGGAATGCGGCACTGGCCACGCCTGTCGCCAACGCGCAAAACAGCCCCAATACCGCACCGCGCATGCTTGTGCCGGACTTCTCGCAACTGGCGGAACAATACGGACCGGCCGTAGTCAACATCAGTGTGACGCACGATGGGAAACCTTCGGCGGCGCGCGGCTCGGCAGCAATTCCGATGCCGCCGGGCATGGATCAGAACGATCCTCTGTTCCAGTTCTTCCGTCACTTCTATGGCGCGCCGGGCAACGATGGCGGCGGCGACGACGGTGACGACAGCAGCGGGCCGACGCGCAGCCTCGGTTCGGGTTTTATCGTGAGCCCGGACGGTTACATTCTGACCAACGCTCACGTCGTCGACGATGCGAGTCAGGTGACGGTGAAGCTGACCGACAAGCGCGAGTACAAGGCGAAGGTCGTGGGCAGCGACAAGGCGAGCGACGTGGCGTTGCTCAAGATTGCCGCGACGGATTTGCCGACGGTGAAGATCGGTGATCCGGCGAAGTCGAAGGCCGGTGAGTGGGTGGTGGCCATCGGGTCGCCGTACGGCTTTGATAACACCGTAACGGCGGGCATCGTATCGGCGAAGGCGCGTGCGTTGCCGGACGAGAACTACACGCCGTTCATTCAGACGGACGTGCCGGTCAACCCGGGGAATTCGGGCGGGCCGCTGTTCAATCTGAATGGCGAAGTCATCGGCATCAACTCGATGATCTATTCGCGCACCGGTGGCTTCCAGGGGTTGTCGTTCGCGATTCCGATCGACATGGCGATGAAGGTCAAGTCGCAGCTCCAGCAGTACGGCAAGGTGAGTCGCGGCCGCATCGGTGTGGCGATTCAGGAAGTGAATCAGTCGCTGGCGAAGTCGTTCGGTTTGCCTAAGCCTACCGGGGCATTGGTATCGTCGATCGACAAGAACGGGCCTGCCGCGAAGTCGGATCTGAAGCCGGGCGACGTGATTCTGGCGGTCAACGGCACGACCATCGACGATTCGGTGCAGTTGCCCGAGAAGATTGCCGATATGCGTCCGGGCCAGAAGGCAACACTGACGGTCTGGCGCAATGGCGCGAAGCAGGACGTGAGCGTGACGGTCGCGGCACTTAGCGAGAAGAAGGACGTTGCGAGCAGTGACGACTCTGCCACGCACGGCCGGCTGGGTCTCGCGGTGCGCGATCTCTCGCCCGACGAGAAGCGCGCGGCGCAGGTCGCGAACGGTCTGCTGGTAGCGCGTGTCGGCGGCCCGGCCGAACAGGCGGGGGTGCAGCCGGGCGACATCATCCTGTCGCTCAACGGCACGCCGGTGACGAGCGCTGCGCAACTGAGCGACAAGCTCAAGAAGGCGGGCAATAATGTCGCGTTGCTTGTGCAGCGCGACGGGCAACAGATTTTCATCCCGGTCGATCTCGGCTAAGCGCCGTGTGAGACACCCTCGGGATGCCACGCACTACCTTGTGTGCCGGTGCGCTGGCGGTCGCGATGCTGCGGCTGTCACGTCACCGGTGCGATCCGGCATCGTGATGACATGAACGGGAGGTCGAACATGTGGCAACAATGGCAACGCTGGTCGGTGGTGGCGGCGACAGCCGCAGTGATGGCAGGCAGTCTGGGCGGCATATCGGTTGCCCATGCGCAGGGTGGCATGCTGCCGCAATCGATGCAGCAGGGCAATGTGACGTATGTCTCGGGCGGTATCGATAGCGACGAGTCCGGGGCGTTCAAGCGAGAGGCGTCGCGCTGGCCGCTATCCATCGAGATGGCGGCACGGGGCGATGGCGCGAACGAGTACGTTGCCGACGCGCAGGTGCAGATCATGCGTGGCGGAACTACGGTGCTCGATACGCGCTCGAAAGGGCCGTTCATGCTCGTGAAGTTGCCCGAAGGCAACTACACCGTGAAGGCGACGTATAACGGCAAGCCCATGACGAAGGATGTGAATGTGCCCGCGAAGGGGCACGCTGCAGCAACATTCCTGTGGCCGCGCGACTGATGTGCCGATCTGTCGCGTCAGATGAAGGTCCACGGATGACGAGGTAACCCAGGCAGTACCACTCAGCAACGAGTGAGCGAGTTGCGCCGCCATGTTTGACGTGGCGGCGCTTTTTTTTGTGCGGTGGGAAATGCGGTGGGAAGTGCGGCGGGATGTGTCGCGGCTGTTAGGCCTCAGGCCGCGCTGCGGCACTCTGAGGCTTCGCCGTCGACGATGTCTTCCGACGTGCGCATCGAGAAGGTCTGTTTGACGGCGATACCGTTCTTGATGGCCGTCATCTCGGCGAGAATCGCGACCGCGATCTCGGCTGGCGTGCGGGCGCCGAGGTGCATGCCGACCGGCCCATGCAGCCGTTCGATTTCCGTCGAACTCAGATCGAACAGCGACAGTCGCTCACGGCGTCGCGCATTGTTCACGCGCGAGCCGATGGCGCCGATGTAGAACGCGGGGGACTTGAGCGCTTCGAGGAGCGCCATGTCGTCGAGCTTTGGATCGTGCGTGAGCGTGAGCACGGCGGTGTGCGAGTCGAGTTGCAGCCGCACGATCAGGTCGTCCGGCATCTCGCGCGACAGCTCGGTGCCCGCCACCTGCCATTCGTCGGCATATTCACTGCGCGGATCGCAGACGATCACATGGTAGTCGAGTGCACACGCCATTCCCGCAACGTACTTCGAGAGTTGCCCGGCACCAATGACGACCAGACGATGGCGCGGACCGTGCGAGGTGATGAGACGGATGCCGTCGAATTCGAGCGGCGGTGTGTGGTGCCCCGGGGCAATGCGTACCGCACCGGTCGCCATGTCCAGTTCGCGCACCACCAGGCGGAATTGCGCAATGGCATCGAGCAGCTCAGGAATGCGCGAGGCATCGCCCAGCGGTTCGAGTACGAGTTGCAGCGTGCCGCCACAGGGCAGCCCGAAGCGATGCGCTTCTTCGGCGGTGACGCCGTAGCTGGTGAGTTGGGGACGATCCTGCGGCCAGTCGCCGTCGCGAATGCGGGCGATGAGGTCGTCTTCGACGCAGCCGCCCGACACGGAGCCAACCATGTGGCCGTCTTCACGAATCGCGAGCATCGAGCCCACGGGACGCGGGGCAGAGCCCCAGGTGCGTACAACGGTGCCCAGCGTGACGAAAAAGCCTGCGCGGGTCCACTGTACGGCGGACTTCAGCACTTCCAGATCGACACTGTCCATAGCACGGTTCCTTCGCCAATACGCGAGCGGCAGCCGACAGGGGCCAAGACGCGGGGTCACCGCCTTAAATTCACCGCTCGATGTGATTCGGCGAGTATATCGCGCCTTGGCTTGCGCTGTATTTGACCCGATACACCGATATCCCGACACTTCGACACTCCGCGCATCTTTCCGCTTCGTCGCCGCACAAAGGGCTTTCAATGTCGCCCGGGGCCGCCAGGCGCCGTCTTGCGCGGTGAGCGGCCCGGCGGCCCGACTGTCGCACCCGTGATCTGGCGCGAGGTAACTCGTGTCACAATACTTCGAGGTTCGAGACAACGCCGCAACACCGACGCAACACCAACGAGTCACCACATCGCGTTTGGGGAGGGGCAATGGAACTGCAAAGCAGCCGGCAATTGCCGGTGGCACGAGACATCGCGTGGATCGCACTGAACGACCCGGGTATCCTGCGCGGATGCATCCCGGGCTGCGAATCGCTCGAGCGCATCGACGACACGACGTGGACCATCGTCATCGCCGCTTCGCTTGGGCCTGTGGGCGGGCGCTGGACCGGCCGCATCACGCTCTCCGACGTGATCGCACCGACCTCATACACATTGAATTTCGACGGACTGGGCTCGTCGGCCGGACACACGCGTGGCCGCGCGGCGGTCACGTTGCAATCGCAGGGACCGATGAACACATTACTGACGTATGACCTGAAGGCGCAGTTCGGCGGCGAGTACGCCCATCTGGACGCCCCGCAGGTCGAAGGCGCGGCGCGCAAGCTCGCCGACGAGTTCTTCACGCGCCTGACGGCCGCCGTCGCCCCGCACCACAAGCTCAACGACCCGGTCGCCACCGACGGCGAAGTGGCCCCCGCCCTCGCGACGTATGCCGCCACGCGCGAGACGTCGACGGCGCGCGGCAAGCTGGCACGCTGGTGGCCGTGGGCTCTGGCGGCGCTGATCCTGATTCTGATCGTGATGTGGGGCAACCATGCCAGTTGAGCGCCATCGGGCAGACGCTGGCGGCGCAGGCCCGGCTGACACCGCCCCCGCATCCCGTACCTCTCATACCTCTGATACCTCCCATACGCCCGATGGCCCCGGGACCGACGCGCTCGCGCGTGAATTGCTGGCCACGGCAGAAGCGCTGGAAGCGGCGGGCAAGGAGGCAGCGCCTGCCGGCGTGGCGAGCTACGACGTGCGTGTCCGCCTTCGTGACGGCGACACACCGGTGTTCGGGCCGGGACGCCTGACGCTGCTGCGCGCGATCGAAGCCACCGGTTCGATTTCGGCGGCCGCCCGTCGCATGGGCATGTCGTACCGCCGTGCATGGCTGCTCGTCGAAGCGATGAACCACGAATTCCGCGAGCCGCTCGTCACGCGTCATATCGGTGGCGTGTCCGGTGGTGGTGCCCAACTCACACCGTTTGCGCAGAATCTCACGGCGCACTACGACACGCTCCTCAAGGAGATCCGTTCGCTGCTCGACGCGCATGTGCCGACCTTCGATGCCTATCTCAAAGGCAGCAAGGTGGTCGACCCCGACGAGGCGTAAACACCGGCTGCCGGTCGCTTATTCCCCATCGCCCTAACTATCACGAAAACGTTATTTCTCCGTGAGGACTTCGTCACCGGCCTGAGGCGACACTGACTCCATCGACGCGAACCCCGCGATGGAGGTCCCCATGTCCACTCTGACGAAGTCCGTGCCGCCTGCGGCACAGCCCCCGGTGCGGTCCCGGCCGGTACAGCCCGGTTGGCTGCGCGTCACCCATTGGCTGAACGTGCTGGCCGTGCTCACGATGGTCATGAGCGGCTGGCGCATCTACAACGCCTCACCCATCTTCGGTTTTCGCTTCCCCAACGAGATCACCCTCGGCGGCTGGCTTGGCGGCGCGCTGCGCTGGCACTTCGCCGCGATGTGGCTGCTGGCCGCCAACGGGCTGGTCTATCTGCTGATCAATCTTGCGAGCGGCCGCCTGTCGCGACGCTTCTTTCCGTTGACGTTGCGCGGCGTAATGCGCGATGCCTTCGCCGCGCTGCGCGGCCGTCTTGCGCACGACGATCCCCGTCACTACAACCAGGTGCAGCGCGCTGCGTATCTGTTCGCGGTGCTCGACCTCGTGCTGCTCGTGGCGTCGGGGCTCGCCGTCTGGAAGCCCGTGCAGCTCGGCTGGCTTTGCACCTTGTTCGGTGGCTTTCAGGGCGCGCGTCTGGTGCATTTCGTGGCGATGGCGGGCCTCGTCGCGTTCATCGCCGTTCACATCGCAATGGTGGCGCTGGTGCCTCGCACACTGCGCACCATGATTACCGGACGCTGAGCGCGCCGGCCCTGGCTACGAGAGAGCGAACTGCCATGACCCTCGAACGAAAATCTCACGACCTTTCGCCCATCGCACCGGTCGTGCGTGACGGCGAAGCGATTCTCCACGAAGCGCGTGCGTTGATGACGCGGCGCGTGGCCGAGCCTTCTCGCCGCGCATTCCTGACGCGCACCTTGTCACTCGGTGGCGTGGCGCTGCTCTCGGGCTGTTCGCTCGATGACAACGCCAGCGTGGAGTCGGCGCTCGACAAGATCTCGCGCTGGAACGACCGTGTGCAGGCCGCGCTGTTTCGTCAGGACGTGCTGGCGCCCACGTTCCCGGCGTCGAGCATCACGCGACCGTTCCCGTTCAATGCGTTCTATTCGATGGACGAAGCGCCGGTGGTCGAAGAAGCCGATTACCAGTTGGAGCTGTCCGGACTGATCGCGGACAAAGCGCCGTGGCGCCTCGACGCGTTACGCAACTTCGCCAGTCCGCGTGCGGCGGAGCAGATCACGCGTCACGTGTGTGTGGAAGGTTGGAGCGCGATCGGCCGCTGGGGCGGCGTGACGTTCTCTGACTTCCTGCGGCGTATCGGCGCGGACACGACGGCGCGCTACGTCGGCTTCAAGTGTGCAGACGATTACTACACGAGCATCGACATGCCGACGGCCCTGCATCCGCAGACGTTGCTCGCACTGACCTATGACGGCCAGACGCTGCCAAGGGAGTACGGCTTCCCGATGAAGCTGCGCATTCCCACGAAGCTCGGCTACAAGAATCCCAAACATATCCGCGCGATTTTCGTGACCAACACCTATCCGGGCGGGTACTGGGAGGACCAGGGCTACAACTGGTTCGGCGGCAGTTGACGCGAACGCGCGACTGCATGATTCACGGGACGCCGGCATGGCGTCCGGCAGGACTCACTCATTTTTGGAGGATTACGACAATGAAGATGCGATATCTGGCAGTAATGGCGATGGGACTGGCACTCGGCACCGGCGCGGCGTTTGCGCAGGACGCCATGAGCAAGGGTGACGCCATGTCGAAAAGCGATGCAATGAGCAAGGGCGACGCCATGAGCAAGGACATGGACAAGAGCGGGAAGATGTCCAAGGGCGACGCCATGGGCAAGCACGACGCGATGTCGAAGGGCGGCGCGATGAGCAAGGGCGATGCCATGGGCAAGATGGACAAGGGCGACGCAATGGGCAAGGGCGACGCCATGGGCAAGAGCCAGTAAGCCAGCGATACAAGGCCACAACGACAGCCACAACGAAAGCCACAAGGCGTCGCAGCGGATTTCCGTTGCGACGCCTTGTTTTTTGTTGCTGCGACCGTGACCGTGGCGATGGCGTGCGGTGCCGCCTTACAGGCCGATCCCGTTGACGCGCTAGCGAGTCAACGCAACCGACTTGATGAGCAGATACACATCGCGGCCCGCCGTCAGTTGCAATTGATCGGCGGAGAAGCGTGTGATGCGCGCGCGCAGGGCTGTGCCTGCGGTGTCGCCGAGCAGTGTGGCA
Source organism: Pandoraea sp. (assembly GCA_031291335.1). Classification (GTDB taxonomy): domain Bacteria; phylum Pseudomonadota; class Gammaproteobacteria; order Burkholderiales; family Burkholderiaceae; genus Pandoraea. The sequence goes on along the minus strand of JARLJF010000035.1, from coordinate 37,712 downwards.
CTGACTTCCACGGCGTCGCCCAGATCGCGCAGTGTCGTCACGCGTGCGGGCAGCACGTTCAGCACGCTGGTATCGACGGGCGGCGCGGTGGCCACGGTAACGTCGCGCTCGCGCACGAGAATGCGGCAGACATCGCCTGTCTCGCCGCTGGCTCGTGGCACGCGCAACCGGATCGCGTCGCTGCCGTTCACGGCAAGCTCGGTCAGGCCGTATTGCACGTCGTGCGCCACGATGCGCGTTTCCAACACGGTGCCCGGCGCATCGGCGGCACCATCGAGCGCATCGCGATGCACGTTGAGCACGTCGGCGGGCGCGCCTTGCGAGATCGTGCGACCGTCTTTGAACAACACCACCTGATCGGCCAGCCGCATCACTTCGTCGAGCGAATGCGTGACGTACAGCACGGGGAGCTTCAACTCGTGACGAATGCGGTTCAGATAGTCGAGCACCTCGAGACGGCGCGCGTGATCGAGCGAGGCGAGCGGTTCGTCCATGAGCAGCATGCGCGGGCACGACAGCAACGCACGACCGATACCCACGCGCTGCTTCTCGCCGCCAGACAGCGCCCCCGGACGACGACTCAGCAAGTGTCCCAGGTTCAGCACATTGACCACGTGTTCCAGCGCAATGGCGCCGGTGCCGGCGGCGGCCACATCGCGACGTCGTAACCAGCGACCGAAGAGCAGGTTCTGGCGCACCGTCAGATGCGGGAGCAGACGCGCGTCCTGAAACACGTAGCCGATGCGGCGACGCCACGTCGGCAGTGCGACCCCCGCGTTGCTGTCGAAGAGCACGTCGTCGCCGACGACGATGCGTCCGGCGTCGGGCTTGAGCAGGCCGGACACGGCGTTGACGACCGTGCTCTTGCCGCTGCCCGACGGCCCGAACAGCGCGGTCACGCCCATGCCGGCGGCGAACTCGGCGTCGAGCGTAAAGTCGCCGAAACGATGTTGGAGACGAACTTCAACCGTCATAACCAAGCGCCTTGCGATTACCGAAGCGGATCAGCACTTCGGAGAGGATGAGCGTTGCCACGGCGAGCACGACCGAGATCGCGCACAGACGCCAGACCAGTGCGTCGCCATCGGGCACTTGCGTGGCCGTGTAGATCGCGAGCGGCAGCGTCTGCGTTTGTCCGGGAATATTCGAGACGAACGTGATCGTCGCGCCGAATTCGCCGAGCGCACGGGCGAACGCGAGCACGAAGCCGTGCAGCACGCCGGTGGCGCTGAGCGGCAACGTCACGGTGAAGAAGGTGAGCCAAGGGCCGGCGCCGAGCGTCTGCGCCGCTTGTTCCAGCTTGGTGTCGGACGACTCCAGCGCTTGCCGGATCGCCCGCACGAGCAGCGGGAAACCCATCACGCCAGCGGCGAGCGCCGCGCCCGTCCAGCGAAACGCGAAGGTGAAGTTGAACCACTCGCGCAACAATTTGCCGATGGTGCCCTGCGCGCCGAACAGCACGAGCAGTGCGAAGCCGACCACCACCGGTGGCAGTACGAGCGGCAAATGCAGGATGGCATCGAGCAGCGCCTTGCCGGGGAAGTGCCGGCGAGCGAGCAGCCAGGCGGCAGCATAGGCGAAGGGCAGGCTGCAAAGCGTGCCCCACAAGCCGATGCGCAGGCTGAGTTCGACGATGCCCCATTCTTCCGGGCTGAGACTCATGAACATGCGGGCGAGCGATAGTGGGTGACAGGGTTGACCGGGCGCTGATGGAGCGCTTACGCGCCGGCCGCGCATATGGCAACGCCGGAACCGTCGACGACGGCTCCGGCGGCCAATGCATCAGAGGGATACCGGGAATGTAGCGGATCTCGCCCGTGCGAGTGCGAAACGGCTTCCCGGCATTCGTGCTGCGAGTACGGCGGATGGTGCGGGTACTGCGGGTATTGCGGGTGTTGCGAACGCCACGAAATTACGGCCGGCTGAAGCCGAAGCGCTGGAACGTGGCCTGGGCCGTCGGCGTTTGCAGGAATTTGTAGAACGGGTCGGCGTCGGCACGGTTGGCCTGCTTCGTCACGGCAACCGGGTAGACGATCGGCGCATGGCTGTCGGCCGGGAACGTGCCGGCGATGCGCACGCGCTTCTCGGCGTTGGCGTCGGTCTTGTACACGATGCCGTACGGCGCTTCGCCACGTGCGACCAGCAACAGCGCGTTACGCACGTTGTCGGCGGCCGCGACCTTGCCTTGCACCTTCGACCAGACGCCGAGCTTCTCCAGGGCAGCCTTACCGTAGAGACCGGCCGGCACGTGGGCCGGATCGCCCATGGCGAGCTTGCCGTTACCGAGCTTGGCGTCGAGATCGGCGCCCGTCTTCAGATCGATGTCGCCCGTGGTCGTGGCCGGTGCGATCAACACCAGCTCGTTGCCGAGCAGGTTGCGACGCGTGGCCGTGTCGATCAGGTCATGCTTCTGGGCGTAGTCCATCCAGTCCTGGTCGGCCGAGATGAACACGTCGGCCGGGGCACCCTTCTCGATCTGGCGGGCGAGCGTCGAGCTGGCGCCGTACACGAGCACCGGCTTCTTGCCGGTTTCCTTCGTGTAGGCGGCCGACAGATCGTCGAGGGCGTCTTTCATGCTGGCGGCGGCGAACACTTGCTGGGCCGCGGCGTGGCCGGCAAACAACAGGCTTGCACCGAGGGTGGCAACGCCCAGTGCGCGGCGCAACATCGTGCCGGTCTTTTGCGGGGCTTGGGACTTGCGGCTAGCGATAACGACAGCTTTCACGAATGTGGTCTCCAGCGTGTGGTGGCTAGGCCGGCTCGGATGTGTGGCAGAGGTCGCCATGAGCCGGCTCGTGGATGCAATCAGGCAGCGAGGCCGGACCGCCGGTCGCGCAGTGCGCGCAACGCGTTGTGTAGGATTATATATAACGCTGCGACGCTGTACAGGTATACGCCGTATCACGGCACACGAATGCGATCCGGCGCGGCAACTCCGCGTCGTGAATCGGAAAAATCGGGACGATGTGCGCGATATTGCGCGCGGGCGAGACACTAACGAACAAGCGCCCGGTCACGGGCGCCTGCTAATTAATATATGTAGTAAATCTCGGAGGGGCGGCAGGCGTCATGCGACGAGCATGCTCTGCGGTGATTTGTTCGCGGGGTGCAGCATTGCCGGGCTAGTGCGCAGCATGTCGAAGAAGCCGTCGACCACGGCATCGCACTCCACGCCGAGGTCATAGTCGGGCAGGAACAACCAGTCCGACATCATGCCGACCACCAGCGCGTGTAGCATGATCGCTGCCCGGCGCGTGTCGAGATTCTTGGGCAACTGATCGCGCGCGATGGCGCGTTCCATGTCGCGCATGATGCGCTGCTTGCCGTCGGCGCACGCTTCACGCTGACGCTCGAGCACCGACAGCATCTCGTTCGTGTATTCACACTTGTGGAACAGAATGTCGAGCACGCGGCGACGGCGCTCGTTACGCGCGGTCTCTTTGAGCACGAGCTTGCAGATGTCGTGCATGCGCTGCATCGGATCGCCGTTCTCGGACTCGGCGCATTCCTCGTCGATCATGCGCTCCATCGGCAGACGGATACGATCCGTCATGGCGTTGAACAGGTCGATCTTGTTCTTGAAGTGCCAGTAAATGGCGCCACGGGTCAGACCCGCGGCTTCGGCGATGTCGGCGAGCGACGTACTCGACACGCCTTTCTGTGCGAACACCGTCTCGGCGGTGTCGAGCAACAGATTGCGGGTCTCGATCGCTTCCTCTTTGGTTCTGCGGGCCATCGTCGTGTCACAGGGGCGGCGGAAATGTGCGAAATGCGATGTAAACAGCGGCGCACTTTGGTGCGACGCAATATGTTTTACATACATTCATGAATGTATCTATAATAGCAGCCGCTTGCTCTATTGCACAGGGAACATTTAAGCTCCTTCGTCTAAGGGAAATACCTCACGGATGTGAGGGAGCCATTTGAGGCCAGATCTCCCGGGCTTTTCGGGCCTTAGGCACTCGCCGACCCGTCTTTGTGCGACGGGATTGCGAAGCGGCCTTCGCCGTCGCAATCGTCGCAACCGCAATCGTCGCAACGTATCGTCATTTTGTTTGACCGCATTCCATTTATCGGGGGCGTATATGCACGTCAAGAGAAGTTCACTGGGGATGGTCACGGCCGTGGCACTCGCGGTATTGACCTTGGCCGCGTGCGGCAAGAAGCCGCAGCAGCCGCAGGGCATGGTGCCGGAAGTCGGCGTCGTGACACTGCAACCCCAGAACGTAACACTGACGACCGACCTGCCTGGACGCACTTCGCCCTTCCGCGTTGCCGACGTGCGGGCGCGTGTCGACGGTATCGTGCTCAAGCGCGATTTCACCGAGGGCGGTGACGTCAAGGCAGGACAGCGTCTGTACAAGATCGATCCGGCAACCTATCAGGCCGCTTACGACAACGCCAAGGCCACGCTGGCCAAGGCCGTCGCAAATCAGGCTTCGACGAAGGTGCTGGCCGATCGTTACAAGCAACTGGTCGCCGTCGAAGCTGTCTCGAAGCAGGACTACGACAACGCCGTGGCGTCTGCCCTGCAGGCCGACGCCGATGTGCAGTCCGGCAAGGCAGCGGTCGAAACCGCGCGCATCAACCTTGGCTACACCGACGTGCCGGCACCGATCTCGGGCCGCACGGGGCTGTCGCAAGTGACCGAAGGCGCCTACGTGCAATCGGGCGCGGCCACGCTCATGACGACCGTTCAGCAGATCGATCCGATGTATGTGGACGTGACGCAATCGGCCGCCGACGGGCTGCGTCTGCGCCGTTCGCTGGCTGACGGCAAGCTGCAAAGCGCGGGCAAGAACGCCGCCAAGGTCGAACTGACGCTCGAAGACGGCACCAAGTACCCGCTCGAAGGCAAGCTGCAGTTCGCGGACATCACCGTCGATCAGACGACCGGCTCGGTGACCGTGCGCGCCATCTTCCCGAACCCGAACCGTGAGTTGCTGCCCGGCATGTTCGTGCACGCCCAGCTCCAGGAAGGTGTGAAGGAAGGCGGTCTGCTCGTGCCGCAGCAGGGTGTGACTCGTGACCAGAAGGGCCAGCCGACGGCACTGATCGTGAACAAGGAAGGCAAGGTCGAACTGCGTCAACTGGTGACCGATCGCGCGATTGGCGACAAGTGGCTGGTGAGTTCGGGCTTGGCTGCCGGCGATCAGGTGATCGTGGCGGGCTTGCAGAAGGTACGCCCGGGCGCACCGGCGAAGGCTGTGCCGGCGCAACAACCGGGAGCGGCACAAGCGCCGGCGGGTGCCAGCGCACCGGCCGCTGCGGCGCCTGCCTCGCAGGCGAGCACTGCCTCGGCCGCCAACGCTCAATAACGCGGAGCCTCATTCATGGCAAAGTTTTTTATCGATCGCCCGATTTTTGCGTGGGTGATCGCGATTGTCATCATGCTGGCCGGTGCGCTTTCAATTCTGAAGCTGCCGGTCTCGCAATATCCGCCCATCGCACCGCCTTCGGTGCAGATCACTGCGACCTACCCGGGCGCTTCGGCGCAGACCGTTCAGGATACGGTCACGCAGGTGATCGAGCAGCAGATGAACGGTATCGACAACCTCGAGTACATGTCGTCGACGTCTGACGGCTCGGGTACGGCACAGATCACGCTGACCTTCTCGCAGGGCACGAACCCGGACATCGCGCAGGTGCAGGTGCAGAACAAACTGCAACTTGCCACGCCGCTGCTGCCACAGCAGGTGCAACAGCAGGGTATCAAGGTCGCCAAGGCGACCAAGAACTTCCTGCTGGTGATCGGTGCGTATTCCGACGACGGTCAGATGACCGACATCGACCTTGCGAACTACATCGCCGCCAACGTGCAGGATCCGATCAGCCGTGTGAACGGTGTCGGTCAGGTGCAGCTGTTCGGTTCGCAATACGCGATGCGCGTCTGGGTCGATCCGCAGAAGCTGAACGGCTATAACCTCACGGTTATTGACGTTTCGAACGCTATTTCTGCGCAGAACGTCCAGATTTCGGCGGGCGAGCTGGGCGGTGCACCGGCGGTGAAGGGGCAGCAGCTCAATGCCACCGTGACGGCACAAAGCCGTCTGCAAACGCCGGAGCAATTCCGCAAGATCCTGCTCAAGGTCAACAAGGACGGCTCGCAAGTGCGTCTGGGTGACGTTGCACGCATCGAGCTTGGCGGTGAGTCGTATCAGGTGGTTGCCCGCTATAACGGCAAGCCTGCCGCAGGTCTGGCCATTACCTTGGCCACCGGCGCGAACGCGCTGCAAACGGCAACGGCGGTCAAGCAGGCGGTCACTGAGCTGCAACCGTACTTCCCTGCGGATATGAAGGTCGACTATCCGTACGACACCACGCCGTTCGTGAAGATCTCGATCGAGGAAGTGATCAAGACCCTCATCGAAGGTATCGTGCTGGTGTTCCTGGTGATGTATCTGTTCCTGCAAAATCTGCGGGCAACCATCATCCCGACGATTGCCGTGCCGGTCGTGCTGCTCGGTACGTTCGGCATCATGGGGGCGGCGGGCTTCTCCATCAACACGTTGTCAATGTTCGGTCTGGTGCTGGCCATTGGTCTGCTCGTTGACGATGCCATTGTGGTGGTGGAAAACGTCGAGCGGGTGATGGCCGAAGAGGGGCTGAGTCCGAAGGAAGCGACGAAGAAGGCGATGGATCAGATCGTCGGCGCGCTGGTGGGTGTGGCGCTCGTGCTCTCGGCGGTGTTCGTGCCGATGGCGTTCTTCGGCGGCTCGACCGGTGCCATCTATCGCCAGTTCTCGCTGACGATTGTGGCGGCCATGGCGCTCTCGGTGCTGGTGGCTATCGTGCTCACGCCGGCCATGTGCGCAACGATCCTCAAGCCGATCAAGAAGGGCGAAGTGCATGAGAAGCGTGGCTTCTTCGGCTGGTTCAACCGCACGTTCGACAAGGGCTCGAAGTCGTATCAGGGCCAGGTCGAACGCATTCTGAAGCGCAGCACGCCGCTCATCATCGTCTATGTCGTGATCGTGGCAGTCGTGGGCTTCCTGTTCGTGCGCATGCCGACGGCGTTCTTGCCGGACGAAGATCAGGGCTACTTCTTCAACCTGGTGCAATTGCCGCCGGGCGCGACGCAAGAGCGTACGCTCGACGTCATGAAGCAGGTCGAGAAGCACTACCTCGAGAAGGAAAAAGACGCTGTGCGTTCGATCTTCACGGTGACGGGCTTCGGCTTCAACGGCCGTGGTCAGAACGTGGGTCTGGCGTTCACGATGTTGCGTCCGTGGGAAGAGCGTCAGGCGTCCGATCTGAAGGTGCAGGCGGTGATTGCGCGTTCGTATCAGGCGTTTGCGAGCGTGAAAGACGCCATGATCTTCGCGATCAACCCGCCGTCGGTGCCTGAACTGGGTAACGCGGGCGGTATCGACTTCGAACTGCAGGATCGCGCAGGCCTTGGCCACGACGCGTTGATGGCGGCGCGGAATCAGCTCCTCGGTTTGGCTGCGAAGAATCCGAACCTTGCGAACATGCGTCCGAACGGGCTTGACGACACCCCGCAGTACAAGGTGGACGTCGACGAGGAAAAGGCTTCCGCACTGGGTCTGTCGATTGCCGACGTGTACACCACGCTTTCGGCTTCGTGGGGCTCGTCGTACGTGAACGACTTCATCGACCGTGGTCGTGTGAAGAAGGTGTACGTGATGGCGGAAGCGAAGGACCGCATGCTGCCGCAGGACATCAACAAGCTTTACGTACGTAACGCCAGCGGGACGATGGTGCCGTTCTCGGCCTTCGCAACGGGCAAGTGGACTTACGGTTCGCCGCGTCTGGAGCGATACAACGGTGTGCCTGCGGTGGAAATCCAGGGTATGCCGGCACCGGGCAAGTCGTCGGGTGAAGCCATGAAGGCCGTGGAGGAAATCGCGAAGCAACTGCCGGCGGGTATCGGTCTGGAGTGGACGGGGCTGTCGTTTGAAGAGCGCATTTCCGGCTCGCAGGCACCGGCGCTGTACGCCATCTCGATCCTGATCGTGTTCTTGTGTCTGGCGGCGTTGTACGAAAGCTGGTCGATCCCGTTCTCGGTGATTCTGGTGGTGCCGCTGGGTGTGTTGGGTGCACTGCTGGCTGCGACGCTGCGCGGGTTGTCGAACGACGTGTACTTCCAGGTGGGTCTGCTGACCACCGTGGGTCTGTCGGCGAAAAACGCGATTCTGATCGTGGAATTCGCCAAGGATCTGCAGGAGCAGGGCCGCACACTCATGGAAGCGACGATGGAAGCGGTGCGACTGCGTCTGCGCCCGATTCTGATGACGTCGATGGCGTTCATTCTCGGCGTGTTGCCGCTCGCGATTTCGAACGGCGCTGGCTCGGCCTCGCAGCACGCTATCGGTACCGGCGTGATCGGCGGTATGCTGGCGGCAACGTTCCTTGCGATCTACTACGTGCCGGTCTTCTTCGTGCTGGTGCGCAAGCGCTTCGCCCATGAGGATCTGGATACCGTGGAACACCCGGAAGCGCGTCACGAGCAACCGGACGCCGGCCCCGCCAAGGAAGGAAACTGACTATGAAGCACAAAGCATTGCCGATTGCCTTGGCGGCAGCGTTCCTGGCAGGCTGTACCCTCGCGCCGCACTATGAGCGGCCCGAGGCACCGGTTGCCACGTCGTTCCCCACTGGCCCGGCTTACAAGACGCCCGGGGCGGCGAACCAGAACGGCACTGCCGGCAGCAATGCCCTGGCAGCCGCCGATCTGGGCTGGCGAGATTTCTTCACCGATCCCCGTCTGCAGAAGCTGATCGAGATCGCGCTGGAGAACAACCGCGATCTGCGAGTCTCGATGCTCAACATCGAAGCCGCGCGCGCGCAGTATCAGATTCAGCGCTCGGCGCTGCTGCCCTCGGTTGGGGCGGCAGGGCAGGCGTCGATTCAGCGCTCGCCGGCGGACTTGTCGACGACGGGACGCGCGGGCATCGGCCGCAGTTATCAGGTCGGTGTGGGCTTCACGTCGTATGAACTCGATCTGTTCGGTCGTATCCAGAGCCTGAAGGATCAGGCGTTGGAGACGTATCTGGCGAGCGAGGACACGGCCAAGGCGGCGCACATGACGCTGATCTCGGAAGTGGCGACGGCGTACCTCACCATGCTGGCGGATCAGGAGCTGCTCAAGCTCACGTCCGACACGCTCAAGAGCCAGGAATCGTCGTACGACCTGACCAAGCGCAGCTTCAACGTGGGCACGGCCTCCGGGCTGGATCTGCGTCAGGCGCAAACGCCGGTCGATACGGCGCGCGCGAATTTTGCGCAGTACACGCGTCAGGTCGCTCAGGACGAGAATGCGCTGGTGCTGCTCATCGGCCAGCCGTTGCCGGCCGATTTGCCGCCGGCACGTCCGCTCGACGGGCAAGGTCTGCTCACCGATCTGCCGGCCGGGTTGCCCTCGGATCTGCTGCTGCGTCGTCCGGATGTCACGTCGGCCGAACACACGCTCAAGGGTGCCAACGCCAACATCGGTGCTGCGCGTGCCGCGTTCTTCCCGTCGATTTCGTTGACGGCGAATGCGGGGACGGCCAGCGCGTCGTTGAGCAATCTGTTCAAGGGCGGTCAGGGCGCATGGTCGTTCGCACCGACCATCACGTTGCCGATCTTCGCAGGCGGGCAGAACATCGCCAACCTCGACCTGGCCAAGGTGCAGAAGCGTATCGAGATCGCCAACTACGAGAAGGCGATTCAGACGGCGTTCCGCGAAGTGTCCGACGGGTTGGCCGCACGCGGCACGCTCGACGATCAGGTCGCGGCACAGGAGTCGCTCGTCAAGGCGAGCGACGAGAGCTACAAGCTCTCGGATCTGCGCTATCGCAACGGCGTGGACAGCTACCTGAACGCGCTCGTCTCGCAACGCTCGCTGTACTCGGCGCAGCAAACGCTGATCGCTACGCGCCTGGCGCGCTGGACCAACCTCGTCACGCTGTACAAGGCGCTTGGCGGCGGCTGGGAAGAGCGCTCGGTCCCGGCGAATGCCGGAACGGCCTCGGCACCGGCGGCGTCATCATGATTGAGTCGTGAGGCAGACGGGCGGCGTGAGCCGCACGAATGTCTCGCAGCGGCACAAAGCTTGACCCTCGAAACGCCCGGCAATGCGCCGGGCGTTTTGTCTTTGCGCGTCGCGCTTCACAAAAAATCGACTCAGTTCCCGAGAGGTTTAGACGCCGGGTTCTACGCTCGCCTCTACCTCGCTTAGCGCTTCGTCGCTATCCTTGATCGCGTTGTATTCGCAACACCCCGAGCGTCGACGCGAGCGTTTCATGACATGGCCGATTCGGCGCACGGGTCACATATAAGCTGATGCTTTTCCAGGGAGAGACACCATGAGCGATCTTCAAGCCCGCTTCGACGACGCGGTAGCCCAATCCAAGACGCTGACCGAACGCCCCGACAATTTCACGTTGCTGCGTATCTATGCGCTCTTCAAGCAGGGCACTGAGGGGGACGTGTCCGGCACGCGTCCCGGCATGACGGATTTCGTCGGTCGTGCCAAGTTCGATGCCTGGGAAATGCTCAAAGGCAAGTCGAAGGAAGAGGCGCAAGAGGCTTACGTCGCCCTCGTCGATGAGTTGAAGGGATGACGTTCTCGGACACGCTGTTGCCGCGAGATGTGGTGATGAGGCGGCAATGAGGCGGCGCTGATCCCGGTTGGTGTGATCTGCCCAAAGACGGCGACTTCGGTCGCCGTTTTTTTTGGAGCTGTTTCCCTCGTGTGACGACGTGGCGTCGCGTTGCGTATGAGGAGTGAGGTGGCGCATGACGGGGTGGGTTTTGCGGTGACGTCCGATTGGCGCGGTGCGGGGCGTGGGCGACGATGGACGTGTCATCAACAAGACGAGGAACCGAACCATGCAACAGGACCGACGACACCAGCGGCGTCGCGCTGACCGCCAGGCGCTTCGCGATGCACTTGCCAATCACGGCCATCCCCCGGCGCGAGGCGGGCGGGGCGTGCTGTCGCGCGACGCGGGCGAGCGAAGACGGCGAGGGCGCGGGCAAGCACCATGGCAGTTGCCGGCGCGCGCGACGGTTCAGCCGGGGTGTGAGGCTGCATATGGAGCGTATGGAGCTTATGGAGCCGCGGCCGGCCGGCCGGGGAGCGGAGTGTCCTGCAAGACGCGCGCTCGGGGTGCGGCGTTGCTCGATGTCATGTTCACACTGGTGGTGCTCATGGCCGGCATGCAGGGCTTTTCGCGATGGCAGGCAGCGGGAGGTATGCCATCTGCCGAACTTGCATCGCCGACGAGAGCCGTCTCGACGGTCGCGATGGCGTTACCAGCGCAAATCGGGAGCGACGCATGGCACGTTCGTCGACATCCGTGATGTGGCCGCCGCGCTTTGGGCGGGTTGGACAGGTTGGACAGGTTGGGCGGGTTGGATGGCGCGACGGAGCACACAAGCGTCGCATGAAGGGCTTCACGTTGCTTGAGTGGGTGCTGGCAATGCCGCTCGGCTTGTTGATCGTCACGGCGGCGATAGCAATCTACCTTGCGGGCATTCGGCTGTGGCGGGTACAGGCCGAACGATACGACGTGACTGAGCGCGCGATCTTCGCGTTGACCCAGCTCACCCGTGCCGTGGGCATGGCGGGATATCGGAACTGGGACCCGATGGAGGGCGCGATCCAGCCGCCGGGGCCGGCGCCGGGAAAGCGCGATTGGCCATCGTTGCGCGTCAGTGCAGAGTGTGCGGGCACGATCGACACTTGTTCTCGACGCGGTTGGCAGGGCAGTTCGCTGCTTGAGGTGCAATTCCATGGTGCAGGATTTTCGGAGGGCAACGGCGCTGTCCATAACTGCGCCGGACTGCGTACCAAAGCAACGGGGCGTCTGGACGAGCGCCATGTGAGCTTCTTCTATGTCGACAAGGGCGAGGACGGGATGCCTTCGCTTTATTGCCGCTATGGCGAACGTCAGGTGAAGTCGGTGGATCTGCATCGCGCGCAGGTGCTCGTGAGCGGTGTCGAGGCAATGTACATCCGGCTGGGATACCGTGCAGGCGGGACCGGGGCGATGCGTTGGGCCGCGCCGATCAAGAGTCTGTATCGCAAGCCACCTAACTCGCCGCTGGGCGTCGGAGGATGGGAGAACGTGGCCGCGGTGGCGTTTTCGCTGGTCTTGCGCGGCGCGCCACGAAGCGGCGGCAAGCCACGTGCAGTTCAGGTGGTCGAGGTATTCGACGAGGCATCCGGTGGCCGTGAGTACAAGCGGCTGGCCAACGCCGGCGACTCTCATCTGCGGGTGTTCAATGCGGTGGCCTATCGTCGCAACGATGGTGGCGTAGGTGAGGAGGCGACATGGTTGGCGTCTTCATGGTGATGTGGCTGGCCGCGCTGATGGCGCTCGCTGCGTCCGGCATGCACCATCGTCAATTGGCGAGCCGCTTCATCGCCTATACGAACGACCGCGCTGTTGCGTTTGCGGCGGCGGACCGGGCGCTCGTCGACGCGCGCGATTGGCTGACGCACGGTGCGCGTGCCGTCGACATTGCCGCCATGTCGGCGTTCGAGGCTGGTCCGCAGGGTGTGCTTGAGGCGAACCATCGCGGCGACATTTGGTACCAGCGCCGTGTACCGAGATGGCGGACGGTCGAATGGGGCGCCAGTGCGGCTGTCATCACCGCCCACAGGGCGCGTTACTTCATCGAGAGAGTCGCCTTTTCTGCCTATTTGACGAGCGAGCCGGAGACACCTGGCGCGTCGGTGCGCCGGTATCGGGTGAGCGCCATGGGCTGCGGTGACTTACCAGGCACGCGCGTTTATCTGCAGGCGATCTATGAAGTCCGGTGGCGCACGAAGGCAGTGCGTGGTGCCGTGGCATCCCCAACGTTTTCGTCGCGCTTGTTGAGTTGGCGGGAGGTCTCGACGTGGCATGACGATACCGCTGTGGCGTTTGCTACGGGCGGTCGTCGCGAGAATTGCGATGCCTCGTGATCTACGTCCCGCGCGAGGTGTGACGATGCTCGAATGTGTCATTGCGATGGCCGTGCTCGCCGTCGCGTTGATGGCGGTCTCACCTTCGATCGAAGCGGTTCGCCGCCGGGTGTCGGTGGACATCACGGCGAGAGCGTTTCTGGCGTCGATGCAGGCTGCGCGTGCGGAGGCGCTAGGGCGGCACCGGCGTGTCGCCATGGCGCCGCAAGATGGTGCGAGTCTGAACAGCGGTTGGGTGACATTCGTGGACGAGAATCGCAACGATCGCTTCGATGACGGCGATCAACTACTGGGGCGACACGCGCCATTGCCCGCGGGCGTAAGCGTCGAAATGCGATGGGGGCTGTACTACACGGAGGGGCTCGCGTTTGCAGAAAACGGCTTCATGCGAACGCAGACACGCGGATGGCTATCGGGCACGGTGCGGATTGCCGGGCACGGGCGGCGGGTTTGCATCACGATCAATGCTTACGGCCGCGCCCGTGTGGCTCGACGCTGCGACGCGTGAGCCGGGCGCGGTGCTTACATGACCGGCGGGGTGCCGTTGTCGTTGTCGTTGGCTTGCACGGTGGTGGCGCGAGGTGCTGCATGAGGTGCATCGGCTTGCGGCGTCGACGGCTTCGTCGATTCCTGCCAGAGCTTGATGCCTTGCCAGGCGAGCACGCCGAGGCCGCCCCACTTGATACTGCGGCGCACCACGCGCCCGACGGGCGTATGCGACAAACCGGTGAGGGCGAGTGAGGCAACCGAGCTGACCAGCGGATAGCGTTCAAGCAGTCCGCCGAGTTTGAGTCCGGAGCTGGCGAGTCCGCCAATGCCGGAGAACTTGGCCAGTCCACCAGGCAGCAAATAGCGTACCCAGCGGAAATTGCGCAGGCGTTCGCGCGTGGCGTGCGAGGCCTGAATCAGTTCGGCGCGCTCGACGGCGATACGCGTGAGCACGAGTTCCTTGCGAATCGCGAGGAGGTCGTGACGCGAGCGTCGTGACGGTCGCGTGCGGCGTGGGTGGTTCGGTTCCATCGGCACGGGGAGATCTCCTTCAGTCCGGACGCATGGCGTCGCGGTCCTTTTCGAACTCGGCCAGTGTGGCCTCGAACGGCATCGGTGCATCGCGCAGAATGTTGCGAGCACGCAATGCGCACCAGCCTGCAAGCAGCAAATACACGATGAAGATGCCCGTCATCGCCTGGAGACGATAGGTGTCCCAGAAAATCACGATCACCAGCGCGGTCAGCGACACGAGGGCGAGAACGCCGAAGAGCATCGCGGCCAGGCCGAGGAAAGCCACGCCCATCAGGCGTTCTTTCTCTTCGGTCAATTCGATGCCGATGAGTTCGATGCGCGACTGCAGGATCTCGAGCAACGCACCGGCGAGGCGCCGCAGCGAGGGCCGCGGCGGGGTCGTGCGATCATTGTCGGTCATGGGCTGGACTGAGTGGGCGGCCCACCGGACCCTTCGCACCGGTCAGGTGGGCTCCGCCTTGGACTGAATAGGCGAGAAAGCGACTTGCGTCGGCGCGGCTTACTTGCGGTTGAGCAGCAGGCCGATCACCACGCCGATGCCGGCAGCGATGCCCACGGCTTGCCACGGATGGTCGTGAACATAGTCGTCGGTCGCACGAGCGGCCAGCTTGCTCTTCTCGACCACAACGACCTGCACGTCGGAAGCCTTTTCCTTGGCTTGCTTGAGCAGCGCCAATGCCTTGTCGCTCAATTCGGAAGCACGCTCACCCGTCGTGTTGGCGGCTTGTTTGAGCAGGTCTTCGGCGTCGGCCAATACGGATTTGATATCAGTCATGAACTTCTCCTTGTTGGTGTGCACTATGCGACATGGTCGTTACGCGGTGCGGGGAGGAAAATGCGAGGGGAATATGAGTGTTATCGTAACGCTTTCAACGAGTCGTTGCCAGAAAACAACACCCTCGAGGGCTGTATATTTCGAATAATTATGTGCAATCAATTTTTTATTCGTTCTGGCAAAGCTTAGCATCCTTTAGTCTTACCCCACTGAGTTGAAGGTTCTCAAGGAGACCGTAAATGACATTGCGTTTGGGTGACATTGCTCCCGACTTCGAGCAAGACTCGTCGGTTGGCAAAATCAAGTTCCATGAATTCCTTGGTGACGGCTGGGGTGTGCTCTTCTCGCATCCGGCCGATTACACGCCGGTCTGCACGACCGAACTGGGTCTGACCGCAAAACTCAAGGGTGAGTTCGAAAAGCGTGGCGTGAAAGCGATTGCGCTGTCGGTCGACGATGCCGAATCGCACAAGGGCTGGATCAACGACATCAACGAAACGCAGAACACCACGGTCAATTTCCCGATCCTGGCCGATGGCGATCGCAAGGTTTCGCAGCTTTACGACATGATCCATCCGAATGCCAGCGAAACCGTGACGGTGCGCTCGCTGTTCGTGATCGATCCCAAGAAGAAGGTGCGCCTGATCATTACGTATCCGGCCAGCACGGGTCGCAACTTCGACGAGATCCTGCGCGTGATCGACTCGCTGCAATTGACCGACAACTATTCGGTCGCAACGCCGGGCAACTGGAAAGACGGCGAAGATGTGGTGATCGTGCCGTCGCTCAAGGACGAAGCCGTGCTGAAGGAGAAATTCCCGAAGGGTTACAAGGCCGTGCGTCCGTACCTGCGTCTCACGCCGCAGCCGAACAAGTAATCCGGCTAGCGCGGTAGAAGACAGCGGATGACAAAAAGCCAGCTCGAGAGAGCTGGCTTTTTTTGTTTGGTACGCGCCGTCGCCCGGGGGATTGACGGCCCGCGATGTGCGGCCTGAGAAACGACGCGTACCAGACAAGTCGCATGAGTCGCATGAATGGCATGGATCGCACGATTCGCGCGGTCCATGCCACCCGATCCATCCCGGCGATCGATCAGAAGAACGCCTGGATACCCGTCTGCGCGCGTCCGAGAATCAGGGCGTGAATGTCGTGGGTGCCTTCATAGGTGTTGACCACTTCGAGGTTCACGAGGTGACGGGCGATACCGAACTCGTCGGAGATGCCGTTGCCGCCGAGCATGTCACGCGCCAGACGCGCGACATCCAGTGCCTTGCCGCACGAGTTGCGCTTCATGATCGAGGTGATCTCGACGGCAGCGGTGCCTTCGTCTTTCATGCGGCCCAGACGCAGGCAGCCTTGCAGGCCCAGCGTGATTTCCGTCTGCATGTCCGCGAGTTTCTTCTGAATCAATTGATTGGCCGCGAGCGGACGACCGAACTGTTGACGGTCGAGCACGTACTGACGCGCCATGTGCCAGCAGAATTCAGCGGCACCCAGCGCACCCCAGGCGATGCCGTAGCGGGCCGAGTTCAGGCAGGTGAACGGACCCTTCAGGCCAGAGACGCCCGGCATCAGATTTTCTTCCGGCACGAACACCTGATCCATCACGATCTCGCCGGTGATCGAGGCACGCAGGCCGACCTTGCCGTGAATCGCCGGGGCGGACAGACCCTTCCAGCCTTTTTCCAGAATGAAGCCGCGAATCTTTTCCTCGCCATTTTCGTCGGCGAGCTTGCCCCACACCACGAAGACATCGGCGATCGGCGAGTTCGTGATCCACATCTTGGCGCCGCTCAGCTCGTAGCCACCCGCGACCTTCTTGGCGCGCGTGGTCATGCCGGCCGGATCGGAGCCGTGGTTCGGTTCGGTCAGACCGAAGCAACCGATCCACTCGCCGCTGGCCAGCTTCGGCAGGTACTTCTGCTTTTGCGCTTCGCTACCGAATTCGAAGATCGGCACCATGACGAGCGACGATTGCACCGACATCATCGAGCGGTAGCCCGAATCCACACGCTCGACCTCACGTGCGATCAGACCGTACGCCACATAGCTCAGGCCCGGACCGCCGTATTCCTCGGGGATCGTCGGGCCGAGCAGGCCAATCTCGCCCATCTCTCGAAAGATCGCGGCATCGGTACGCTCGTGGCGGAATGCCTCGAGCACGCGCGGCGCGAGCTTGTCGTTCGAGTACGCGGCCGCGGCGTCACGAATCATGCGCTCTTCGCTCGTGAGCTGTGCGTCCAGCAACAGCGGATCTTCCCAATGAAACTGTGCATTGCCTGCCATGACCTATCTCCTCCGATGTTCTCGAAAAATACGCTGACGCCATCCTCGTCGGCCCGTTTGGCACATGTGCGGCATACGTTGCCGTATCCCACACCGGGAAAGCTCGTCGACTTGACGAAAGTTCCGCAATGCGGAACAATGTTCTGAAATCGAAGTTAGTTTAACACTAAAATTTTTTGCCAGGCAACGGCCAGTGCGTGCACTGGCCGAACCCATTTGAAGCGGAGTGCGCGATGGTTGTGGTCAAAACGTCCCTGTCAGCCTTTGCCGGTGCGCCGGCGCATGGTGTGCCGCCTTCGCATGACGAGCGCAAGTTCGTCACGGCGCTCGCACGTGGTCTCGAGCTGTTGCGTGCCTTTGGTCCTGACGATGTCCTGCTGGGCAATCGCGACTTCGCGGCGCGCACCGGGTTGCCGAAGGCCACCGTCAGTCGCCTTGCTTACACGCTGACAGAGCTTGGCTACCTGCGGTACGACGCCGAGCTTGGCAAATACGCGCTGGATGCCGGCGTGCTGGCCTTGGGATACGCTTTCCTGAGCGGCACCGACATGTTGACGCTGGCGCGGCCGCACATGCGGGCGTTGGCCAAAGAGATGGGGTGCTCCATTTCGCTCGGTTGCCGGGAAGGCATCGACATGATGTATCTCGAAACCATCCGTAGCGACTCGGCACACCTCACTCTGGGGCTGACAGCGGGCTCACGTCTGTCGATGCTGACGAGTTCGATGGGGCGCGTCTACCTCGCGGCCATGACGCCGACCGAGCGCGAGACAATGCTTGCCGATCTGCGCGATAACTACGACGCCAATCCGGCAGCACTGCGCAATGTTGGCTGGGATGTGCTGCAATCCGGTGTCGACAAAGGGATCGAGTCGTACAAGCGCGAGGGATGCTGCTACTCGTTTCGCGAGTGGCACGAGGGGGTGAATGCGGTGGCGGTGCCGTTGCGTGATGTACGGCAAAACCGCTGGCTGGCGATCAGTTGCAGCGGGCCGTCATCGTCGATTCCGGATGCCGTCTTCCGTGAAGAGATCAGCCCGCGATTGAAGCAACTGGCTGCGCGTCTGAGCGGACAGGCTTGATTATGCCCATACGGCGGTGGTTCAACGGGTTGGGCGCCGACCGCGGCGCGGCGGGCCGCACGATAGCGGTGAATGCCCGTCCCCTGACGTAGCGACCTGACAAGCATTGAAGCGGCGCCAGGGGACGGGCAAGCGCCACAGCCCCGGGCATGGGGGAGGGCGCCTGCCGAATTCATGCGGTAGGTGTCAGGCGTTGCGAGCGCAAGGCCATCACAACAACGTCCGCACGTGCCACAGTTCGGGGAACAGTACGACATCGAGCATCTTGCGCAGGTAGGGCGCCCCATTGGTGCCGCCGGTTCCTTGCTTGAAGCCGATGATGCGCTCGACCGTCGTCACGTGGCGGAAGCGCCATTGACGGAAGGCGTCTTCGAGATCGACCAATTCCTCGGCCATCTCATACAGCTCCCAGTGCTGCGACGGATTGCGATACACCTCAAGCCATGCCGCCTCGACAGTCTCGTCGTGCGGCGTCGGCTGCGTCCAGTCGCGTTCGAGCCGTTCGGGGGCGATCGCAAAGCCGCGACGCGCGAGCAGACGCACCACCTCGTCGTAGAACGATGGGGCGTTGAGCGCAGCTTCCACCTGCTGGAAAAGATCGGGGCGATGCGAGTGCGGCTTCAACATTGCCGCATTCTTGTTGCCCAGCATGAACTCCAGAATGCGGTACTGATACGACTGAAAGCCCGACGAGCTGCCCAGTGACGGGCGCATCGATGAATACTCCGAGGGCGTCATCGTCGCCAGCACGCTCCACGCCTGCACCAGTTGCTCGAGAATGCGCGACACGCGGGCGAGCATCTTGAACGCGGGTGGCAGTTCATCGTTGTGAACCGCCGTGCGCGCCGCCTGCAACTCGTACAACGCCAGCTTCATCCACAACTCACTCGTCTGATGCTGAATGATGAACAGCATCTCGTTGTGGTCGGTCGAGCGCGGGTGTTGCGCATTCAGAATCGGATCGAGCGACAGGTAGTCGCCGTAGCTCATGCTCTTGGAAAAATCGAGCTGGGCATCGTGCCATTGCGCATCGGCCGGCGCGCTTTGCGAGGGGTTCGCGTCGCTCGCCGCATCCGGACTCTGATGCCCGAACGGACACCCGCCCTGTGCGGGCGTGGCGTGCGTCGAGGTGTCGTGAGGGCCGCTTGTCGAAGAGGGGGACTTGCTCATGCTGACAATTCCTCTCTCAGGTCACCGTGCCGCGACGATGAAACTCGGGCTTGTCCCACGAACCGGTGGTCAGCACGTCACGCAGAATTTCGACCGAATCCCAGACATCGGCAAAGCTGGTGTACAGCGGCGTCATGCCGAAACGCATGATGCGCGGCTCGCGATAGTCGCCGATGACACCGCGTGCGATCAACGCCTGAATCACGGCAAAACCTTCCGGATGCTCGAAGCTCACCTGCGAGCCGCGCGCAGCGTGATCGCGCGGCGTCACCAGCGTGAGCGGGAATTCGGCACAGCGCTCTTCCACCAGCTTGATGAACAAATCGGTCAGCGCCAGCGACTTGCGGCGCAGGGCTTCCATCGACGTCTGCGCGAAGATGTCCAGACCGCACTGCACGAGCGAGAGCGAGACGATCGGCTGCGTGCCGCACAGATAGCGACCGATGCCATTGTCAGGGGTGTACTCCGGCTGCATCGCGAACGGCGTGCGATGGCCCCACCAGCCCGACAGCGGTTGCCAGAACGTGTCCTGATGGCGCTTGTTGACCCACACGAATGCCGGCGAACCCGGGCCGCCATTCAGATACTTGTACGTGCAACCGACGGCGTAGTCGGCATTGGCACCGTTCAGATCGACGGGCACCGCGCCTGCGGAGTGGCAAAGATCCCACACCGCCAATGCGCCCGCTGCGTGAATCTCTGCGGTACGCGCGGCCATGTCGTACATGGCGCCGGTGCGGTAGTTCACATGCGTGAGCAACACCACGGCGACGTCATCGCCGAGTGCGTTCGGCAGTTCTTCCGGCGAATCGATCAGACGCAGCGAGTAGCCGTCGTCGAGCAGGCGTGTGAGGCCTTGCACGATGTACAGATCGGTCGGAAAGTTGCTGCGCTCGGAGACGACCACTTTGCGTTGCGGCGCACGCGTGCGCTGCGCATCGAGGGCGGCGGCCATCACCTTGAAGAGGTTGCTCGACGTGGTGTCCGTCACCACCACTTCGCCTTTGCCCGCACCGACGATCGGTGCCAGCGCATCGCCCAGCGTGCGCGGCAGCGCGAACCAGTCCGCCTCGTTCCAACTGCGGATGAGGCCCACGCCCCATTCGGCCGTAATCACTTCCTGTGCGCGCTTGGCCGAAGCCAGCGGACGCGCGCCCAGCGAGTTGCCATCGAGATAGATCACACCCGGCGGCAGATCGAATTGTGCGCGCAGTGGGGCGAGCGAATCGGCCGCATCAAGGGCCAGACAATCGTTGCGAGAAGACGTCATGGTTTGCGTTTTATGAGTGAAAGCAATACAAAAAAGGAAGTCGTTTGCCGTGAGGCCGTCGCGGTCCGGGCCGTTCAAAGCGACCGCAGCACCGCGCGTACCGGACTCGCATCGAGCCGCATGAACTTGAGCGGCAACGCGATGAGTTCGTAATCGGCCGGTGCGATAGCGTCGAGCACCAGCCCTTCGAGAATGGCCATGCGATGCGCGCGAATACGGTGGTGCGCGTCCATCGTCTTGCTCTCCTGCGGATCAAGCGATGGCGTGTCGATACCGACCAGCCTCACACCGTGCGACGCGAGCAGATCGACGGTCTCGGGTGCCACAGCGCAAAAGCCGCTATCCCAACGCGCGATCGGCGCGTGTTCGTAGGTGCGCAGCAATACGCGCGACGGCACGTCCGACAGGTGGGGCGCGACCATGTCCGGCGTGACGACCGGCGAGGCACCGAGGCAATGAATCACCCGGCACGGCCCCAGATACGTCTCAAGCGATACCTCACCGATGAAGGCGCCGTCGTCGTCGTAATGACGCGGGGCGTCGGCATGCGCGCCGGTATGCGGCGACAGCGTGATGCGCCCGACGTTGACCGGACAGCCCGGTCCGATCTGCCACACCGCCTCTTCCGAGAACGGCGTATCGCCGGGCCAGACAGGGGTGTCGCTCGAGAGCGGAGCGCTGATATCCCAAACGCGGCGCTCGCGGCGCGTGTCGTCTGGGCGGTTGCTGGGTGCGGTCATGAGCGTGCGCAAAAGCGGGAATCGATATGCGCATCTTAGAAGAATTCGCGTCGCAAGTGCTTGCGTATTCAGCGATCGCGATGAGTGAAATTGATAGTGGAAATGCGATTTCCGTCGATCGACGAAAGAAAATTCGACAATTTCTCGAAGTGGTCGAATTTTTGACGATTCGCCGCGCCGTGCGATTCACGTTTTCGGACGCGACCGTGCAACGATCGGAATACGCCTATCGGTGGCTCTGCGTTCCCTGCGTCATCTCGTCGATCAGACGGCGCAGCGTTTCCTTGAGCAAGGTGGATTGTTCGGTACCGAAGCGCGCGAGTACCCCGGCTTCGTGGCGGCGCGCGCTGGCGAGTAACGGCGTCACGCGTTCGCGTCCGGCGTCGGTGAGCGAGACCAGTGACTGACGGCGATCCGTCGTGCTTTCCCCGCGCACGACGTCACCCGTGGCTTCCAGCCGGTCGACGACTTTGGTGAGTGTCGGCTGCTTGGCGAGCACGATGTCGGCCAGTTGATTGATAGTGCGTGCGCGACCGTCGGAGAGGGTGGCAAGCACTCGCCACTCCGACACGCCGAGTCCAGCCGCCGCGACTTCGCGATGAAATTCATCGGAGACCAGCGTGCTCGCGCGAGCGAGCAGATACGCCAGATAGTCGTCGACGAACGGCGCTCCGGCGGCTGACATGGGGCGACTTAACCGAGCGACTGCGGCTTGTGGAAGCCGCCGGCGTGGAAGATCAGCGGCATGCGCTCGGTCACGTCCGCATGGATACCGCAACGCTCGACTTCACCAACGAAGATGACGTGATCGCCTTCGTCGTAGCGGCTGCGGTTATGACATTCGAACCAGGCCAGCGCACCATCGAGCACCGGCGTGCCCGATGCCGACAGCGTGTACGGCACGCCCGCGAAGCGGTCGCCCTTCATCGTGGCGAAGCGCTTGCAGATGTCGAGTTGATCGGCCGCCAGCACATTCACGGCGTAGTGAGAGTTCTCACGGAAGACGGGCATGCTGCCCGCTCGCGTGGCGAGACTCCACAGAATGAGCGGTGGCGTGAGCGACACCGAATTGAACGAACTGGCGGTGATACCGATGAGCGAGCCGTCGTCGGCGCGCGTGGTGATCACCGTGACCCCGGTCGCAAATTGACCGAGCGCATTGCGAAAAGCTGCGCTGTCGAAATCTGGCACTGCGGCGCGTTTGGCGTTCACTGTCCCTGCACTCCCGTCCGGCTAATTTGATCGGGTTGATTTGTATGAATATTCATATACTATGGCACGAACAACAGATCGACAAGACGCGTGACGGCCGGCAGCATGCCGCGGGGCAAAGAGGCCCCCGGCGGGCGAGAGGTCAGACGCTCAGGAGACGATATGCTGATCGAGCGAATCGAGCATAAGTGGATCGACGTATTTGCCGAGACCTTGCGGCGCTGCGACATACGACCCGGTGATGTGGTGGCGATTGTAGCCGAAACGCAATCCCGGCCTGTCAACGTGGAATTAGCGCAGCTTGCCGCGGAATCGCTTGGCGCCAGGCCTTTCCGGCTGATCGTGCCAAGTCCACGCGTGAGCGCACCGGTGCCCGTGCGCTCGACGGGTGCGAGCGACGCGCTGGGCCAGTTGGCCCCTGTCGTGGCGGCGCTCAAGGCCGCGACGCTCGTCGTCGATTGCACCGTCGAAGGCCTGCTGCACGCCCCCGAGCTGCCCGAGATTCTGGGCGGCGGGGCGCGCGTGCTGATGGTCTCCAACGAACATCCCGAGATTCTGGAACGCTGCGCAACCGACCCGGCGCTCGAGCCGAAGGTGCGCGCGGCGATCAAGCGTTTGCGCGGTGCAGCACAAATGCACGTGACGTCCGCCGCCGGGACCGATCTGCGCATCGGTCTTCGCGACGCCCGAGTCGGCGGCGTCTGGGGCTGGTGCGCCAAACCCGGACAAGTCGCCCACTGGCCGGGCGGTCTGGCGCTGGCATTTCCCGCGGCCCATAGCGTCAACGGCCGACTCGTGCTCGCGCCCGGCGACATCAACCTGACGTTCAAACAATATCTGCGCGATCGTATCGAACTCACCGTCGAAGACGACTACGTCGTTGCCATCGACGGCGAAGGCGTCGACGTCGACCTCATGCGCGAGTATTTCGCCGCGTGGGGAGATCGCGAAGCGTATGCCGTCTCGCACGTCGGTTTCGGCATGAACCCGCGCGCGCGCTGGGACGCGCTCGCCTGCTACGACAAGCGCGATTGCAACGGCACCGAGCAGCGCGCCTTCGCGGGCAACTTCCTCTATTCAACGGGTGCCAACGAAGTGGCGGGACGTCACACGCTCGGCCACTTCGATCTGCCGTTGCGACGCTGCACGATTGCGCTCGACGGCGATGTCGTCGTACGCGACGGACAACTGCAAGGCGAATTCGCATCATGACGCTTCCCGTACCCGCCTGCCACACGGCGGGCGATGGACCGCTCACGCTCGTGCTGCTGCATGGCATTGGCGGGAATCGCCATGTGTGGCCTGCCCAATTCGAGACGTTCGTGACGGCGGGGTATCGCGTCGTGGCCTGGGACATGCCGGGTTACGGCGAGAGCGCCATGCCTGCCGAGCCGACGATGGCGTCGCTGGCCGACAGTCTGCGGGCGTTGCTCGATGCACTGAGCGCATCCAGTGAGTCAAAATCGTCACGCTTCGTGCTCGTCGGCCACAGCATGGGGGGCATGGTCGCGCAGGAGCTGATGGCGCGTGGCGAGCCGTTCACGCGCGACATCGCAGCGCTCGTGTTGTGCGGCACATCTCCCGCATTCGGCAAACCGGATGGCGACTTTCAACGTGAATTCGTACGACAGCGCACTGCGCCGCTCGATGCCGGCAAAACCTTGCGCGAGATGGCCGAAGCGATCGTGCCCGGCATGCTTGGCGAACCCGACGCGGCGGCACGTGCAAGCGCACATGTGTTGGCCGTCGACGCGATGGGTGCGCTGACTCCCGACGCTTACCGCGCAGCGTTGCAGGCCCTGGTGGGCTTCGAGCAGCGCGCCGCCCTCACGCGCCTTGCGGTGCCGGTGCTGCTCATCGCGGGCGAGCACGATACCAACGCGCCGCCGAAGGTGATGGCGCGCATGGCCGAATCCATCCCGGATGCTCGTTACGTGTGCCTGGCCGGCGCAGGGCATCTCATGAATCTGACGCACCAGGCGGCATTCGACGCTGAGGTGCGCGCTTTCCTCGCAACACTCTAGGAGACTACCGTGGCCTATCAGCCCCCTTCAATCGTTGGCGAGCACTACCCGCTCACGGACAAGCAGCGGCGCCTGCTGGCGCTGGCCGAGCAGGTGGGGCGCGAATCGCTCGCGCCGCGTGCCGCCCGCTGGGATCGTGAAGCGTCTTTCCCGTTTGAGAACTACGATGACATGCGCGCCGCTGGCCTGCTGAAGTTGTGTATTCCCGAATCGGACGGTGGCCTGGGGGCCGATTTCGCCACGTACATGATGGTCTCCGCCGAACTCGGGCGCCACTGCGGTGCCACGGCGCTCACGTTCAATATGCATACGTGCTCGATGATGTGGACCGGCATTCTGGCTGACGATCTCGACATGACACCCGAGCAACGTACCGAACACGCCGGCTATCGCAAGCATCACTTCGCGCGCGTGATTCAGGACGGCGCGATTTATGCGCAGCCCTTCTCCGAAGGCAGTGCGGCGGCCGCAGGCAAGGCACCGTTCGGCACGACGGCGACGAAGGTCGACGGCGGCTGGAAGATCAATGGACGCAAGATCTTCGCGTCGCTCTCGGGCGCGGCAAACTACTACGGCGTGTTGTGTACCGAAGACAAGCCCGAACTGTCGATGAAGGACACGTTCTACATCGCCGTGCCGGGCGACGCCCCGGGCGTGAGCGTCACGGGGGACTGGGACCCGCTCGGCATGCGTGGCACCGTCTCGCGGACGTTGCTCTTCAAGGATGTGTTCGTCCCCGACGAGCTGCAACTGATGCCGCGCGGCGTCTACTATCAGGCCGCGAGCCGCTGGCCGCATATGTTCATGACGCTCGCCCCGACGTACATGGGAATTGCACAGGCAGCCTACGATTTCACCGTGCGCTATCTGCGCGGCGAAGCCGAGGGCATGGGCGCGCCGGTCAAGCGTCGTATGTATCCGACCAAGCAGATCGCCGTGGCGCAAATGCACATCATGCTCGAGCAGACACGCGCGCTGTTTCTGCGCGCCTTGCAGGACGGCCGGGCCGATCCGGGCAAGGAGGCGCGTCTGCGCGCGTATGCGGCGCAGTACACGATCATGGAGAACGCCAACGAGTTGTGCCGTCTCGCCATTCGCACGTGCGGCGGACAGTCGATGCTCAAGACGCTGCCGCTCGAGCGCATGTATCGTGATTCGCGTTGCGGTGCGTTGATGCTGCCATGGACGGCGGAGTTGTGCCTCGACCGCATCGGCCGCGAGGCGCTCTACGAACCGGGTGAGCGCGACGAGTAATCTGCGCGCCAACCTCGCTAAGCAGCAACCAGCGAGACTGGGTGGCCGATCGCCCTGATGGCACTGACGGCAACGCCAGATGTCATCACTGACCGGTCGCCGCCCGATGCCTCGCCGTCTCGTCTCTCTTGTCACGGAGAACCAGTTGACGCCTTTTGTAGAAGCGCTCGCCGCTCACGCACGCGCCACGCCCGAGCGGCTGGCATTGCGCTGCGGCATTGGCGATGAATCGGAACAGACCGACTACGCAGCGTTGTGGCGACGCGTGGAGCGGGTGGGCGGGCATCTGCGCAGCACGTGGCGTATCGCTCCGGGCGACCGCGTGGCGTGCCTCGGTCTGAACGACGAGTTGCAACTGGCGCTGCTCTTCGCGTGCGCCCGCGCCGGCGCCATCTTCCTGCCGCTGAACTTCCGTCTGGCCGTGCCGGAACTGGCCGCCATCGTGCGCCACGCGGGTGCGCGCGTGCTGTGGTTCGACGCGGCGCATCGCGACGCCGCTCGCCACATTCGCGACGCGATCGAACAAGACACCATCACCGACCTGCCGCCCCCGGCCATCGCTCCGATCGAAGGGCTCATCGCGGTGCCATCGATCAAGCCGGTCGAGTACCCTGACATTCCGCCCGATGCACCGGTACTTCTCGCGTACACATCCGGCACGACGGGCGAACCCAAAGGTGCGCTGCACACGCAGGCCGGATTGTTGGCCAACGCGCAAGCCAGTTGGTGGGCGCACGATATGCGTGCCGACGACCACGTCCTTTCGACGTTGCCGATGTTCCACGTCGGCGGTCTCTGTATCCAGACGCTGCCCGCGCTGTTGCGTGGGGCAAGCGTCACGCTGCATCCGCGCTTCGATCCGGGGGCGTGGTTGGCGGATGTCGAAAAGCATCGTCCGACGCTCTCGCTGATGGTGCCCGCCACCATGCGGGCGGTGCAGTTGCATCCGGCGTGGCCGACGACCGATCTGTCGTCGTTGCGCGGCGTGATGGCCGGGTCCAGCGTGGTGCCGATGTCCGCCATCGACGCGTTCCATGCGCGCGGCATCCCGCTCGGGCAGGTGTATGGCGCGACGGAAACCGGCCCGGTGTCGATTGCCTTACGGTTCGGCGAGGCGAAGGCGCATCCCGGCGCCGTCGGCCGTGCGTGCCCGAGCGTGGACGTGCGACTGACCGATGCGGCGGGGCAGGACGTTCCCATGGGAGACGTTGGCGAGATTCTCGTGCGAGCGCCGAACGTGATGCGCGAGTACTGGCGTGCGCCCGGACACGCGTCGTTCGAGGGAGGCTGGTTTCACTCGGGCGATCTGGCGCGTCTGCGTGAGGACGGTTGCTTCGAGGTCGTGGGCCGCAGCAAGGACATGATCATCTCCGGCGGCGAGAACATCTATCCGGCGGAAATCGAGAACGCGCTGGTCGATTGTCCGGGGGTGCTCGAGGCCGCCGTCGTCGGCGTGCCAGACGAGCGATGGGGCGAAGTGCCCGTCGCCGTGATCGTGCCGGCGCCATCGGCGGGGGCCACGCCGCAGACGGTGCTCGACTTCCTCGGCGAACGCATCGCTCGCTTCAAACTGCCGCGACGGGTCGTCGTTCTCGATGCGCTGCCCAAGAGCGCACTTGGGAAAGTGCAAAAACCGATTCTCATTGGCTGGTTATCGGCTGCACCGGATTCACGAACATCAACTGACAGTCGGTAATAAGAATCTTTATTCAGTTTCAGTAAAACTGCGCCGAGTCCCTTATCTGGTATGGGACTCGGCGTTTTTTTATGGATGTCTTCCGAGATGCGTAAGGGAAAATCCCTATGCGTAATCCTCCATTTTGTTACCATCCGGTGAGAATTCAATTTTTTACTTTGGGAATTGCATCGCAAGATAGCGCCCATGTCGTCATTGGCGGCTAGCCCGCTGATTTTTTTGCTTTCTTTTGTTTTCAAGACGATGGACACCACCGAAGCTCATTCGGTCTCCGAGCGCGTACTGCAAGTCCTTGTGACTGTGGCACGTCATGGACGACCGATCGCGGCACGCGAGATCGCCGCGCAAACGAGCCTGCCGCTCTCCACGGTTTACCGCCACCTCGTGCCACTCAAGAAGTGGGGCCTGGTGCAGGAGCACGCCCATGAGGCGCTCTATGAACCGGGTCCGGTCGGCGTGCAATTGGCGTGGGGTTTCGACCACAACTCGCATCTTGTCACCCAGGCACGTGAGGAAATCGACGCCCTCGTGCAGCGCACCGGCGAGACCGTCGGTCTGCTCGTGGCGGCTAACGGCCAGGTCGTCTGCCTCGACATGCACGAGAGCGAGCAATCGCTGCGTTGCTCCTTTGCCAAGGGACGTGCGCACCCGCTGGTGCATGGCGCCTCGGCCAAGGCATTGCTCTCCTTTCTGCCGCAAGCCACTCGCGAAAGCCTGATCGGCCGCCAATTGGCGGGTCAGCCGGTGGCGCAGGAGCGTCTCGTCGCGCAGGTCGAGGAGATCCGCAAGCAGCGCTACGCAGTGTCTGAAAGCGAAGTGGATTTTGGCGTCTGGGGCGTGTCGGCCCCGGTGTTTGCCGCGAAGGAACGTCTGGAGGGCACCATCACCCTGATGGCGCCGGCCGTGCGTGTGGCTCAGCGCCACGAAGAGCTGATCCGCCTCACGGTGGCGGCAGCCGAGCGTATTTCGAATCGATTGCAGTACTTTTAACCGGTTTTTCCCGACCGAGACTACACGAAGGAGTACCAGATGAAATTGCGTCACATTCTGTTCACGATGGCGCTGGCCGTCACCTGCTCGAGCAAAGTCTTCGCTGCCGACGACGTGCTGCGTGTTGCTACCGACGCGACCTTCCCGCCGTTCGAATATGTGGACAACGGTAAGCGTACCGGTTTCGACGTGGAAATGATCGAAGCGCTGGGCAAGGCCATGGGCAAGAAGGTCGAGTGGACGGATATCGATTTCAAGGGCCTGATCCCGGCCGTGCTGTCCAAGCGCGTCGACGTGGCCGCTTCGGCGATCTACATCACCGACGAGCGTCTGAAGGTCGTGAACTTCACGCATCCGTACTACACCGGTGGTCTGGCGATTCTGGTCAAGGCTGACAACACCAGCATCAAGGAACCGGCCGATCTGACCGGCAAGAAGGTGTCGGTGCAGGTGGGTACGAAGTCGGTGCAGTTCCTGAAGGAAAGCTATCCGAAGGTCGAGCGCGTGGAAGTCGAGAAGAACGACCAGATGTTCGAACTCGTGAAGATCGGCCGTGCTGACGCCGCCGTGACCGGCAAGCCGGCAGCCCTGCTGTACGCCAAGGCCAACCCGGGCGTGAAGGTGCTCGACAAGACGCTGACCGTTGAGCGTTATGGCTTCGCCGTGCGCAAGGGCGACACCGAACTGACCAACGAGATGAACAAGGCGCTGGAAAAGGTCCGTGCAGACGGCACCTACGCTGCGCTGGTCAACAAGTATTTCGGTAGCGCGAAGTAAGCACGTCGCGAACGTAATACCGGGCGGGTGGGCCGTCACCTTGAATGGGGTGGTGGCGCCCGCCGACGCAATAAAGCAGTAGAGCAACTGACGGAGTACGCATGGAACTCGATTTTTCGCCGGTGTGGGCAAACTGGCAAGACCTCGCGCGTGGCGCGATCGTTACCGTTGAGGTGACTGCCTGTGCACTGGCGCTGGGCTGCATCCTGGGTTTGCTGGTCGGCATGGGCCGTCTGAACCCGCAGCACCGCATTCGCTACGGCATTTGTACCGCTTATGTCACGTTCATTCGTGGCACGCCGTTGCTGGTGCAACTCTTCATCCTGTTCTTCGGCCTGCCTCAGTTCGACATTCTGCTGCCGGCATTCATGTGCGGTGTGCTGGGTCTGGGCATCTATAGCGGTGCCTACGTCTCGGAAATCGTGCGTGGTGCCATCCAGTCGATCGAGCGCGGTCAGATGGAAGCCGCCCGCTCGCTCGGCATGCCTTACGGCCAGGCCATGCGCTCGGTGATTCTGCCGCAGGCCATCGTGCGCATGATTCCGCCGCTGGGCAACGAATTCATTGCGCTGATCAAGAACTCTGCCCTTGTGTCGCTGCTCACGATTCATGACGTGATGCACGAAGGCCAGAAGATCATCAGCGTGACGTATCGCTCGCTGGAAGTGTATCTGGCGATTGCTTTTGTTTATCTGATTCTGACCGGTGTCACCACGCTGCTCCTGCAGCGCGCCGAGAAGTCCCTGCGTGCCGGAGGTGCCGTGCAATGAGCGAAGTGAAGAAGGAATTCGGCACCCCGATCCTGAAGATTGAGGGACTGGGCAAGGCCTACGGCAGCCATCAGGTGCTCAAGGGCATTGATTTCGAAGTCGAGGCGCGTCAGGTCGTCGTGGTCATCGGCCCGAGCGGCTCGGGCAAGAGCACGTTCCTGCGCTGCTGCAACGGGCTGGAGACGGCCGAGCAGGGCACCATCGAAATCGTGGGCAAGAAGCTTGTCGATCACGGCAAGATGATGGGCGAGAACGCGCTCAATCACCTGCGCACCGAAGTGGGCATGGTGTTCCAGTCATTCAACCTGTTCCCGCACCTGAGCGTGCTCGATAACGTGACGCTCGCGCCGCGCAAGCTGCGCGGCATGAAAAGCGCCGACGCCGAGACGCTCGCCCGCGAGTTGCTCGCCAAGGTGGGGCTGGCGGCGAAGGCCGACGTCTATCCGAGTACGCTCTCGGGCGGCCAGAAGCAGCGTGTGGCGATCGCCCGCGCACTGGCGATGCAACCCCAAGTCATGTTGTTCGACGAGCCGACATCGGCACTCGATCCGGAACTCGTGGGCGAGGTGTTGCAGGTGATGAAGGCGCTCGCGAACGACGGCATGACGATGCTGGTCGTCACGCACGAGATGGGTTTCGCACGGGAAGTGGCCGATGTGGTGGTCGTGATGGACCACGGCCGGATCATCGAAGCGGGTTCGCCCGAGCAGATTTTCACCGCGCCGCGCGAAGCGCGCACGCGAGAATTCCTGCAAGCGGTCATCGCACGGTAAGGCAAGGCAGGCAAACGTATGACAATTGATCGAACGGTCTGGCAAGGTCGTGTGGATACCGGTGAGGCCGGCCATACCCTGCGTCTGCATCAGGTGCTGCGCGATTACGACGCGTCGCAAGCCGCAGGTGGCGCAGTCGTGCTGGGTTTTTGCAGTGACGAAGGGGTGCGCCGCAATCATGGGCGTCAGGGCGCCGTCGCCGGCCCGGACATGCTGCGCCGTGCACTGGCGAGCTTGCCCGTGAAGGGCACGCCCGTGGTGTTCGACGGCGGCAATATCGTGTGTGCCGACGACCGCCTCGAAGCGGCGCAAGCCGCGCTTGGCCACCGTGTGGCCGAAGTGATGGCGGCGGGGGCGTTGCCCGTGGTGTTGGGTGGCGGGCACGAGATTGCCTACGGCACGTTCCTTGGCGTTGCAGAGCATTTCGGCGATCGGCTGCGCGATGAGCCGATCCTGATTCTCAACTTCGACGCGCACTTTGACTTGCGTGCGCAGCCGACGGCTAGCTCCGGTACGCCGTTCTGGCAGATATCGCAGTTGCTCGCGGGGCGTCAGGCACCGTTCCATTACGCGTGCCTTGGCGTGAGCCGTTACAGCAATACCGACGCGCTCTTCGAGCGTGCAGACTCGCTGAGCGTGGACTACTGGCTCGATGAGACGATGCTCGCGCATCGTCTGCCGGAAATGTGCGAGCGGCTCGAGAAGAAGCTCGCGCGAGTGAGTCACGTGTACCTGACCATCGACATGGACGTGCTGCCGGGTGAGAAGGCCCCGGGCGTGTCCGCGCCGGCGGCGCACGGTGTGGCGCTCGAAGTCGTCGAATCGCTCATCGGGGTGGTGCGCCGTTCGGGCAAGCTGCGCGTGGCGGATATCGCCGAGTACAACCCGACGTATGACCGCGACGGTCTGACGGCGCGTGTCGGTGCACGTCTTCTGCATCCGCTCATCACGCAGTTGCAAGGCTGATCAGGCTGACAAGGCCAACGTACAGGTGAGCGGCGCGAGTCCCATATAGGGTTATTTGCGCCGTTCGCGGGACTTCTGCGCGACAATAGGGCGGGCGATCGGACCATCGATCGCCCGCCCTATTTGTTTGGTGCGCTGCCGCACGAAACGTAGCCGACAAGCGAGGTCATGATGACAGAGCAGACGAACTCCCCGAGCGATATCCGTACCGAAGTTGCCACGCTGGCGGGTGGCTGTTTTTGGTGTCTTGAGGCCTGCTATCAGCAACTGGACGGCGTGAAGTCTGTCGTCTCGGGGTATGAGGGCGGGCATGTCGACAATCCGACCTACGAGCAAGTGTGCGAAGGCGAAACCGGCCACGCGGAAGTGGTGCGCGTGACCTACGATCCGGACGCCGTCTCATTCGAAGAACTGCTGGTCGTGTTCTTCCAGATCCACGATCCGACCACCGTCAATCGCCAGGGCAACGACATCGGCACGCAGTATCGCTCCGCGATCTTCTATCAGGACGAGAAGCAGAAGGACGTCGCCGAGCACCTCATCGCCGAACTGATGGCCGAGATGACATATCCCGCGCCGATCGTCACACAAGTGGTGCCGACGCAGACGTTCTGGCCCGCCGAGGCCTATCACCAGAACTACTTCCGTCAGCATCCCGATCAGGGCTATTGCGCTTATGTCGTGGCGCCGAAGCTCAAGAAATTCCGCGAAAAGTTCGCGCGACGGCTCAAGTCGGCGGCGTAAGCGTACGTCTTACCGCCGCCGCCGTTCCCGGGATTCTCCTGCGTATGAAGACTCGAGACGACGGCGCGGTTCTTCCGACGCTTGGCGCTTACAGAATCACGCACGGGCCGTTCTGCATTGCGTCCATCGGGTTGTGTTTGTAGTAGTTTCGATCATCGGCCGCGCGCGGCAATCGACTCAGATCGTTTCGTTGGCGACATCGGGCCAACTGCGCCGTGAAATCGGAGAGGTGAGTGGCGTCTGTTGACGCAAGAGCATATCCGGCAGGCGGCAGTGTGGTGTGCCCACGCATTCCCGCCGCCCGGTAGTGGAATCCAAGGATCGCTGCGTGTTCCTCCCTGATGCGGGGCGCATGCGGATTGCCTTCATGGAGAAACGCCAGTTCACTCTCGCCGACCAAGAGGAACTCGGCCTCTCCTGGCGTCCGCAACTGGGGGAATTTGAACCTCCCAATCTCGATGCCGTGCGCCCCAATGTCAAAAGTCAGTGCGCTCAGGGTGCCGGGCAAATATTCCGGTTCATCGCGCAGTAGTGACGGCAAGCCCACGGCCCTGATGCGCGCCTCGACCGACAGTGAACCGCCTGCGGGGTGAAACGTCATGAGGTCGCCCAGCGCCTTGCGCAGTTCGGCGTTGCTCGTGTAGGGCCGGGCGCTACACTCGTCTCGCGGGGTCACGAGTTCCGCGAGCAGATTATCGAAGTAGTGGTTCACCGGAATGGGATGACACTCGAAGACGGCGCGACGAAAGTGGGCATCCGGCAGTCTCGCCACGGACGACGCAGATGGCAAATCATGGGGCTGATTCTGGATCTTTTCCATATCGATGGAGACCTCGTGGCGATTCGCATGGGTGTCAATCTCATACGTAACGGGGCTGGATTGCGCATAAGGAATGGCTAGGGCGAGTAACGGCATGGTTCATGTTCCCTTGAGGGCAAGTCGTGCGTGATGGGGGGCACTGAGTTGAGTCGGCGGGCGCTGACGGCAAGTATTCATGGCGATCGGCATCACCCCACGACACGGACAGACGCGCCGCCGGTCGCCGCAAACAGGATCAGACAGGGTTCGCCGACACTGACGGCATGCCCGTAAGCGGCGTCGAGGCTGTCAAAGAAGAAGGCTTCGGCGGCACTCTGTACCTGCTGCGTGACGATCTCGAAGCGATGATGGTCGAACCGAATGTCGAGATACGTGAGACTCACGTGAAACCAGACGACATAACCGGCAAAAGGCAATACCGACGGCAATTCGGGGCGTGTGGCTGCCGAATGCGCCACGCCGTCTGACGCCGCGACGGTCTGCGCCTCCCGCCAGCGTCGATAGTCTTCGCGCACAGGTCGATTTTTCATGGGCGTATCTCCTGAGAAGTGACGACGACGCGTCTTGAGGCGTCGAGCGATGGTGCGGCCGTTGTTAAGGCATGGTTTTCGTAAATGACCGGAACGTTGCCGAATTTGCTTCGCATTGCAGGAACCTGCGGCGGCGGGTGACACGACCCTCCCTGGGGGACGGGGCAGGCGTGCCGGGCAAGACGCAATCTGCGCCGGTTAAGCGGTTTCGGCCGACGCCGGCCAAGCCTTGTAGATGGTGCCCGGAGCGCCCGATTTCGGGCTAAAGGAGCGTCCGAAAGGGGTATCGGACAACGCCTCGAATTGGCGATGCCGGGAGTACAGGGTCGATAAGCGGTAGGGGCGACAGGACGACAGGGTCGACGCTGAAGTGGTGAGCGAAGTGCCGCTTGTCGTTGAATTGCCCTCAGTGGTGCCCGTCGTCAGCGGGGCACGAATGGAAGACGGGCGGATATCAACGCGTTCGGGGCAGATCGCCCCGGAAACCCGCGTGGCGCTTGACCCTTCATATATTCATTATTTTTCGCATAAAATGACGGCTTCCCTCCATGAAGTCTTCAGGTAGTCCGCCGTGCGCCCCCTGCCTTTCCGCGATGCGTTGATGGCCATGATTGGCATCGCGCTCGTCAACATGCTGGTCGCTCTTGACCAGACAGTCGTCAGTACCGCCCTTCCGTCGATCGTCGCCGAACTCAAAGGTTTCGAGTATTACGCCTGGATCGCGAGCATTTACCTGCTGGCCTCCGTCGTCACCGTGCCCGTGTTCGGACGCCTCGGCGATTACTTTGGCCGTCGCCAGTTCGTGATCGCTTCGGTGCTGACCTTTACCATCGCCTCGCTGCTGTGCGGCCTGGCCCCCAACATGCCATTCCTCGTGTTCGCGCGCGGTTTGCAGGGGATCGGTGGTGGCATGATGGTCGGTACGGCCTTCGCGTCGGTACCTGATCTGTTCCCCGACGCCCGCTCGCGGGTGCGCTGGCAGGTCGTGATCACCACGGCCTATGGCATCGGCACGGCCGCCGGGCCGTCGCTGGGCGGACTGCTCTCCGAGCATTTCGGCTGGCGTTCGACGTTCTTCGTGAATCTGCCGGTCGGTCTGGCGGCGCTGTATTTCGTGTGGCGATACCTGCCGAAATTCCCGCCTGCCCATCAGGGGGAGGTTCGCGTGGACTGGCGCGGAGCGGTGTGGATCGCCGTCGTGCTGGGTGGCTTTCAGGTGTTTATCGAGAACGTGCCGGCACATGGCGCATCGCTCGGGAATCTGCTGCTGATCGCGGCGGTCGTGTTCGGTTTCTGGATTCTGCTGCGCACGGAACGGCGGGCCACCCATCCGATCGTGCCGCTCGACATGTTCCGGCATCCGCAGCTCATCGTGCTCTTCACGCTGTCGGTGCTGATCGGCTTCGTGATGTACTCGCTGATTTTCTTCGCGCCGTTGCTGTTGCAGGGCGGGTTCGGTCTGAGCCCGCAGGGCGCGGGCCTGATCGCGACGCCTATCGCGGCATGCATCGCCCTGGGCAGCTTCATCAATACGCCCATCGTAGTGCGTCTGTCACGGCCGACCAACATGCTGATCCTTGGCTTCTGCCTGCTGGCCGTGGCGTCGGCGGGTGTGGGGCTGGCGCATCGCGATACGTCGCATGGCCTGCTGGCGCTGATGATGGCCTGTGCGGGCATCGGCATCGGTTTCATCCTGAACAATATGAACGTGTTCGGACAGGAAATTGCCGGACGTGAGCGTTTCGGCATTACCACCGCACTGCTGCAGTCGACGCGCATGGTCGGCGGCATGCTGGGCACGACGATCGTCGGTACGCTCGTCAATCACTGGTACGCCAGTGGCGTGGCGGGGGCCGTGTCGAGTTACGACGGCACGCCTGCTGCCCACGCCGTCGCGCAGGCACTCGACCCGCGTATCCTGATCGATCCGGCCTTGCGCGCCGACTTACTGATGGACCTGCGCGCCATGGGCATCGACGGCACGCCGCTGGTCGAAACGGCCCGCCAGACCCTCGTGAATGCTGTCCACGCCGGGGTGCTGCTCACGGGCATTGCGGCGATCATTGCCGCGTTGCTGGTGCGGCGCATCCGGCAGATTCAGTTTCCCAAGCACCTCGACCGTTCGGCCGTGACCGCACCGGAATAAGCGGGAAGTGGCTCGGCGTTGTCCGAACGGACGACGCCCAATGCCGCAAAGCAGAAGCACAGGGCGAGCAAAAGCCCCGCAAAATGCCGGGCCAGGCCCGACCTCGTTTACAATGCGCGGTGTTTGCCGGGTGAGCCGGCATCAATGAATTTTGTGAACGAGGTTTCCATGATCATCAAGCCACGCGTGCGCGGCTTCATCTGCGTCACCACCCATCCCGTCGGCTGCGAAGCCAACGTCAAGCAACAGATCGACTACGTGAAGGCTCAGGGCCCGATCGCGAACGGCCCGAAGAAGGTGCTCGTGATTGGCGCCTCGACCGGCTACGGTCTGGCCGCACGCATTACCGCCGCCTTCGGCGCCGATGCCGCGACGCTGGGTGTG
Source organism: Pandoraea sp. (assembly GCA_031291335.1). Lineage (GTDB taxonomy): Bacteria > Pseudomonadota > Gammaproteobacteria > Burkholderiales > Burkholderiaceae > Pandoraea. Next base: position 1,361 of record JARLJF010000035.1, on the reverse strand, counting down.
TTCTTCGAGCGTCCGGGCAGCGAGACCAAGCCGGGAACGCCGGGCTGGTACAACACCGCGGCCTTCGACAAGTTCGCCACCGAGAAGGGGCTGTACGCGAAGAGCATCAACGGCGACGCGTTCTCCAAGGAAATCAAGGCCAAGACCATCGAGACGATCAAGAACGATCTCGGTCAGGTCGATCTGGTCGTCTACAGCCTGGCGGCACCGCGCCGCACGCATCCGGAAACGGGGCAGGTGTTCAGCTCGGTGCTCAAGCCGATCGGCAAGTCGGTCACGCTGCGCGGCATCGATACCGACAAGGAAGTCGTCAAGGCATCGGCGTTCGAGCCGGCCACGCAGGAAGAGATCGACAACACGGTCGCCGTCATGGGCGGGGAAGATTGGCAGATGTGGATCGACGCGCTCGCCGAGGCCGGCGTGCTCGCACCGGGTGCCAAGACGACGGCGTTCACCTATCTGGGCGAGAAGATCACGCACGACATCTATTGGAACGGTTCGATTGGCGCAGCCAAGAAAGACCTCGACGAGAAGGTGCTCGATATTCGTGCCAAGCTCGCCGCGAACGGTGGCGATGCCCGTGTGGCCGTGCTCAAGGCACTCGTCACGCAAGCCAGTTCGGCCATTCCGATGATGCCGCTCTACCTCTCGCTGCTGTTCAAGGTCATGAAGGCCAAGGGCACGCACGAAGGTTGCATCGAGCAGATCTACGGTCTGTACAAGGACAGCCTGTACAGCGCGACGCCGTTGCTCGACGACGAAGGTCGTGTGCGTACCGACCAGAAGGAACTGTCGACGGACGTGCAGGCGGAAGTCTCGGCGCTGTGGGATAAGGTGACCGACGAGAACCTGTACGAACTGACCGATTTCGTCGGTTACAAGCACGAGTTCCTGCGCCTGTTCGGCTTCGAGATCGACGGCGTCGATTACGAGGCTGACGTGAATCCGGACGTACCGATTCCGCATCTCGTGGCGTAAGTCTCAAACACGCAGCATGTAGCATGCAGTGCGATGACGATGGCCTGAGTCCGGCGACTGTGCTGGCTCAGGCCATCGTCGTTTCAGGAGCGGCTAAATGCGCGTGAGATGGGGGTGTGAGACGGGGGGGGAGACGGAGTTGTGAGACCGGGACGTGAGACAGGGGAAAGAGGACGGCGAGATCCGCATCATTGCGCGTCGGCGGCAGAAGGTGCCTGTGACAACTCGGTGATGCGTTCGGCCAGCGCGCGGCACGACAGGGGTGACGAGCCCTCGGCCTTGTTGTTGACGATCACGTAGACGGGATGCCCGGCCAGAGCGTAATGCGTGGCGAGGGCGGCCAGTACGTCACGCGTCGTCGGATCGGGATCGACAATCTTGTC
>JARLJF010000195.1 GCA_031291335.1 Pandoraea sp. | reverse complement strand
CGACTCGCCTTCGACGTGTTCGCCGTCGGCATGCTGTTGCTGCTCGTTGGCTTCACGCTCACGACGGCCACCACGACGACCGCGACGACGGCTGCGACGGCGCTCTTCACCGCCTTGCTCGCCTTCTTCGCCTGCCGTGACCGATGCACCGTCTTCGACTTGCGCCGTCAAACGATCCTGCTCGAGTTCTTCATGCTCGGCGACGAGCGGTGCAGTGGCTTGCGCGACACGTTGCGGTGCGGCTTGCTGAGCGTCGGTACCTTCCGGCTGACGACGTTCGCGACGCTCGTTGCGGTCACGACGGCTACCGCGTTCGCGGCCTTCACGCGACTCGCGCCCTTCTTCGGTGCGCACGTCCTGCGCCGGCTGACGCTGGGCGTCGTCGCGCTCACGCTTGTCACGACCTTCCTGACGCTCATTGCGCTCGCCACGTTCGCCGCGCTCATTACGTTCATTGCGCTCGTTACGATCCGTACGTTCGCCACGCTCGGCGCGCTCTGCACGTTCCGGACGCGCGCCGCGACCTTCGCGGCCCTCACGACCTTCACGGACCGGTTGACCTGCGGTGTCCTTGGTCGCCTTGTTGTCGTCGCGGGCATTGCCACGACGATTGCGGTTCTGCTGATGCGGACGGTCGTGACGCTCGCGCGGCGGGCGTGCATTCGGCTTGGCCGGTTCTTCAACCTTGACCGGTGCCGGTGCGGCAGGCTCGAGGCCCAGCAGACGCTTCACGAAGCCGATGAAGCCACCGCTGCGCGCGGGGGCTGCGGCGGCCGGTGCCGTGACAGCAACAGGTTCCGGGCGCGGTTGTGCGGCAGGTGCCGGCTGCTCGGGCGTGATGCCCTTGACGGCGGCTTCCTGACGCGGGCGCACGTCTTCCTTCTTCTTGCTGTAACCCGCCGGATCGTCTTCCAGCGCACGGGCGGCTTCCTCGGCGAGCGCGTAGCTGGCCTTCGGTGCATCCAGACGCGGATCGTCGAAGCGCAGGCGCTCGAGCTTGTAATGCGGCGTTTCGAGGTGCTTGTTCGGGATCAGCAGCACGCCAACCTTGAAGCGCGCTTCGATCTTGTTGATTTCCTGACGCTTTTCGTTGAGCAGGAAGGCGGAGACTTCGACCGGCACCTGGCAGTGGATCGCTGCCGTGTGCTCCTTCATCGCCTCTTCCTGGATGATGCGCAGGACTTGCAGCGACGACGATTCGGCGTCACGGATGTGGCCGGTGCCGTTGCAGCGCGGGCAGGTCACGTGCGTGCCTTCCGACAGCGACGGACGCAGGCGCTGACGCGACAGTTCCATCAGGCCGAAACGTGAGATCTTGCCCATCTGGACACGGGCACGGTCGTGCTTGAGCGCGTCCTTCACACGTTGTTCGACTTCACGCTGGCTCTTGGCCGACTCCATGTCGATGAAGTCGATCACGATCAGGCCGCCCAGGTCACGCAGACGTAACTGGCGCGCGACTTCGTCGGCAGCTTCCAGGTTGGTGCGAAGGGCGGTTTCCTCGATGTCGGCACCCTTGGTGGCACGAGCCGAGTTGACGTCGATCGACACCAGCGCTTCGGTGTGATCGATCACGATCGCGCCGCCCGAGGGCAGTGGCACCTGACGCGAATACGCCGTTTCGATCTGATGTTCGATCTGGAAACGCGAGAACAGCGGCACATCGTCGCGATACTGCTTCACGCGGTTGAGGTGGTCAGGCATGACCACTTGCATGAAGTTACGCGCCTGCTCGGAAATTTCTTCCGTGTCGATGAGAATTTCACCGATGTCAGGCTGGAAATAGTCGCGGATGGCGCGAATGACAAGGCTCGACTCGAGATAAATCAGCGCCGAGTCGCGCGGCAGTTCGATGTTGGAGGCGGCGCCTTCAACGGCGTGCCAGAGTTGCAGCAGGTAGTTCAGGTCCCACTGCAGTTCTTCGGCCGAGCGGCCGATGCCTGCGGTACGGGCGATGATGCTCATGCCTTCCGGCAGTTCGAGCTGTCCCATCGTCTCGCGCAGTTCCTGACGGTCTTCGCCCTCGATGCGGCGCGACACGCCACCGCCACGCGGGTTGTTCGGCATCAGCACGAGGTAACGGCCGGCCAGCGAGATGAACGTCGTGAGGGCTGCGCCCTTGTTGCCGCGTTCTTCCTTTTCGACCTGAACGATGAGTTCCTGGCCTTCGGAGAGGGCGTCCTGAATGCGCGCGTTGCGCACATCGGCACCTTCGCGGAAGTACGCACGGGCGACTTCCTTGAACGGCAGGAAGCCGTGACGACCTTCACCGTAGTTGACGAAGCAAGCTTCGAGAGAGGGTTCGATACGGGTGATGACACCCTTGTAGATATTGCCTTTACGCTGTTCGCGGCCGGCCGTCTCGATATCGATGTCGATGAGTTTCTGCCCATCGACAATTGCCACGCGCAGTTCTTCCTGCTGCGTGGCGTTGAACAACATGCGTTTCATGAAAACGACTCCCACCCGCCGCAGTCGCTAATGCGCAGTGCGTCGGGCACGTATCACTCGAGTTATCCAACACGCGAGGTTCGAGCCGGGGGTGGAAGAATTGCCGGGGGGTCCGGGCGATGAGGCCCACGGACGCAAGGCGCCTGCAAATACGTTATCGCGCTCACCCGGAACCGCCGAGACACCGGAAAACTCCGGCCCAGCGCAGATCACTTCGGGCTTGCAGTCCATACCAATAGAAACTGGACGAGAAACTTCATCAGCGTTTTCTCGGGGCGCCTGCCGACACTTATTCTTCTTGTGACGGCGCCTCACTATGACTTTGTGCGCGAACAATATTCACAAAGCGATCAGCTCGAGCAATGGAGCCCGGGCTGATCACCAAAAAATTCTATAACCACCAACTCTATCCGCGTCCCGCGCGCTGCGACCGAAGCGGCCTATGGGCCCACTTCCTGCCGACGCTGCGTGACGTGCGTGCGCTCGCTGCTCCAGGGTCACTGGACGAGCAGCCTGCCCGGGGTGCAAGTAAAATACCGTTTTGGGGTATGCACCGACAGAGGTGGGGATTTGGCATGATTCCCGCTACCGCCATCTCTGTTGGGCAAATTATATTCATAATGAATGAGTTAGGCAAAAGTCGGCAGAAAATGGTTTCGTCGGCATCCACACCGCAGGTTCGGCTCGTCGAGGTTGACGACGGCTCGGCCGGCCAGCGAATCGATAATTTCCTCCTGCGCGAATGCAAAGGCGTCCCGAAAAGCCACATCTATCGGATATTGCGTAGTGGCGAAGTGCGAGTAAATAAAGGGCGAATAGACGCTGCCTATCGACTTGTTCTCGGTGATATTGTTCGAATTCCGCCGGTTCGCGTTGCCGCGCCTGCGGCCGATGCACCGGCCCATGTCCCCGCCGCCACCTTCCCGGTATTGTTCGAAGACGATTACCTGATGGCGATCGACAAGCCCGCCGGCGTGGCTGTGCACGGGGGGAGCGGCGTGTCGTTCGGTGTCATCGAGCAATTGCGCCGCGCGCTGCCGCATCTGAAGTTTCTTGAGTTGGTGCACCGCCTGGACCGTGAAACGTCCGGCATTCTGCTGCTCGCGAAAAAGCGGGCTGCGCTCGTCGGCATGCACGAGCAGATTCGCCACAGCCGCATGGACAAGCGTTATCTGGCGTGCGTTACCGGCGAATGGCATGATCGCCAGCGTGCGGTCAAAGCCCCGCTGTATAAGTACGTCACGGCGGAGGGCGAGCGTCGCGTGCGTGTGCAGGACGACGGACAAGCGTCCCACACGATATTTCGCATGGTGGAGTCGCTCCCGCCTTATACGTTGCTCGAAGCGGAACTGAAAACGGGACGAACCCATCAGATCCGCGTTCATCTGGCGCATTGCGGTACGCCGATTGTCGGGGACGACAAGTATGGTGACTTCACGCTGAACAAGACGCTTGCCCGTCCTGGCACCCGTCCTGGCATCAAGCGCATGTTCCTGCATGCGTGGCGGCTGAAGTTCACCCACCCTGTGTTGGATACGCCAATTGCGTTGCAAGCAGCGTTGCCGCCAGAATGTGAGCAATTCCTGAATCAACTTCGAGGCGCCTCCGCCGATGCCAAGCCCTGAGTTTGACCTGGTCGTCTTCGACTGGGATGGGACGTTGATGGATTCGACGCCCACTATTACCCGTTGCATCCAGGCAGCCTGCCGCGACTTGGGGCTGCCCGTGCCGTCTGACGAGGTGGCCAGCCATGTGATCGGCCTGGGACTGCGCGACGCCCTGCAAATGGCCGTACCGTCTCTCGATCCCGCCCACTATCCGCGCCTGTCTGAGCGCTATCGCTTTCACTATTTGATAGGTGATAAAGAGACGATCCTGTTTCCCGGCATTCGCGAACTGCTCGACGAATTGCGCTCGCGGGGACGTTTCCTCGCCGTGGCGACGGGCAAATCGCGTGTTGGCCTGAATCGCGCCCTGGAGGCGGCTGGCCTGATGCGGATGTTCGACGCGACCCGTTGCGCCGATGAGACATTTTCGAAGCCGCATCCGGCAATGCTGCAGGAACTGACGCGTGAACTCGGTCAGGATCTGGGCCGCACGGTCATGATCGGCGACACCACGCACGATCTGCAGATGGCGCGTAGCGCCGGTACGGCGGGGGTAGCCGTGGCTTACGGTGGTGCACATCCTCGCGATCAACTGGAGGCGCTGGAGCCCGCCTACTGCGCAGGGAGCGTGATCGAATTGCGCAACTGGCTGCTGGAGCGGGTGTGAGCGAGTCTGCGCCGCTGCCGATCTGTCCGGGCTCCGCGCTAGAGGACGGCGGCCGTGGCGTGCGGTTCGAGGTGCTCGTGGGTGGTCGTCGTACGCCAGCCTTCGTGGTTCGTTACGGCGGCCGTGTCTACGGCTACCTCAATCAGTGCGCGCATGTGCCGATGGAGCTGGACTGGTCGGAAGGCCAGTTCTTCGAGACGTCCGGCTTATACTTGATGTGCGCGACGCACGGCGCGACGTATGAACCCGATACGGGGCACTGTGTCGGCGGCCCGTGCCGCGGCGCAGCCTTGCAGCCTGTGCGTGTCGAGGAGCGGCCAGCCAAGACGGACGGTAGCGATGGCGCCCATACGACCGTCGTCTGGTGGCCCGACGCGTACATCGAGGCGCTGGCGCCCGCAGCGTACTGACTCCGCCCCATTCCGGTATCGATCGCATCTTTCGCCTTTTACCCAAGTTCTCTGGATAACGTATGGCTGACTCCCTGCCGCCCGATTCGCCCCGCTCCGAACCCGGTTTCCCGCCGCCCGGCGGGCGTCCGCCGTCAGGGGGCGGTGCCGCAGGACGCGATCCCCATGACGTGAAGCCGTGGGAGCGCGAAATGCTGGAAAAGGTGCTGATGGCCGGCATTCGCGAGCAACGCGCATCCCGTCGCTGGAAAATCTTCTTCCGTCTGTTGCTGCTCGCCATCCTGGCGCTCGTTGTCTGGTCGATCTTTGATTTTGACGGTGGGTCGGCATCGACCACTTCAAGTTCAGGCAAGCACACAGCCCTGGTGACGCTGAGCGGTGAAATTGCGCCCGACGGGCAGGCCAGTGCCCAAAAAATCAACGCGGCACTTGAGTCGGCATTCGAAGACTCGTCGGCTGCGGGGGTGATCCTGCGCATCAACAGTCCGGGCGGCAGCCCGGTGCAGGCCGGCATGATCTACGACGACATCGCGCGGTTGCGGGCGAAGTATCCGAAGAAGCCGCTATATGTAGTGGTCGAGGAAATTTGCGCCTCGGGCGGTTATTACGTTGCGGCGGCGGCTGACAAGATCTATGTCGACAAGGCGAGCATCGTCGGGTCCATTGGCGTGTTGATGGACGGTTTCGGCTTCACCGGACTGATGGACAAGCTCGGGATCGAGCGACGTCTGTTGACGGCTGGCCGCAACAAGGGATTCCTCGACCCCTTCTCGCCGCAGACCGATCAACAGAAGACATATGCGCTCGATATGCTGGAGCAGGTCCATCAGCAGTTCATCGGCGCGGTGAAAAAGGGCCGTGGCGACCGTCTGAAAGATGATCCGGACCTGTTCAGCGGCTTGTTCTGGACGGGCCAGCGCTCGATCGAGCTTGGGTTGGCGGACGGTCTCGGGACGGTCGATTCGGTCGCCCGCGACGTGCTCAAGGCGCCCGACCTGGTCGACTACACCGTCAAGGAGAACCTGCCCGAGCGAGTGGCGCGACGCATCGGCGCCGCCGTCGGCGCAGCGGCCATGAAGACCATGATGATGGGCTCGGCGCTGTCGCTGAAGTAGCGCAAGCGGCTTCACGAAAGACAAAACCCCACGGAAACGCAAATTTCCGTGGGGTTTGTGCTTTTAGCGTGCTTTTTTGGACGCTACTGGCCCAAAAACAGAAAAATCGCAGGCCGCTTGTGCAATTCGATGCTCGCCTGCGGCCATCCTTTGACCCGATGTGTGACGATCTGCTCGGCTTCCTGCGTGACATCGACGGCTACGCAAAGCAAGGTGGAGGCGTCGCAGTTCTGCAGAAGTGCGTCGAGCATGGCCTTGTTGCGATAGGGGGTCTCGATGAAGATCTGCGTCTGTTTTTCCTTGCGCGAGCGCTGTTCGAGTTCGCGCAATCGCTTGGCGCGCTCGGCGGCGTCCGTCGGCAGGTAGCCGTGGAACGCGAAGCTCTGTCCGTTCAGGCCACTCGCCATCAATGCGAGAAGAATCGAACTCGGGCCGACGAACGGCACCACGCGCACGCCTTTCTCGTGTGCGCGCCGTACCAGCAGTGCGCCCGGGTCGGCCACCGCGGGGCAGCCCGCTTCGGACACAAGGCCGCCATCTGCGCCAGCGAGAATCGGGGCGAGGAGCGCGTCGATGGCCGCTTCCGGCGTATTGACGTTCAACTCGCGAATATCGATCTCCTGTATCGGCGTGCTCACGCCGGCCAGCTTCAGAAACGCGCGTGTGCTCTTGGCTTGTTCGCCGACGAAGTACTTCAGGCCGGCCGTGATGGCGCGGACCTCCTCGGGCAGCACGGCAGGCAAGCCGCCGCGGGTATTCGCGCCCAGCGTGTTCGGGATCAGATACAGCGTGCCGCTCATGCCGAGGCTCCCGTCGTGCCGGAACCGGGCAGGGGGATGCCCGTCTTCATGAGCATGGTTGTCAATGCGATCAACGGCAGGCCGATGAGCGCGGTCGGATCGTCGTTTTCGATGGTTTCGAGCAGCATGATGCCGAGTCCTTCCGACTTGGCGCTGCCGGCGCAGTCGTACGGCGTCTCGGCGCGAAGGTAGGCGGCGAGCACGTCGTCGGGCAGGTCGCGGAACTTCACGCGCGTGACGACGTCTGTGGCTTGGCTTTGGCCGTTGCGCGCGTCGTGCAGGCACAAGGCGGAGTGAAACTCGACAACCTTGCCGCGCATATCGCGCAACTGCGTCATGGCGTTCTCGAAATTGCCGGGCTTGCCGATCTGGCGGCCTTCGAAGGTGGCAACCTGGTCGGAGCCGATGATGACGGCGCCCGGTTGGCGGGCGGCAACGGCCTGCGCCTTCTGGCGGGCCAGGCGCAGCGAGGTGTCATGCGGCGTTTCGCCGGGGGCGGGGGTTTCGTCGATGTCCGGGACGTCGACCGAAAACGGCAAGCGCAGGCGCTCTAGCAGTTCACGGCGATAGCGCGATCCGGAGGCCAGGATCAGCGGTGGCAGGGGCTGTGCGGTCATCGGGTTTAAGTGTTTGACGAGAAACGAAAAACTATTTAGAATTCACGGCTTTTGCAATCTGGCGCTCGGTCCCGCCAGTCTGCGCGATACAGGTTCGAACGCCGGGAAATGGCGTCAGATCAAGGCGCTGCGGGTGGTCAGGGACGTTGAACGTAGTCAGTTGCGCCAAGGCAAGGATGAGCGTGATGAGCGAATATGTTGTCGATCTGTTCGAATTCGCGCGTACCGGCCAGGTGGCGGAAGGCGACGTAGAACTGTCGGCGTTGCCGCGCATGGTAACTGAAGTGCCTGCCGAAGTCTCGGCTTCGGGGCTTGCTCAGAGCGTGTTCCACTGGCGTGCCGAAGGTGCCGAAAAGCAGGTGTTGCGCGCGGATGGCAAGCCCACGGTGGCGCAGTTCCTGACGCTCTCGGTGCAAGGTCCGATGTGGCTCGAATGCCAGCGTTGCCTTACGCCGTACCTGGAGCCGCTCGACTCGGAAACGACTTTCGAGATCGTGCGCGACGAAGCCGCGGCGGAAGATCGCCCTCTCGATGAAGACGAACTCGAGGCGTTGGTAGGCTCCAAACATTTCGATTTGCGCGAGCTGATCGAAGAAGAATTGCTGTTGGCTTTGCCGATCGTGCCTAAACATGAGGTTTGTCCGAGTGTGCACGAGAGCCTGGCCACGGGTGAAGACGGGTTGGCAGAGCCGATCCCGGAGCCCGAAGAAGAGGATAAGCCGTCTCCGTTCGCGGCGCTGGCAGCGCTCAAGCGCTCGCCGGACAAGGACGGAAAGTAAAGTGCGGCCGGGTTTCCGGCTCACCAAAGTACATGTTTGCGTTAGTCGCACAGGTCGGGCCGACAGGCCGACACCGTAGGGCGGCGCTCGAACTGTGTTAAAATTTCGCGATATTTTGAGGAGTTATCATGGCCGTTCAACAGAACAAGAAGTCGCCGTCGAAGCGCGGCATGCACCGTTCGCACGATTTCCTGACCGCGCCGGCGACCGCCGTCGAGCCGACGTCGGGTGAGGCGCATCTGCGTCACCACATCTCGCCGAACGGTTTCTACCGTGGTCGTAAGGTCTTCAAGACCAAGAACGACTAACTCGGCCCTCCAGGCGACACGCGCCCATCATGGCGCTGTTTGATCGTCCGATGTGGCAAAAGCGGCACTTATCCTGCCGCTTTTTTTGTTACCTGTACCGCAAGCCAATCACGTCGACATGACAGTCACCCTGACGATCGATTGTATGGGCGGGGATCACGGCCCATCGGTGACGGTGCCGGCCGCGGTTCGCTTCGTGCAATCCACCGACGATGTCGAACTTGTGCTCGTCGGACAGCAGGAGGTCATTAACGCGCAGCTCGCGAAGCTGCGTGTGACGGATCATCCGCGCCTGTCCGTGGTCAACGCGAGCGAAGTCGTCGCCATGGACGATTCCGTCGAGACCGCCCTGCGCAGGAAGAAAGACTCCTCGATGCGTGTGGCGCTCAATCTGGTCAAGGAAGCGCGCGCGCAGGCTTGCGTGTCCGCCGGGAATACCGGTGCGCTGATGGCCGTCTCGCGCTATGTGCTCAAGACGCTGCCCGGCATTGAGCGGCCGGCCATTGCCACGGTGTTGCCGAACGAGAAGGGCGGTTACACCACGATGCTCGATCTGGGCGCGAACGTGGATTGTGAGCCGACTCACCTGTTGCAATTCGCTGAAATGGGCCACGCACTCGTTGCGGCGGTCGATGGCAAGGATCGTCCGTCGATCGGCCTGCTCAACATTGGCGAAGAAGTCATCAAGGGCAACGATGTCATCAAGCAAGCGGGCGAACTGCTGCGCGGCTCCACGCTGAACTTCTACGGCAACGTGGAAGGCAACGACATCTATCGCGGCACGACCGACATCGTCGTGTGCGATGGATTCGTCGGCAATGTGGCTCTCAAGACCTCCGAAGGCCTGGCGCAAATGCTGGGCGACATGATTCGCGAAGAATTCACCCGTACGTGGTGGACGAAAGTGATCGCTGTCGTCGCGCTGCCGATTCTCACTCGCTTCAAGAACCGCGTCGATCATCGCCGATACAACGGCGCTGCGTTGCTCGGGTTGCGTGCGCTCGTTATCAAGAGCCACGGCTCGGCGGATGCCTACTCGTTTGAATGGGCCATCAAACGCGGATATGATGCAGTTCGCAATGGTGTGCTCGACCGTCTGTCGCGCGCCATGGAAGAGAACCAGAATCAGCTCCAGGACAACAAGCCGGTGAGCGCCATTCCGGTGCTTTGATGCCGGCGGCTGCGCCGGCGCCCTAACCGATCATAAGATGACCCAGTCCGCGATTTATTCCCGTGTCGTTGGTACCGGCAGCTACCTGCCGGCGCGACGCGTGACCAATCAGCAGTTGGCCGACGAGCTTGCGACCCGCGGCATCGAGACGAGCGACGAGTGGATCGTTGCCCGTACCGGTATCAAGGCCCGCCATTTCGCCGCACCCGATCAGACGACCAGCGACATGGCTGTGGAAGCCGCGAAGCGCGCGCTCGACATGGCCGGACTGAACGCCGAAGAGATCGATCTGATTCTGGTCGCCACGTCGACGCCCGACTTCGTGTTTCCGAGCACCGCTTGCCTTGTGCAGCACAAACTCGGCATCAAGAACGGTTGCGCGGCGTTCGACATCCAGGCGGTTTGCTCGGGTTTCGCCTACGCCATGGCGACGGCCGACAACTTCATTCGCTCCGGTGCGTATCGCAACGTGCTTGTGATCGGTGCCGAAACGTTCTCGCGCATTCTCGATTTCAACGACCGTACGACGTGCGTGCTGTTTGGCGACGGCGCGGGTGCTGTCGTGCTGAAAGCCTCCAGTGAACCGGGTGTTCTGTCGAGCGCGTTGCACGCGGATGGCAGCCACTCGAACATCCTGTGCGTGCCCGGCAATGTGAGCGGCGGCGCGGTGCAGGGCGAGGCGTTCCTCTATATGGATGGCCAGGCCGTGTTCAAGCTGGCCGTCAAAGTGCTGGAAAAAGTGGCCCACGAGGCCCTCGAAAAGGCCGGATTGGATCAGTCGGCGATCGACTGGCTGATTCCGCATCAGGCCAATCTGCGCATCATGTCGAGTACGGCCCGCAAGCTCGGTCTCTCGGAAGAGAAGATGGTCGTGACCGTCGACCAGCATGGCAATACCTCTGCCGCTTCGATTCCGCTCGCGCTCGACGTCGCGGTTCGCGACGGGCGCATCAAGCCGGGCCAGAACGTCATGATTGAAGGCGTGGGCGGCGGCTTTACGTGGGGCGCGGTGCTGTTCCGCATGTAAGCGTCCCGGCGCTGGCGCGTTACGCGTATTGACGGCGTTCTTTCGGAGCGCCTTACGTGGTAGCGCTCCTGCGCGCGTCACAATGGCGCGCGGATGCGTCGCGGGTGCGGCGTATGCGTAATAACGCGCCGCAATGTTTCTGAATCTGACTGCAAATCCAGGCGCTATGACATTCGCTTTCGTTTTCCCGGGACAAGGGTCCCAATCGGTGGGCATGCTCGACGCGTTCGCAGATAACGCGGTAGTGCGCGAGACCCTCGCCGAAGCTTCGGATGCCCTCGGGCAGGATATGGCCAAGCTGATCGCGGCTGGCCCCGCCGAAGAACTCAACCTCACCACCAATACCCAGCCGGTAATGCTCACCGCCGCCTATGCGATGTATCGCGCGTGGTTGGCCGAGGGCGGTGCCAAGCCTGCTTTCGTCGCCGGGCATAGCCTCGGTGAATACACGGCGCTGGTGGCCGCTGGCGTGATCGCGTTCAAGGACGCCGTGCCGCTGGTGCGCTTCCGTGCGCAAGCCATGCAGGAAGCCGTGCCCGTCGGGCAAGGTGGCATGGCAGCCATTCTGGGTCTGGATGACGACACCGTTCGCAACGTTTGCGCCGAAGCATCGGCCGCCGGTGTAGTCGAAGCCGTCAACTTCAATGCTCCGGCGCAAGTCGTGATCGCCGGTGCCAAGGCGGGCGTGGAAAAGGCGTGCGAACTGGCCAAGGCGGCCGATGCAAAGCGTGCGCTCGTGCTGCCGGTCTCGGCGCCATTCCACTCGTCGCTGCTCAAGCCGGCGTCGGATCGCCTGCGCGAGTATCTGGCGGACGTGACGTTCAATACGCCGCAAATCCCGCTCGTCAATAACGTTGACGTGGCTGTCGAGGCCGACGTCGCCCGCATCAAGGATGCCCTGGTGCGTCAGGAAGCGGCGCCGGTGCGTTGGGTCGAGGCGGTG
>JARLJF010000194.1 GCA_031291335.1 Pandoraea sp. | reverse complement strand
TTCAAAGGGAACGTCGATGAACTTGGCGCCGAGCGATTCGATCTGCTCGCGCACGGCCGGACGCACGTCCGACGCTTCGATCACCGCGCCCAGACGCTTGGCCGTGGCAATCGCCTGCAAGCCCGCCACGCCCGCACCGAGTACGACCAGACGCGCAGCCTTGACCGTACCGGCAGCCGTCATGAGCATCGGCATGAAGCGTTGATAGAGATTGGCGGCGAGCATCACGGCCTTGTAGCCGGCGATGTTGGCCTGCGAGGACAACACGTCCATGCTCTGCGCACGCGTGGTTCGCGGTGCGGCTTCCAAAGCAAAGCCGATGACGCCGGCGGCGGCCATGCGAGCGTTGTTCTCGGCATCGAACGGGTTGAGCATGCCGACGACCACACTGCCGCGCGGGATCAAGCCGATCTCCGTGACCGACGGCGCGCGTACCTTCAGCACCAGCTCGGCGCCCAGGGCGTCCGCCGCGCTGCCGCTCGACGCGCCCGCCGCGACATAGGCCGCATCTGGTACGCTCGCCGCCTCGCCGGCGTCTCGCTCCACGGTGACGCGATGCCCTGCGCCCACCAGCTTCTTCACCGTTTCCGGTGTGGCCGCGACGCGGGATTCGCCGCCGGCCGTCTCCTTTGGAATGCCAATATGCATAGTTATTGTCTCGGGGTCTGAGCCCCTGTCGTGTTGTGAAACTCAGGCCACAGCGGCTCGCAGCGGCTGCATCGAACGCCCGTCATTGGCCGCTTCGAAGCAACGCACCTTGGTGCAATGAATCAGGTCGCACAGGAATTCCGGCTCGTAGGCGCGCAGCAGATGCGGCTGGTGTCCGTCGAGATAAGCCCCGATCAGTACCAGCTCGGCCATGCGCAGCGCGTGTGCCGAAGCCCCTTCGAGGTACGCCAGCGGCAAATCTTGATTCCCGGTCGTATGCAACAGACGGGTGTACGTGTGGTGATCCCAATACCAGTCCAAACCCAGCTCGACGAATGCGTTGTTGAACGCATGCAGATGAGCGTTGGCAACCGGTGCCAGGGCGGCGGGTTTGATGTGCGTTTCGATGACAGACATGATGGCGCTCTCCCAAAACAGTGATCGTCTCCAGAACACGCAAACCCGCTCTCGCCTGACGCGACGTTGTCACCGACGCTTTTACTGTCACATCACTTTCATGCGGGCTGCCATTGCAGATTACGCAGCCCAACCCATAAAAGACAGTTAAAGTTAATTATGCAAACCATCAACGATTACTTATACTTCGTGATCTGTCGCTGAGCGCTACATCACACGCGGAAATCGTTCCGCCGCCCACCCCGATCTCTGGAAGCCTGCCGCATGAAACACGCCACGCTCCGTCAACTGAAGGTCTTCGAAACCGTGGCGCGCCATCTGAGCTTTTCGCGCGCCGCCGAAGAGTTGCACCTCACCCAACCGGCCGTCTCGACACAGGTCAAGCAACTTGAGACGCACGCCGGACTCCCGCTCTTCGAGCAACTGGGCAAGAAGATTTTCCTGACACCAGCGGGCAGCGAAATGCTGCATTACAGCCGCGCGATCATTGCGCTCTTTCGTGAAACCGAAGAGGCGATGGATCACCTCAAGGGCATTACGGGCGGCAAGCTCAACGTGGCCGTCATCAGCGCGGGCGACTATTTTTTCCCCCGGCTGCTCGCGGCATTCACCGTGCGCCATCCCGGCGTCACCCTGGGCCTCACGGTGCATAACCGCGAGGAACTGCTTCATCAGCTCACGGAAAACCTCACGGATCTGGCGGTGATGGTCCGTCCGCCCCACGAGATCGACACGATCAACGAGGCCTTCGCGCCGCACCCCTATGTCATCGTGGCGCCACCGGACCATCCGCTCGCGGGTCAGCAACAGATTCCGTTCTCTCGTCTGACGGAAGAACCGTTCATCAGCCGCGAGCGCGGGTCCGATACCTGGAATTCCCTGCAGGACGCGTTTGGTCATCGCACCCAGCAACTGAAGATCACGATGGAGATCGCCAGCACGGAAACCATCAAGCAAGCGGTCGTGGCGGGAATGGGGATCAGCTTCCTGTCCGCACACACCGTCGGCATGGAGTTGCAGACCGGCCAATTGACCGTGCTCGACGTACAGGGCTTTCCGGCCTGGCAAAGCTGGTACGTCGTGCATCGTCGCAGCAAGCGGCTGCCACCGGTCGCGCAAGCCTTCCGCGAATTCCTGCTCGCCGACGGGGCCACGCTCATCGACGGCATGATGGCTTACAAGAGCCCCGTGCCGCCGCCCGAAGGCAGCGGGAAACGCTACGCGGCCCCGGCCGCCCTAATTGCGCCGCGCCAGACAGATCCGCGATCTGCCGAATCTGGCAAATGAAAAAGGGCGATCGACTCAGGCCATTGCCACCCCGGCCGACCACCGTGAAATCGGTTGCCTCGTCAGCCGCCCATGCGGTTGGCCAACGTTCCCAGTCCGTCGATGCTCACCTCCACCAGCGCGCCCTCTTTCATCGAGCCGACGCCGATCGACGTGCCCACCGCGATCACATCACCCGGCAACAGGGTCATGTCCTGTGAGAGGCGTGCGACGAGTTGCCATGGGTTGAAGATCATGTCCGCGAGCGGGTAACGCTGACGCTCCGTGCCATCGAGCCGCGTGACCAGCTCCGCTTCGCGCCAATCGAAATCCTGGGCGATGACGGGGCCGATACAGCCGAACGTGTCGAAGCCCTTGGCGCGCGTCCACTGCGCGAAGTTGCCGTCCTGCTCGATGATTTCAGCGGCGGTCACGTCGTTGACCAAGGTGTAGCCGAGGATGTGATCGCGTGCGGCTTCCTCGCTCACGTGGCTCGCGCGCTTGCCGATCACTACGCCCAGTTCGCCCTCGAACACGATCTTGCCGGCATACGACGCGGGACGACGGATCACCGCGTCCGGGCCGGACAGCGACGTTGCAGGCTTGATGAGGAAGAGCGGATGCGACGGCGCGGCCTTGCCGAGCTTCGCGCCCAGCGCGTGAAAGTTGTTCCACAGCGCGACGATCTTCGAGGGCTCGCACGGGCACAGCAGATCGACCGCGTCGCGCGCCACCGTTGCGCCCGTGGCGATCGGCTGATCGAAGAGATTGCCGCGATGTTCGAGGATGTGATCGCCCTGCAGCAGGCCGAAGCCGATGCGGCCATGCGCGGTCTTGAAACGGGTCCAGAGCTTCATGCGTTTGCCATTCCTGTAACGGCCCGGCGGCACGGCAGGGTTCGCCGCGCGCACGCCGGACACGATGTCTTGAAGTCATTCACATCTGCCTCATGCAGACACTTGCGCTCGCCGGGCGCCGCTCACACCGCGCCGACTTCGCGCAGGGCAGCGATCTGTTGCGAGCTGTAGCCGAATTCGGAGAGCACGTCGTCGGTATGCTCACCGAGCAACGGCGAACGCTCCACATGCGTGGGGCTGTCCGAGAGCTTGATCGGGTTGCCGACGGTGAGGTACTTGCCGCGCTTCGGGTGGTCGACTTCGACGATGGTCCCGGTCTCGCGCAGCGACATGTCCTCTGCGATTTCCTTCATCGACAGAATCGGGCCGCACGGAATGTCGTACTCGTTGAGGATGGTCATGACTTCGAACTTCGTCTTCGTCATGGTCCATTGCTCGATCGTGTCGAAGATCTCGCGCAGGCGCGGCAGACGCGCACGCGGCGTGGCGTATTCCGGATGCTCGACCCATTCGGGCTTGCCGATCACCTTGCAGATCGAACCCCACACGGGCGCCTGCGTGATGAAGTAGATGTACGCGTTCGGGTCCGTCTCCCAGCCCTGACATTTGAGAATCCAGCCCGGCTGACCGCCGCCCGACGCATTGCCGGCACGCGGCACCGCGTCGCCGAACTGACCGTTCGGGAACTGCGGATACTCTTCCATCACACGCGCGCGCTCCAGACGCTGCTGATCGCGCAGCTTCACGCGGCACAGGTTCAGCACGCCGTCCTGCATGGCCGCCAGCACGCGCTGCCCCTGCCCGGTCATCGTGCGCTGGTAAAGCGCCGTGACGATGCCCAGCGCCAGATGCAACCCCGTGCCGGAGTCGCCGATCTGCGCGCCCGTGACCATCGGCGGGCCATCGTCGAAACCGGTGGTCGACGCCGCACCGCCCACGCACTGCGCCACGTTTTCGTAGACCTTGCAGTCCTGATACGGACCGGGGCCGAAGCCCTTGACCGACGCCACGATCATGCGCGGGTTCAACGCGTGGATGTGCTCCCACGTGAAGCCCATGCGATCGAGTGCGCCAGGTGCGAAGTTCTCCACGAGCACGTCGCAATCGCGAATCATGCGCTCGAGCACCGCCTTGCCTTCCGGGTGCTTGGTGTCGAGCGTGATCGAACGCTTGTTGCTGTTGAGCATCGTGAAGTAGAGGCTGTCCGCGTCAGGAATGTCACGCAGTTGATCGCGCGTCACGTCGCCATGACCGGCGCGTTCGATCTTGATCACGTCGGCGCCAAACCAAGCCAGCAACTGCGTACACGTCGGCCCGGACTGCACATGCGTGAAGTCGAGAATGCGCACACCTTCAAGTGCCTTGCCCATGATCGTCTCCGCTCAGCAGGTAGCCAGGGCAGAGGCGCCTGGGACATACACCGAAAGTTGGCTCGCGGCACACGCCGCTGTCTGCTGTGCGTGTGTGCCACACGTGGGGCTGGCTTCGCGCCGGAAGCTGGCGACGGTGAACATGGTTTGTCTCCTCCTGATGCGACGGCGTTTATGTAATGGGTCTGCGATACCCGCCCTGAAGCCGCTCCGGACGTGTGTCCTGACAGGAATCGAAGGGGCTCGCGGGATCTCACGAAAGCCGTCGCCTCTTCGGGCGCCATGCCTTTCGTTGATTTATTGTTGTGATATACGGTATTTCATACACGATATTTTATCAACGGCTTTTTGTTGCCTATGCGTTTTGCTGTGACGCGGCATGGATTGGCCAAAAATCGCCGGAACGCCCATAAATAAAGGGCAGATGCAGCGCAACATGCCGCGCACTGAACGCATTGCCTACGGGTTTACAGGCATGCGTTGCCGATCTGAAATTCGACCGTCCGCCGGGAGATTTCATTAAACCGTCATTTAATATATTGAATACAAAATACTCATGGAGGTTCGCCGTCACCTCCTCACCATCTCCAAAGCAAAAAAGCACCGATTCGCGACGCCCTGCATCGGGGACCTCGCAAATCGGTGCTTCCTTGCGTTCCGGCTAACGCGCAGTCGTTGGCGACTGCCGTCACAGGATCAGCCTGCGGTGGCGGCGACCTTGGCTTCCAGTTCCGCCAGCCGCTTGCGCAACTGTCGATCCTCCTGGAAACGCGCCGTCTCATCGCGAATCACCGCAACGATGCCTGTGACTTCGCCATCGGCGCCGTGCAGCAGCGCTACCGTGAATGCAATCGACAGGGTTCGGCCGTCTTTGTGCGCGGCAGGCACTTTCAACAGGTCGCTGCCGTACTTGGTCTGCCCGGTCTCCATCGTCTTGGCATAGCCTTCGTTGTGACGTGCCCGCAGCCGGTCGGGAATGATGATGTCCAGCGGTTGCCCTACCGCCTCGGCCGCCGAGAAACCAAACATCTTTTGTGCGCCGGCATTCCAGAGCGTGATGATGTTCTGCGGGTCGGCCACGACGATGGCGTCGCCCACCACCTGCACTAACTGATTGACGTCGACGGATGCACTCATGATGTCTCCAATGATCTTGTGGGGAATGCGGTTGGCATGGCTACCAAACATGCCAATAAATTACATCAATTAGAGGACAGCGCCGTCCCGAAAATAAAAATGGGTGCTCACCCCTCGCGGAGCCGCACCCATGAACGTCTTCACATGCTCGCGTGCGCCGCTGCCACCCGGAGGCGGCTTCGGCACATGCGATGCACGCTCAGCGAACTTACACCGAACGCGACGTATGCAGATTCGCGATCTGGTCCTTGCTGTAGCCCAGCTCGGACAGGATCTCGTCGGTATGTTCGCCCAGCAGCGGCGAGCCCGTGATTTCCGGCTTCAGACCCGAGAACTTGATCGGGCTGCCGACGGTCAGGTACGAGCCACGTTCCTTGTGCGGCACTTCCACGATCGTGCCCGATGCACGCAGCGACGGGTCGTTCGCGATTTCCTTCATCGAGAGTACCGGTGCGCACGGGATATCGAACTTGCGCAGGATGTCCACCGCTTCGTACTTCGTCTTGTCGGCGAGCCACTCTTCGATCGTCGCGAAGATGTCGAAGATGTGCGGCTGACGGGCTTGCGCCGTGGCGTAGTTCGGATCGGTGATCCATTCCGGCTTGCCCAGCGCGCGGCAGATCGGCTCCCAGGCGTGACCCTGAATCGTGAAGTAGATGTACGCGTTCGGGTCCGTCTCCCAGCCCTTGCACTTGAGCACCCAGCCCGGCTGGCCGCCACCGCCTGCGTTACCGCCGCGCGGCACCACGTCGCTGAACTCGCCATGCGGGTACTGCGGATACTCTTCGAGGTAGCCGATACGGTCCAGACGCTGCTGGTCGCGCAGCTTCACGCGGCACAGGTTGATGACCGAATCCTGCATCGACACGGCCACCTTCTGACCGCGGCCCGTCTGGCCACGACCGATGAGTGCCGTCAGAATGCCGATGGCCAGGTGCATGCCCGTGTTGCTGTCGCCGAGCGCGGCGGCCGACACCGTCGGGGGGCCGTCCCAGAAACCCGTCGTCGAGGCGGCACCGCCAGCGCACTGCGCCACGTTCTCATAGACCTTCAGGTCATCGTAGTGGTGGCCGTCCGAGAAGCCCTTGACCGATGCCACGATGAGCTTCGGGTTCAGTTCGTTCAGACGCTCCCACGTGAAGCCCATGCGATCGAGGGCGCCCGGCGCGAAGTTCTCGACGAGCACGTCCGATTCCTTCACCAGCTTCTCGAGCACTTCCTTGCCTTCCGGCGTCTTCGTGTCCAGCGTCAACGAGCGCTTGTTGCTGTTGAGCATGGTGAAGTACAAGGCATCGGCGTCGGGGATGTCGCGCAGTTGGTTACGCGTGACGTCGCCCGAGCCCGGGCGCTCCACCTTGATGACGTCCGCACCGAACCAGGCCAGCAACTGAGTACAGGCAGGGCCGGCTTGCACGTGCGTGAAGTCGATGATCTTGATGCCTTCGAGGGGTTTGCTCATGTCATGTCTCCTTGATTGACTCGGATTACTTTTTCATCGCCGCGCTTTGCGGATTCAGGTTCGTCAGACGGCCGCTTTCGGTGCCCGCAGCTTCGTCGATGACGGCATTGATGAGGGCCGGCTTGCCTGCCGCGATGGCTTCCTGCAGCGCCTTCGTCAGCTCTTGCGGCGTGGTGACGTTGTAGCCAATGCCGCCGAAGGCTTCGATCATCTTGTCGTAGCGCGCGCCCTTCACGAACACGGTCGGCGCCACGTCCTTGCCGCCCGTCGGATTGACATCGGTGCCGCGATAAACGCCGTTGTTGTTGAAGATGATGGTGGTGATCGGCAGCTCGTAACGGCAGATGGTTTCGAGTTCCATACCGCTGAAGCCGAACGCGCTGTCGCCTTCGATGGCGACAACCGGCTGGCCGCTCGTCACGGCAGCGCCGATGGCGAAGCCCATGCCGATGCCCATCACGCCCCAGGTACCCGAGTCGAAGCGCTTGCGCGGTTGGTACTGGTCGATGATGGCGCGGGCGTAGTCGAGCGTGTTCGCGCCTTCGTTGACGAGGTTGATGTCCGGATGCTGCTTGAGCACATCGCGAATCGCGCCGAGTGCGCTGTGGAAGTTCATCGGCGACGGGTTCTGGGCAAGCGTTGCCGCCATCTTGGCCAGGTTCTTGCTCTTGCGCTCTGCAATGGCGCCCGTCCATTCGGTGGAGGGCTTGCCGAACTTGCTGTCCACACCGGCGAGCAGTGCCGACACGCACGAGCCAATATCACCGATGACCGGTGCGGCAATCGCGACGTTGCTGTCGATTTCCGTCGGCGAGATGTCGATCTGGACGAACTTCTTCGGTGCCGAGCCCCACGTCTTGCCCTTGCCGTGAGCGAGCAGCCAGTTCAGGCGCGCGCCGATCAGCACGACGACGTCGGCTTCTTGCAGCACGAACGAGCGCGCGGCCGATGCCGATTGCTCATGCGTGTCGGGCAGCAGGCCCTTGGCCATCGACATCGGCAGATACGGAATGCCGGTCTTCTCGATGAGAGCACGGATGTCGGCGTCGGCCTGCGCATAGGCGGCGCCCTTGCCCAGCAGAATCAGCGGACGCTTGGCGCCCTTGATGACGTCGAGTGCGCGCTGGACGGCATCCGGCGCCGGGATCTGACGCGGTGCGGCGTCGATCACGCGAATCAGCGAGTCCTTCGCCTTTTGTGCGTCGATGGTCTGCGCCAGCAGCTTGGCCGGCAGATCCAGATAGACACCGCCCGGACGGCCGGACACGGCGGCACGGATGGCGCGGGCCAGGCCAACGCCGATGTCTTCGGCGTGCAGCACGCGATAGGCCGCCTTGCAATACGGCTTGGCCGCATTGAGTTGATCCATCTCTTCGTAGTCGCCCTGCTGCAGATCGACGATCTCACGCTCGCTCGAGCCGCTGATCAGAATCATCGGGAAGCAGTTGGTGGTCGCGTTGGCGAGTGCGGTCAGGCCATTCAGGAAGCCAGGTGCCGAAACGGTCAGGCAGATGCCGGGCTTTTGCGTCATGAAGCCGGCGATCGCGGCCGCGTGGCCTGCATGCTGTTCATGGCGGAAGCCGATGAAACGCATGCCTTCGGCTTGCGCGAGGCGAGCCAGATCGGTGATGGGAATCCCCACCAGACCGAAGATGGTGTCGATGTCGTTCGCTTTCAGGGCATCGATGACCAGATGGAAGCCATCCGTCGTTTCTGCCTCGGACACGATGTTCGCGTGTCGGCTGGTGTCTTTGAGCGTGTCGCCCGCGGTGTCGTTTTCCGCCTTGCCGACTGGCACGGTCATCGCAATGGACATAATTCTCTCCTCCAATTTTTCCGGTTTCAGTGTTGCGTCGTCTTGTCTGACGATTAGTGGGTATTCCTGTACTGCTTCTCTACTTGCTCATCCGGTCGTGCAACCGGGCCCGCGAGGGCACGGATTGCACGCCGGTCAAACATTTCTCTAATCAAGCCAGCCAGTCTGCTTCTTCACTTCATCAGTGCGCGTTACGTGGTGCTGCGGCTCAGATCCGCAGCTTTCACGACCGGCTCACTGGCTTGCTCCTTGTAGTCACTCGCATAACGTTGCGCCAGGCGGGCACGCATCGGCTTGAGGACGAACAAGGCAAGGAAGGCAGCGAAGGCATTCATGCCGCAAGCGACCATGAACACGGCCTGCCAGCTACCCGTCATCGAGGTGATGACACTTGAGAAGGGCACCAGCAAAGCGGCGGTCCCCTTCGCGGTGTACAGCATCCCCGCATTGGTGGCGGCATACTTCGAGCCATACGTGTCGGCGCAGGTCGCCGGGAACAAGCTGTAGATCTCACCCCAGGCGAAGAACACCAGGCCGGTCAGCAGCACGAAGGCCACCGGGTGCTGGCCATACTTCGCCAGCGCGTAGATCCCCACGGCTTCCATCGCGAAGGCGATGAACATCGTGTTTTCCCGGCCGATCTTGTCCGAAATCCAGCCGAACACCGGACGCGTCACCCCGTTGAGCACACGGTCGATGGCCAGTGCGAAGGTGAGTGCGGGCAGTGTGAGACCGAGAAGCGAGACAGGTGCCTGATCCAGACCGTAGTCCTTGGCGATCGGGCCGAGCTGTGCCGTTGCCATCAGACCGCCAGCGGCCATCAGCACGAACATCAGATACATCAGCCAGAACACCGGGGAGCGCATGACTTCCGTCGGCTTGGCGTTGTAGCGCATCGCCCCGGGGGCCAGCTTCTTGAGTGCTTCGATCGATGCAGGCGGGCTGGCGAGCGCCAGACCCAGCACCAGCACGATGATCCCCTGCCCCAGACCGAAGGTCAGGAAGGTGCTCTCATAGCCGCTGGACTTGATCATGTTGGCGATCGGTACCACGGTCAGTGCCGAACCGGCGCCGAAACCGGCAGCAGTAATGCCCGCGGCAAGACCCCGACGATCCGGGAACCACTTCAGTGCGTTACCCACGCAGGTGCCATACACCGCACCGGCGCCCACGCCACCCACCGCCGCTGCGAAATACAGCATCGGCAGCGAGGACGCATAGGCATTCATCGCCCAGGCAATCCCGCACAACAGACCACCCCCGACCACCACCGGGCGCGGACCGAACTTGTCGACCAGATACCCTTCGATCGGCACCAGCCAGGTTTCGGTCACGACGAAAATCGTGAATGCCACCTGAATGGCCGTACGGCCCCAGTGATACTTTTCATCGATCGGGTTGACGAACAGCGTCCACCCGTACTGCAAGTTGGCGATCATCGCCATGCAAATCACGCCGAACACGAGCTGAACCCAAGGGCTCGCGAACACGGATTGTTTGCCGTGTTGATTTGTCGTCTCCACTTGTACCTCCTCCATCGGTTTCCAGTTGTTTGGCAGCTTCACAACAACAACACCTTCCGGATGGGGTCTGTGCCCCCTGGGTATGCTTTACGAGGTCTTCGCCTCGTCGACTTGGTCTCTGATGCTCACGGGAATCGATTGCCTTTCCCGTAAATATACCGAACGAAATATACGATATATCAGATATAAGTCAACACTAATTTATCGCTGTCCTCGCTTTCCCCCTCGCGTGCCGAAGTCGTTTTCGTCCATTGCAGCGAAAACAACTACGGCACGCGAGGCACTGTCCTAAGTGGCGGCTAGATACAGTAACGCCACTGTAGGACGGAGCGGCGCAACAACGCAATGCGAAAACACTAAGGAGTTAACCTGATCCGCGAAGCCTGCCAGATAAGGCGCTCAGCCCTTTTATATCGGGCTCCTTGGTATTTTTTAAAACCAGCACAAGGCGATATTTGTGTTAATTTTTTTCACAAGACGTTCATTCCCCTGGCACCAGAGCACTTCTGTAACACACCGTAATAATTCACTCGCCGCACGCTAAAAGCGTTTTCGGCGACGCCCTTTATGCCGGTCACGCTCACACATCGAGCCCCCGGCTTTTCGGGTGTCTGCGGGGAAACCATGACGGCAATCGTCCTGAGAATGCTTGGCGCTCCCCTCCTTGTGATATACGATATACAACATTTGGTATTAGAAAAATAAATGGCCAGTACCAGGCCCAGGTTTCGATTGACCTTTGGAGGGAGAGACTTCATGAAGATTTGCATCTATGGCGCAGGGGCCATCGGTGGCTATCTCGGCGTGCAACTTGCACACGCCGGAGCCGATGTCAGTCTGGTGGCGCGTGGCCCGCATCTGGCCGCCATGCGCGAGCACGGACTCAAGCTGCTGATCGATGGCGAGGAACGCGTCGCCCAGTTGCGTTGCACGGACGATCCGCGCGAACTGGGCCCGCAGGATTACGTGATCATCGCCCTGAAAGCGCACTCGGTCCCCTCGGTACTCGACGCGATGCAGCCGCTGATCGGCCCGAACACGGCCGTCGTCACGGCCGTGAATGGCATTCCCTACTGGTACTTCTATAAGCACGGCGGCGCGCTCGAAGGCTCGACGCTCGAAAGCATCGACCCGGGTGGCCGTCAGTGGCGTCAGCTCGGGCCCGAGCGCGCCATCGGCTGCGTGGTCTATCCGGCCACCGAAGTGGTCGCGCCGGGCGTGATCCAGCATGTCTACGGCAACAAGTTTCCGCTGGGAGAAGCCAGCGGCGAGCGTACCGAACGCGTGGAGAAGCTCTCGCAGTTGATGATCGCCGGCGGGCTCGACGCCCCGATCCGCGAGAATATCCGTGACGAGATCTGGCTCAAGCTCTGGGGCAATCTCTGCTTCAACCCGATTTCGGCACTCACACACGGCACACTCGACATCATTGCCAGCGATCCGGGAACGCGGGCCATTGCGCGCGCCATGATGCTCGAAGCCAAGGCGATCGGCGACAAGTTCGGCGTGCATTTCCGCGTCGACGTCGAGCGTCGTATCAATGGTGCGGGTGCTGTCGGTGCGCACAAGACGTCGATGCTCCAGGATCTGGAGCGCGGCCGTGCGATGGAGATCGATCCGCTCGTCTCGGTGGTGCAAGAGATGGGACGTCTCGCAGGCATGCCGACACCGACGCTCGATATCGTGCTCGCCCTGATCCAGCAGCGCGAATTCATGACGCAACCCGACGCCGTCGCCGCCGCGCAGGAGCGTTTGGCCAAGGCGGCCTGAGTGATCGTTGCCGTTACCGTTACCGTTCTCCACCGCTGGACCCGGTTGGGTGCAGCGGCTTCGTGACGGCGCAAAGCGGGGCACTCAGATGTGCCCCGCCCGATTCAGTCCTATCTATATAGAGAGAGCAAGAAGAAGCGGCGCCGCTGGTTGCATGAATCGCGCTGCCGCCCAGCTCCGCAGTCGCTCAAACGTGCCGCCGCCGGATCTCCGGTCGCGGCCGATTTTTTGCCGGAAACGCGCGGCTTGTCCGGTCGATGCATGCAATACCGGATGTGGTTTCGCGGCAACGCAATAACGTTCATCAGCCTCACCCTGAATGCATTACGGCTTCCCCCGAAAACCCAGCACGCCATGTGCGTCCCGAAATCCGCACTAATGCAAGCCAGACGGACATCCCAGGAGGTGCATCACCATCATCAACCCACAGAACACTATCGAAAAAAGAGACAAATCCGGGCAGCGGATGGATGTTGTGACGTGAGGTGACGCCCAGAACGTCCCGAAAAACGATAAATTTTGATATTCGATATGTGGTATATCTTGAGACTTGCTGCGCCGCGACATACAATGCAAAGCAAGTTCTCCCCCACATTACGACCGTTAAACATTTATCAGGAGTGTCACCATGTTAGTCGCTGCGCTTACTTTGCTCGCCCTTGCTTCCGCACTTGCCGCTGGTGTTGCGATGGTTCATCTGTTCGTCGCGCTGCCGGCCTCGATGCTCGAAAAGGCCGAAACGAACGGCCGTTTCGCGTACCTGGCGGAAACCACGCAGGCAAACGAATCGGGTAAACTCGTCACCAAGCCGGCAACCATCGTGGGGCAGCAAGCATTGCGCCTCTGAAGGGGCCGTAATACCTAGGAGACTATTGCATGTCCCTGATCACCCCAACTCCGGCGCGCGTGACTCCGCTCGCGCTGGAGCCGATCGACACCACCACGAGTTTTCGCAATCAGGCGTATGCGCTGCTGAAAAAAGCCATCGCCGATGCCGATATCTATAACCAGAAGGAAGAAATTCGCCTGGACGAGCGTCAGCTCATCCAGGTGCTTGGCGTTTCGCGCACGCCGATTCGCGAGGCCATGACCCTGCTGGAACAGGAAGGCTTCTTGCGTACGGTGCCGCGCCGGGGCATTTTCATCATCCGCAAGACCAAGCGTGAAATCGTTGAGATGATCCAGATGTGGGCCGCCCTCGAAGGGATGTCCGCGCGACTGGCCACGTTGCATGCGAGCGATGAAGAGATCGCCAAGCTGCGCCATCTGTTCGACGAGTTCGTCAATGCGCCGCCGACCGATCATATTGAAGAATATTCGGACGCGAACATCGACTTCCATCAGGCGCTGATCAATCTTGGCGGCTCCCAGGCCATTGCCAATACGATCAAGAACCTGTTCATTCACGTGCGCGCCATCCGCAAGGTGACGATTGCTCAGAACGACCGGGCAGCTCGCTCGATTGTCGATCACCTGAAGATCATCACCGCCCTCGAAAAGCGCGATACGGAACTCGCCGAGAAACTCGCACGCGATCACACGCTGGGCCTCGCCGCCTT
The DNA here is from genome assembly GCA_031291335.1 of Pandoraea sp. Classification (GTDB taxonomy): domain Bacteria; phylum Pseudomonadota; class Gammaproteobacteria; order Burkholderiales; family Burkholderiaceae; genus Pandoraea. Next base: position 12,796 of record JARLJF010000194.1, on the reverse strand, counting down.
CGTCGAAGAGCACTGCGACTTCCTCGAGTAATCGCAGCACCTGTGCCGCGTCCGGCAACGTACGCAGCAGCCAGTCAAAAAGCCAGCGACATGCGAATGTCACTGGCTTTTTTCTTTGCCCTTCCCCTCGGCTTCCCGCCCGGCGTCAGCACAAACCGGCGCCCCTCCGATCCCCCTGCATCGCTCAATCTGGTTCGGGTAAACGAGCCTGCCAAACCGGGCTTTTCGCTATTGCACGTATACCGTATATCATATATCGTGTTTCACATACTGATGCTTCGCCACTGACCGCAGCGGCCTATCGAGTTGCCGGGAAGCGGAGGACGCAGCGCCGCCATTGACCGGGTATGTCGATGAGCGGCACGCGGTTTCGAGTCGCAGTACCCAAGAGTTGACGAAGGTTAACGGAAGTAAGCAACGGGCGAGAGGCCGAGCCCGTGCGGCATATGGTGGGGGCTATGTGCCGCACGCTCTTCCGGCGCCGCGCTGATCGCTAGACCCGAGCAGCGTCGCCGGAGGTGACCATTGGGTCTCTCGCCCCGGGGCAAGACAAAAACAGATAACCCATACCCTCAGGCGCACAGTCCCCACGGTGTGCCAAACAGGAGACAACAGCCATGCGCGAGGCTTTTTCCATCGCGACGGTGCAAGCGATTCTGGATGCTCATGCGGCTCAGGAAGGCCCCCTTCTGCCGATCCTCCATGACATTCAGGAAGCTTTCGGCTACGTACCCCCGGATGCCGTGCCTGTCATCGCCAACGCCCTCAATCTCTCTCGCGCCGAAGTGCATGGCGTGATCACGTTCTATCACCACTTCCGCACCAGCGCGCCGCCGCGTCACGTCGTACAGATCTGCCGTGCCGAGGCATGTCAGAGCATGGGCGCCGACGCACTCGTCGCGCACGCGGAACGTGTGCTGGGCTGCGCCATGCACAGCCATAGCGGTGATGTCGCCCTCGAACCGGTCTTCTGCCTCGGTCAATGTGCGACGTCGCCCGCCATCACGATCGACGACAAACTGCACGCGCGTGTCACGCCCGAGAAATTCGACCGTCTGGTCGCCCGCGCCAAGGATGCCGCATGAGCCAGTCCCCCACTTCCGCCAAGACTCCCTCCACGGCTGGCGCGGCCGGCAAGGTGCGACTCTATCTGCCGCGTGACTCCGCCGCTCTGGCGCTTGGCGCCGACGAAGTCGCCGACGCGATCACCGCACAAGCCGCCCAGCGTGGCATTGATATCGAGCTGGTGCGCAACGGCACACGCGGCATGCTCTGGCTCGAACCGTTGCTCGAAGTCGTGACGCCCGCGGGCCGTGTCGCCTATGGCCCGGTCGACGTCGACGACGTACCCGGTCTGTTCGACGCGAACGTCACAGCTGGCGGCGATCATCCGCTCGCGCTCGGATTGACCGAAGAGATCCCGTATTTCAAGAAGCAGGAACGGTTGACGTTCGCTCGCGTAGGCATCACCGATCCCGTTTCGGTCGACGACTACGTGGCGCACGACGGCTATCGCGGCCTGCGCAACGCGCTCGCGCTCGACGGCGCAGCCATCGTCACGCAAGTGACCGAGTCCGGCCTGCGCGGTCGTGGCGGCGCAGCGTTCCCGACCGGCATCAAATGGAAGACGGTGCTGAACACGCCCGCCGCACAGAAGTACATCGTCTGTAACGCCGACGAAGGCGATTCGGGCACGTTCGCCGACCGCATGCTGATGGAAGGCGATCCGCTCGTCCTCGTCGAAGGCATGACAATCGCCGGCATCGCCGTGGGCGCCACGCGCGGCTACATCTACGTGCGCAGCGAGTATCCGCATTCCATCGACGTGCTGCGCGAGGCCATCGCGGGCGCCAACAAGGCGGGCTACCTCGGCGAGAACATTCTGGGCTCCGGCCACGCGTTCCATCTGGAAGTGCGCAAGGCCGCGGGCGCCTATGTCTGCGGCGAAGAAACCGCACTGCTCGAAAGCCTCGAAGGCAAGCGTGGTGTGGTGCGCGCCAAGCCGCCATTGCCCGCCATCGAAGGTCTTTTCGGCCTGCCGACGGTCATCAACAACGTGATCTCGCTCGCCTCGGTGCCGATCATCATGGATCGCGGTGCCGACTTCTACAAGAACTTCGGCATGGGACGCTCGCGCGGCACGCTGCCCATCCAACTCGCGGGCAACATCAAATATGGCGGTCTCATCGAGAAGGCCTTCGGCGTGACGCTGCGCGAAATCCTGTACGACTACGGCGGTGGTGCGATCACCGGCCGTGCGCTGCGCGCCGTGCAGGTCGGCGGCCCGCTCGGCTCGTATCTGCCCGAGTCGCAATGGGACACGCCGCTCGACTATGAAGCGTTCGCCGCTCACTGGGCCGTGCTCGGTCACGGCGGCATCGTGGCGCATGACGACACCGTCGACCTGGCCAAGCTCGCCCGTTATGCGATGGAGTTCTGCACCATCGAATCATGCGGCAAGTGCACGCCGTGCCGTATCGGCTCGACGCGCGGCGTCGAAGTGATGGACCGGATCATCGACGGGCGCGACCGTCCCAAGCAGATCAAGCTGCTGCGCGACCTGTGCGACACGATGCTCGCGGGCTCGCTGTGCGCCATGGGCGGCATGACGCCCTACCCCGTGCTGTCTGCGCTGAACCATTTCCCCGAAGACTTCGGCGCGGCCGAACCGTCGAATCTGCCGACCAAGGCCGCCTAGGAGAGTGCCCACCATGATGGACCCGATGTTTGAAAAGGATTACGGCACCCCGCGCCGCGAATCGACGAAGGAAGTCACGCTGGAGATCGACGGCGAACAGGTCACGGTGCCCGCGGGCACGTCGATCATGCGCGCCGCCTCCGAAGGCGGCGTGAATGTGCCCAAGCTGTGCGCTACCGACTCGCTCGAGCCGTTCGGCTCGTGCCGCCTCTGCCTCGTCGAGATCGAAGGCCGTCGCGGCTTCCCCGCGTCGTGCACGACACCGGTCGAGCCCGGCATGAAAGTGCGCACGCAATCGCCGAAGCTGCAGGAGCTGCGCAAGGGCGTGATGGAGTTGTACATCTCCGATCACCCGCTCGATTGCCTGACGTGCGCGGCCAACGGCGACTGCGAACTGCAAGACATGGCCGGCGTGACGGGCCTGCGCGAAGTGCGCTACGGCTTCGACGGCGCCAATCACTTCGACACCGAGAAGGACGAGTCGAACCCCTACTTCACCTACGACGCCTCGAAGTGCATCGTCTGCAACCGCTGCGTGCGCGCCTGCGAGGAAACGCAAGGCACGTTCGCGCTGACGATCTCGGGCCGTGGCTTTGAAGCACGCGTCTCGCCGGGTCAGGATCAGCCGTTCATGGAGTCGGAATGCGTGTCGTGCGGGGCCTGCGTGGCCGCTTGCCCGACCGCGACGCTGCAGGAAAAGTCGGTCATCCATCTCGGTCAGGCCGAGCACGCCAAGATCACCACCTGCGCCTACTGCGGCGTGGGTTGCTCGTTCAAGGCGGAGATGAAGGGTAACGAAGTCGTGCGCATGGTGCCGCACAAGGACGGTCAGGCCAACGAAGGCCATGCCTGCGTGAAGGGCCGCTTTGCCTGGGGTTACGCCACGCACAAGGACCGTATCCTGACGCCGAAGATTCGCAAGAAGATCAGCGATCCGTGGCAAGAAGTGTCGTGGGACGAGGCGCTTGACTATGCGGCGTCGGAATTCAAGCGCATTCAGGCCAAGTATGGCCGCGACTCGATCGGCGGCCTGGTGTCCTCGCGCTGCACGAACGAAGAAGACTATCTGGTCCAGAAGCTCGTGCGTGCCGCCTTCGGCAACAACAACGTCGATACGTGCGCACGGGTGTGCCACTCGCCGACCGGCTATGGCCTGAAGGCGACGCTCGGCGAATCGGCCGGCACGCAGACGTTCAAGTCGGTCGAACAGTCGGACGTGGTGCTCGTGATGGGTGCGAACCCGACCGACGGTCACCCGGTGTTCGGCTCGCGCATGAAGAAGCGCCTGCGCGAAGGCGCCAAGCTGATCGTGATCGACCCGCGTCGCATCGATCTGGTGAAGAGCCCGCACGTGAAGGCCGACTATCACCTGCAACTGCGCCCGGGCACGAACGTGGCAATGGTCAACGCCATTGCGCACGTCATCGTGACGGAAGGGCTGATGGCCGACGCGTTCATCGCCGAGCGCTGCGAAGACCGCGCGTTCGAGCAATGGCGTGAATTCATCACCCGCGCCGAGAACTCGCCCGAAGCGACCGAAGCGCACACCGGTGTGCCCGCACATCTCGTGCGCAGTGCGGCACGCCTGTACGCCACGGGCGGCAACGCTGCGATCTACTACGGTCTGGGCGTGACGGAGCATGCACAAGGCTCCACGACCGTGATCGGCATCGCCAACCTCGCCATGGTGACCGGCAACATCGGCCGCGAAGGCGTGGGCGTGAACCCGTTGCGGGGTCAGAACAACGTGCAAGGCTCGTGCGACATGGGTGCGTTCCCGCACGAACTGCCGGGCTATCGTCACGTGTCGGACTCGGCCGCGCGCGCACTGTTCGAAGCCGAATGGGGCGTGGAGCTGCAATCCGAACCGGGGCTGCGTATCCCGAACATGTTCGACGCCGCCCTCGCCGGCACCTTCATGGGTCTGTACTGCCAGGGAGAAGACATCGTTCAGTCCGACCCGAACACGCAGCACGTGACCCATGCGCTCGAGCAGATGGAATGCATCGTCGTGCAGGACATCTTCCTGAACGAAACCGCGAAGTTTGCGCACGTACTGCTGCCGGGCTCGTCGTTCCTCGAAAAGGACGGCACGTTCACCAACGCCGAGCGTCGCATCTCGCGCGTGCGTCAGGTCATGCCGCCGCGCGCCGGTTATGCCGACTGGGAAGTGACGATTCAACTGGCCAAGCGTCTGGGCTACGAGATGAACTACTCGCACCCGTCGGAGATCATGGACGAGATCGCGCGTCTCACGCCGACGTTCACGGGCGTGAGCTACGAGAAACTCGACCGGATGGGCAGCGTGCAGTGGCCGTGTAACGAAGAAGCGCCGGAAGGCACGCCCGTCATGCATATCGACGAGTTCGTGCGCGGCAAGGGCAAATTCCTCATCACGCAATACGTGCCGACCGATGAAAAGGTCACGCGCCGCTTCCCGCTCATCCTCACGACCGGCCGGATTCTGTCTCAGTACAACGTGGGCGCGCAGACGCGTCGCACGGATAACAACTACTGGCACGACGAGGACCGCCTCGAGATCCATCCTCACGACGCAGAAGAGCGCGGCGTGAAGGACGGCGACTGGGTCGGCATCCAGAGTCGTGCAGGTGAGACGGTGTTGCGCGCCGTGGTGAGCGAGCGCATGCAGCCGGGTGTGGTGTACACGACGTTCCACTTCCCGGAGTCGGGCGCGAACGTCATCACCACGGACAACTCGGACTGGGCGACGAACTGCCCTGAGTACAAGGTAACGGCGGTGCAGGTCTCGCCGGTGGCTCAGCCCTCGGAATGGCAACGTCAGTACTCGGACTTCAACCGTCAGCAGGAAGCGTTCCTCGGACACGCCAGCGCGACGGAAGCGAGCGCGAGCTAAGTCGTCAAAGGAAAGAACGCGCGCCGCTTCGAAGGGGCGCGCGGCGACGGACAATCCGCGTCCAGCGCCGGAATACGCCGGCGGGCTTCACCGTCTATTGCCAGAAGACAGTGCGGCGGACGCGAGATTGGCCACCGAACATAGTAGTGCAGCAGTGCACTGGCGCAGGCCACCACACGGCATCACACCGACAGAGAACGATTTCAGGGGACAGAACAGATCATGGACACCGACAACCTGGTCAAGATGGCCAATCAGATCGGGGACTTCTTCGAGACGATGCCCGACCGTGGCGAAGCGCTCGAGAACATTGCAGGCCACCTGCGACGCTTCTGGGCCCCGCGCATGCGCATGACGATCCTGGAACATCTCGAGACCACCGACGGGCACGGCATGCGCGAGATCGTCGTGGCGGCGATCACCGCACACCGCGCCGAACTCTGGCCGCGAAGCTAAGCCGTATCGCGGGCAGCCGCCAATATCGCTAAGCGCCCAACTTGATGAGTACCGCGCCGCCGACCACGAGGCTGCAAGCCACGAGGCGGCGGGCATTGAGTTTCTCCCGCAGGAACAGCCAGCCCAGCAGCACCGCGAAGATGGCGCTCGACTCACGCAGCGCCGACACCACGCCCCTCGGCAGGTATTGCAGCGCGAACACCACCATGCCGTACGCGCACTGCGCCACGATGCCCGCGCCCAGCGCCTCCGTCACTCGGCGGCGCGGTGCGAGAAACATGCCACGCCATCCGCCCCGCCACGTCCACACCGCCCCCACGAGCGGCACGCTCGCGAACAAATAGGCCCACGCGATATAGCCGAAGCCGTTCCCGTTCGACAGACGCACGCCGAAGCCGTCGATAATCGTGTAAGCCGCGATGAACACGCCGGTGAGCAACGCCGCAGGCACGCTATCGCCCGATAGGCGCCGCCCGCGCAACGCCAGCGTCAGAATGCCCGTGCAGATGCACGCAATTCCCGCCACGGCAATCCAGCGAGGCAATTCCCCGGCGAGCAGCAATGCCGCCCCCGAGATCAACAACGGCGAGATGCCACGCGCAATCGGATAGATTTGTCCGAACTCACCCACGCGATACGCGCGAATGAGCGCCGCCGTGTACGCGACCTGTGCACAAGCGGAGAGGAGGATGAGCGGCCAGACCTGCATCGGTGGCATTGGCAGCCACACAATGCCGACCAAGGCGGTGAGCAACTGCGGCACGGCCATCATGCCGACCTGCCAGAGACGATCGGGACTTGCGTGGAGAAACGCATTCCAGGTGGCGTGCATCAGTGCAGAGATAAGCACCAGCAGCACGATAGGCGTGGTCGTCATGTCGATCGATGCAGCAGGAGTGTGTCGGAAAACGACTGACACAGCGCGCCGTCCGACGGGGGCAAAGGCAGTATTGTCGCAGCCGCAGCGTCATCGACATAGAGCCAACCTCACCGATTCCCACAGAGCCAGACGATTTCGCCCTCTCAGACGAAACGAGCGAGCCTTCGCCTCAGGCATCGAAGCTCAGGAAATTCCGATGACGTGGGGTCACGCTCAAAAGTTGTCCACACCCTTTGTGGATAACCCACTGGATAACCTGCCATCATCTTCTCGAATGCCCCGTGAATAGGGGCTGTCAAGAGCCTTGCCCAAAAAACGATCAGCAGCGGAACAAATATTCGGCTTGACGGTCTGCCCCCTCCCTGCTCAAGCGCCATTCCCCTCGTTTGCCGACGCATCGGGGTCCTGCCTAACCGCTGCAACCGCTGCATCGGGCGGCGACTGCGGCACGCCGCGCAGCGCTGCGACGACCTGACTCTGGCCGAGCACAGCGTCCGGGGCCTGCTGCAAAGCCAGCCGGTAACGCTCGCCGAACTCCGCGTCGGCGTTGCGGAACAGCTTGGCGGCTTCGTCGGCCAGCGCAATGCCGGCGTCGGCCTGCGGTGGCGTCTGCTCAAGCCATTCGTCCAGGGCGACGATCAGACGCGAGAGCGGATCGAGCCAGCGGAACCACGCGTCTTCCGTCAACAACTGCACGAAACGTCCGGTCGGCACCGGTCCGAAGACTGCTTCGTATTGCTGACGATCATTGGCAATCAACACCTTGTGTTGTGCGAGCAGCGCCGTGCGCAACGTCTGCATGGCCGCGATCTGGGGAGCGCTGGCCGGTGTGGTTTCGGTCGATTCGATCATCTATCGCCCCATGGACGTCAGAAAGGATAGGAAACGGAATTGGAAAGCGTCTGACACGCACTTTAGGACTTAACCCATAGCCAACACACGTCCGGATCACGATACTACACGGGTCTCGCAAACACCTCGCGAGATCAGGCTTTCACTTCCCCGTGGGAGGCCTGCTTCCTCACCCGCCGACCTGGCGGGTTTTTTTTGCCCGCAAGCATTCCCTCTTGCCGCATTCCGTCGCATTCAGTCGCATCTCGCTGCATCTCGTCGTCCCCTTCCCGCCTCGCCAAGCCAGCGCTCTGCCCTCGGCTGCGCCCGATGAGTCGACGCAAATTCGTTTATCATCAGCAGCGCTCTGGCCCTGCTCCCCATATGACCACTCCCCTGCGTCCCCACACTGTCGGTGTCATGGGTTCCGGCAAACAGCCGTGGACCGAACTTGCCGTACCGCTCGGCCGCGCGCTCGCGCTGGCGGGGTATCACCTGCTTACCGGCGGTGGACAGGGCGTAATGAGCAGCGTTAGCGAGGCCTTCTGCGCCGTGCCGCAACGCGTGGGACGCAGCATCGGTATCGTGCCGACCGAAGCCGTCGGCAAGGGTGATGAGGGCGGCGAGGGGCTGACGTTCCGTCCCCTGCCCGGCTACCCCAATCCATTCGTCGAAGTGCCCATCGTGAGCCCCTTGCCGCGCCATCTGCCCGATGCGCCGGCCGGCACACTCTCACGCAATCACATCAACGTGCTTTCGAGCGACGTCATCGTCGCGCTGCCCGGCAGTCACGGCACGCGCGACGAAGTCGGGCTCGCCGTGCGTTACGGCAAGCCCGTGATTCTGTTTGGGGAGAGTGAGCACTTCGCGGACATGTCCGCTGCGCTCGTGCGAACGGTATCGCTCGATACCGTGATGGACTTCGTCAGAACGGCACGGTGAGCTTCGCGTCGATCGACTGGAAGCGATAAGACCACCCCGGCGGCCCGCTCGACGCGGGCATCCACGGCGCATTCAGGCGCTGCATCACCGATACATCCAGCTTCGACGTTCCCAGATAGTGCGTATGGCTCAGGCCAACCTCGGCGTAACTGTCGTAGGTGTGGAGGGCGTTCGGATCTTCGGTGCGACTGCGGTTGTAGCGAAATTCGAGGCCCGTCGAGCCGTTGGACGTGAAGTCGAACGCGCGGCGCACGCGCCATTGCAACGTCTGCGTCTGCGTGGTGCCGGTGGCGATCTGATCCGTGGCCGCGTTGGTCTTGCCGGTGATCCCGACGGTCCAGTCGGCGTCGATCGGCAACGAGTAATTGGCCGTCATATCCCGATTCGTCGCGTCACGACGGGCGTTCTGCAAGTCCTGACTCAGCGTTGTATTGAACTTGCCGTACATGCCCAGCGGATTGTTCATCAACAGGTTCGCCGTGCCCTGCATCTTGCCCGTGGTCGTCATGCCGCTGTTGTTCATGCCGACGTTGAACTGGTACGGCTGCTCGTTGAGGACCTGAAAGCCGACGGCCCCCTCGCCCGGCGTACGGCTGCGCGTGGCGACGAGCGGCAACTGGTCATCGCGCACCACGAGCCCCCGGCGCATCAACATCCGGATATTGCGATCCGCAAGGCTCTCCTGGCGCGGCTGGCCACGCAGACACGAGGCCCGCGCGAGAAAGGCGTTGGGCGGAGCGACGTCCGGGGCGGGCGCAGGAGGAACGCTCGCGGCCGATGCCGCTGATGCCGCTGCATCCAGATCGACGGCGGAAATCGCCGTGCCATCGGCGCTCAACTCAGGCGCGACAGCAAAGTCTGCGGCGGGCAGTGGCGGCGATGGGGGCAATGAGGGCGGCGGCGGTGAGGCGTCGGCCAGCGGTGCACTCGCTGCGCCCTCCGCGCCCGGCGGCACGGCCGATGGATCGGTGTTCGAAGCTTGCGCACCGGAGGCCGTCTGCGGCGCTTCAGCGGGTGCCTCACCCCCGTTTCCCGCGGCCGTAACCGCAGCCCGCTGAGAGGCCTCGCGGTCGACCGCAGCGGCCACCGCGTTCGGATCGTCTCCCGCGAACAACGCGATAGGGTCCGACGAGACACCCGGGTCCTGCACCACGGCGGGCGCCGGAGGGGGCGGAGGCGGCACGAAATACTGAGGCGCAAGTCCGCGATCCCACAAACCATAAGACACGGCGTTCTGCTCAGTGAAACATGGCGGATTGGGGTCCGAGAACATGGATTGTGCGTGCGCGACCACCGGTATCCCGGCACTCAGACACGCGGCCAGCAGGAGGCGACTCCGCACGACCGGCTTTACCGACGACATTCGACACCTGAAAATCCCACCCCACGCTGATGTCATCCATCGGCGTCGTAAGCCGCGTCCGACATGAGGGGGTGCTTTAGCGACAAGGGCTCATTTTACGTCGATCAGGTCACGCGCTGCCAGTCACAGAATGTTGGGAACTCTTTCGACGGATTGCCACTCTTATCGCGTGACTTCCCCTGTAGTGATTTTTGCCCGCCTCGTGCGGGCATTTTTATTGGCGCGCGCCGATCAGGTCCCTGCCCTCGGGATCGCAGACCCACGACGCACTTTGCGCCGCTTCACAGCGCCAGCCCCCTCATCGATTTCACATCATAAAAAAGCCCGGGAAACGGATTCCCGGGCAATGGTCGATCGCCATGGAGGGACGATCGAGGGGGGGGGCCAATCGGTGCCGCGCCATCAGGCCCGGCACCCGGATCATCGGGCAATGCCCGGTACGGCTTACTTCTTCTTGCCGGCCTTGCCGCCGCCAGCGAGGAAGCGTTCGTTGTACTCATCCATGAGCTTGCGCACCGTCGCGCCGATCTGGATGTAGTCCGGTTCGTTGAGGTTCGCGAGCGACACACGGCCCGACGGGTGCAGCGTGCCGAAGCCGCGACCCGGCAGCAGCACCACGCCGCTTTCCTTGGCCAGACGGAACAGCACTTCCGTCGGGTCGATGTTCTTCATGAACCAGTCCACGAAGCCCTTGCTGTAGATCTTCGTGCCCAACACCTCGAGATCGAGAATGTTGTAGTAGTCGACGGCCGTCGGCCCGGTCTCGTCCGCAATACCGGCCGCGCGGTACATCGCGGTCTTGCGGCGGCGGATGATGCGCTTCACGGCGTGCTTGTAGGCGTCCGGCTCGTCCATCAGGCAGAACAGCGAGAAGAGCGCCATTTGCACCTGCTGGGGCGTGGACAAACCGGCCGTGTGGTTGAGCGCCACGGCGCGGCTGTCGGCGACCAGACGGTCGATGAACTTGAGCTTCTCCGGCTCCGTCGTGATCGACGAGTAGCGCGCGTTGAGCCCTTCGCGTTGCGCCTTGGGCAGCTTGGCGATCTTGTCGTCGAACAGGTTCTTCTCATGCGTGGCGATGGCCCCCAGACGCCAGCCCGTCGCCCCGAAGTACTTCGAGTACGAATAGACGAGGATGGTGTTGTACGGCGCGACCGCAAACAGCGAGCGGAAGTCGTCGGCGAACGTACCGTAGACGTCGTCGGTCAGGATGATCAGATCCGGGCGCTTCTTGACGATCTCGGCCAGATGATCGAGCGAGGCGTCGTCGAGCTTCACCGACGGCGGGTTGCTCGGGTTCACCAGGAAGAACGCCTTGATCTTCGGATCGAGCAGCTTGTCGAGTTCCTTCTTCGAATACTGCCAGCCCAGATCCGGATCGGCGTTCAGGTTCACTTCGTGGAGCTGGTAATCGGCCAGTTCCGGAATTTCGATGTACGGCGTGAAGATCGGCATGCCCAGGGCGATGGTGTCGCCGGCCTGAAGCAAGTGGTTGGTCTTGAGGGTGTTGAACAGGTACGTCATGGCGGCCGTGCCACCTTCCACCGCGAACAGATCGAAGTTGCCCACGAACGGATGACGGCCCACCATCTCGCGACGCAGATACTTCGCGGAGATTTTCTCGGTATTGCGCAGCATGCGGTCCGGCACCGGGTAATTACATCCGAGAATGCCGTGCACCATTTCCGTGAGGAAGTCCTCGACGTTCAGTCCCATCTGGTCACGAATGTACGAGATCGACCTCTCTAGGAATTTCACGCCCTGTTCATGCTGATGCTCGCGTGCGAAATCCTGCCAGCGCGCTTCAACGCCCTTGCCCGGCGGGATACCGCCCACGCCTTCCGGCATGTACGTGAATTGACGCGAGGCTTCCGAGAGCGCGAACAGCCCCAACTGAAAGAAGCCGTGACGCGGCTCGAGCGCGAGGAAGTTCGGGTTGCCGCGACCGGCATTGAGCATCGAGCGCTGCGCGCCATTGTCCTGGGCGAGTTCGATCAGCGTGTCCTTGAATTCGAACGGGCTGAGTTTGGCGAGTGCGTCGAGTTCCTTCGATTTCATAGCGATTTCTCCATGAACAACCACTTACAACCAATTGCGATTCCGTCTTGCGGGGGCAAATGACGGACGATCGGGCGAATGAAGCAAGAGCGTTGTGCTGCACGGCGTCGCAGTATTTCGACGCCGTGACGTTAGTCAGTCAAATCAGGTCAGCGATACCACCAGCGGTCCGAGCAGCGTGAGCAGCACGTTGGCGATGGCATAGGTAATGGCGAACGGCACCGTCGGCACGTTGCTCTCGGCCTTGTCGAGAATTTCGCCGAAGGCCGGGTTCGCACTGCGCGAGCCCGACAACGCACCGGCCAGAATGGCCACGTTGTCATAGCGAAGCACGTAACGGCCGAACGCATAGGTAAGGAGCAGCGGCACGATCGTGACGATCACCCCGGCCAGGAAAATCGAGATACCGCTTTGCTGCAACGTCTGCCATGCCTGCGCCCCTGCCGACAGGCCGACGCAGGTCACGAAGGTCGCCAGGCCCAGTTCCTTGAGCAGCGAACTCGCGGCGAGCGGCATCGCACCGAAGGTCGGATGCTTGCCGCGCAGCCAGCCGAAGACCAACCCCGCGAGCAGAGCGCCGCCACCGCTGCCCAACGTGAGCGGAATACCGCCGACCTTGACCACGATGTAGCCGATCAGCAGGCCGACCACGATGCCGATCCCCATGTACACATAGTCGGTCTTCACCGAGTA